>JAKJFA010000009.1:21577-51757 GCA_022705135.1 Pseudomonadota bacterium | reverse complement strand
CTTGTGCGCCCTGCCGGAAGTATCCGCCGAACAGCGCGCTGCGGCTGACCGCGTCTTGAAGGCTGTCGGCACCACAGTGTGGATCGACGATGAAGCCAGGATCGACGGCGTGACCGCCATTTCCGGCAGCGGCCCGGCCTATGTCTTCCTGTTCATCGAAGCCCTGCAGCAGGCCGCCGTCGACCTCGGTTTCACACCCGAAGCAGCCCGCCAGCTCGCTCTGCAAACCTTTTCCGGCGCCGCCCAACTGGCGATCCGTTCGGAAGAGGACGTGACCGTCTTGCGCCAGCGCGTCACCTCCAAGGGCGGAACCACCGAGGCCGCTTTACGCGCCATGCTGGATGCCGGCATCAAGGAGACCATCCTGGCCGGAGTGCGCGCCGCCAACGCCCGCAGCATCGAACTCGGCCAAATGCTCGATCAGGACGCCGCACCATGACCCGCGCCGCCCTCTTTCTGCTCGAAGCCGTCTTCGGCTTTTTCACCATTCTGTTTCTGCTGCGTTTTTTTATGCAGATCCTGCGCGTCTCCTTCCTCGGGCCGTTCGGGCAATTCGTCGTGAAACTGACGCACTGGGCCGTCCGCCCCCTGCGCCGCATCATCCCGTCTTGGCGCAGCCTCGATCTGGCCAGCCTGTTGCCTGCCTATCTGTTACAACTCGCCCTCGCTTTTCTGATCTATTTGCTGCCGCCGCGCCTGATGTTCACCGATGATGCCCACCTGGCCCTGTTTATGGCTTGGCTTGCGTTATTGGGCCTCTTCCGCCAAACGCTCCATCTGTTCTTTTTTGCCCTGCTCCTCCAGGCGCTGCTGTCCTGGATCAATCCTCATTCCCCACTGGCCGGGCCGCTTCACCAATTCACCCGCCCCTTCCTTGACCCGATCCGCCGGGTTCTGCCGCCCATCGCGGGAATCGATCTCTCGCCCCTGGTGCTGATCGTGCTGATCCAGGCCCTGCTGATGCTGCTGTGAACAACTGGCTCCACACCGGTAGCAGCGGCATCACACTGACCCTGCACATCCAGCCCGGCGCCAAAAAGACGGAAATTGCCGGAACACACGGCGACGCTCTGAAAATCCGCCTCAATGCACCACCCGTCGAGGGCAAGGCCAACGCGGCGCTGATCGACTTTCTCGCCGAACGCCTGAAGCTCGCCAAAAGCCGTATCACGCTGAAAAGCGGCCAGACTTCGCGGCGCAAGGTGCTGGCGGTCGAAGGTATTGCCGCCGCAGAAGCGCTACGCCTTCTTTCAGACTAAGCGTATTGGCGTGCCAGCGCCTTGATGAAGGCCTTGGGCGCCTTGAGCCGGCTGGCCAGCGCCACCGCATTCTCGCCTTGCCCATTGGTGATTTCCGGCTTGGCGCCGGCTGCCAACAACGGCTCGATCAAGGCAAGGGCCTTTTTGACCGGCAATTTATCGCCTTCGCCATAAACCAGCACCTCGCCAGTCAAGAGTGGTACCAAGGCAGCAACCTGCATATGCAGCGGCGTGTTGCCTTCCGGATCGGCGGCATTGACATCTAATCCAGCCGCTTGCAGCACCGGAAGAATTTCCGGTAGGGTGGGCATGGCCCAATAATATTTGACGATTTCATGCAAGACATTACATCCCTCCTCGTCACAGGCGCAAAGATCGCAACCCAGCTCGCGCAAGGTCGAAAGGCGTTCGGCGCGATTGTCATCGCTACCGCGGACAAAGATCGGGTTCTTGCCAGCGGCACACAATCTTTCAACACTAGCCCCGTGTTCAGCAGAAAAGCGCATCATTTCCGGCGTCGCTGCCGCATAAAGGACTTCGTCGCTGATGACGGCGCCGGCATCCAGAAGCAGCTGAGCGTTTGCACAGGCCTTGGGATCGTTCATGCTGGCAACAGAAGTCAAGGCGATATCATCCGGCCTGGCTTTCGCCCCCTTGCCGATCAGCCCGGGCACCAGATCGAGATGGCCCGCCCAGACCGCCACACCCAACAGGCTCCTTTCGCCCCCAACCGGATTGATGTCGGCGCCAGCCGCGATCAGATCCGCGATCAGGCTTTCATCCCCAGTTTCGACGGCATAATGCAGCGGCGTATTGCCGCTACCGTCGGCCTGATTGGGTGAAGCGCCAAGCTGCAGCAAATGTCGCGCCACATCAGGTTTTTCGCGCTTGATCGCCAGTTGCAGCGGCGTTCCGTAACGCGAAGGGAAATTGATATCGGCGCCATGCGCCACAAGCACATCAGCAACCCGACTAATGCGGACTTGATCCTCCAGCCCTTCAATCGCCACATGCAGTGGCCGGAAATGATTGAAGGAATCGGTCTCCTCGAGATTGGGATCGGCGCCGGCCGCCAAAGCGGCTTCCAGTTTCTTCGCGCTGCCGTCCAGCACCAGCCGGTGCAATTCCGGCAGATCTTCCGTCATCCTGTCCAGCCACCAATGCACATATTTGAAAAACAGGGCGGCGAGCAGGAAGGTGCCCCCCACAGCCGCAACCGGCGGAACGGCCGGCCAATCGGGGTGGACGCCGATGGTGAAAAAGGCCGCCACCAGAACGGCGATGGTGATCAGCGGGTTGTAATGCGCCAGGATGGCCAGGTCGCGCCCGAGATAAAGGCCGATCACCAAATACACCAGCAAGAGCGGCAGAAGGAGCGCTTCCCCTGAACACAGCCAGAAACCGAACGAAAGAACGATCAGCAGAACCGGGAGATGTACCACCAGCCCCGGCATGCGGTAGGCGGAAAACCCTTCAGCCTTAGGGAAAGGGTGCCTGAAATAAGACCAGGTACGCGAATCCATGACTGCTCCTGCACATTATGGAAAAACCAGCCCGGGAAAATGCTTCTTGAGAAAATCCCAGTCAAAAAGCGGTCCGGGATCGGTCTTGCGGCCAGGCGCGACGTGACAATGTCCCGCCACCTCGCGGATCGGGTAGCGCCGACACAGCGCCTGCATCAGCGTTTTCAGTCGCTTGTACTGTAACACCGTGTAGGGCGTGTCATCGGTGCCTTCCAACTCGATGCCGACGGAAAAATCGTTGCATTCCTGCTGACCGCGCCAGCAGGAAGCGCCCGCATGCCAGGCGCGGCAGTCCACAGAAACGAACTGCACCGCCTCGCCGTCACGCCGCAGAAAAAAATGCGACGAAACCTGAAGACCGGCGATCGCCGCAAAATAGGGGTGCGCCATCGGGTCGAGCCGGTTGGTGAACAGGCGCTCCACTGCGTCTCCGCCGAACTCCCCTGGCGGCAGACTGATGTTGTGAATGACGACGAGCGACACTTCCGTTGCCGCCGGGCGTATTCCAAAATTGGGGGAATTGACCCGCCGAACGCCCTCTAACCAACCGTCGTCGCTCCACCCTTCCTGCATTATTCGATCCCCAAACGTTCAAGCCGGTAGCGCATCGAGCGGAAGGTGATGCCAAGCAGGCGCGCTGCTGCCGTGCGGTTATTGCCGGTTTTTTGCAGCGCATCAAGAATTGCCTGTTTCTCCAGCCGGTTCAGGTAATCGTCCAAAGTCTCACTGCCGCGCCCAGCCTTGTCTTCCGGGGATTCCACTACGGACAGGTGAAGATCCTCGACCTCGATCACCGCGCCCGAACACAACGCGGTCGCCCGCTCCAGGATGTTCTCCAGTTCGCGCACATTGCCCGGAAAAGAATAATGCTCCAGCGCCCGCAAAGCGTCGGCGGAAAGCCGCGCCTCCGATCCAAGGCGGACGAGAATGGCATCGACCAGCGCGGCAATATCATCCTGACATTCGCGCAGCGGCGGCATGCGGAGCTCGATCACATTGAGCCGGTAATACAAATCCTGGCGGAAACTTCCCTTGTCCACACATTCACGCAGGTTGCGGTGGGTGGCGCAGATAATCCGCACATCGACCGGTTCTTCAGTGGTACTGCCGACCTTGCGCACACGTTTCTCCTGGATGGCGCGCAGGAGCTTGACCTGCATGGCCAGAGGCAGATCGGCCACTTCGTCGAGAAACAGGGTGCCACCACTGGCCGCCTGGAAAAACCCATCCCGCTCGCTATCGGCACCGGTAAACGCCCCCTTGCGGTAACCGAAAAACTCGCTTTCCATCAGGGTTTCCGGGATTGCACCGCAATTTACCGGAACAAAAAGCGCATTGGCGCGCGGACTGTGCGCATGAATGAGACGCGCCGCCAGTTCCTTGCCGCTGCCCGATTCGCCGGAGATATAGACAGGCGCCTGACTGCGCGCCAGTTTTTCGATCATGCCGCGCACTTGCTGCATCCCCACCGATTCGCCGCGCAGGGATTGCGAGGAATCAACCCGCGACTCGCTGCCAGGCAATTTCAGCGCCGACTTGACCAAGGTCCGCAACTGCTCCAGCCCGACCGGCTTGGCCAGATAGTCGAAGGCACCGGCTTTCAAGGCGGCCACCGCATTTTCGGCGCTGCCGAAGGCGGTAATCACCGCCACCGGCGTTTCGACGTACTGCTCGGCGACATGGCGGACGATCTCAAGCCCGTCCCCGTCCGGCAAACGCATGTCTGTTAGGCAAAGCTGATAGCTCCGCTCTTCGAGACGAGCCTTGGCCTCTGCCACCGATCCAACGCTATCGGACTCCAGCCCCATGCGAGTCAGAGTCAAATCGATCAATTCCCGGATATCCGGCTCGTCATCGATGACCAGAACTCGATTCAGTTCGCTTTTGGCCCGGCGCTCGCTTCGGCTTGCTGCCACTCTTCACCCCCGACAATGACAAAGTGCCCGCTCTCACCATGGCGAAGCTGCAGACTAGCGCCGTTGGCCTCACACAACTCACGGGCAATGAACAAACCCAAGCCCAGTCCTTGGCCCCGAGTCGTGAAAAAAGGCTCAAAAATCTGGTCGCGGAAGCCCTCCGGAATTCCCGGGCCGTCATCGATCACATGCAATTCTACGCGCCCCTCCCTGCCCTGCGCCACCTCAAGCCGGATGCTGCCAGGCCCGCCGCTGGCATGCCGCAGCGCGTTTCCCGCTAGATTCCACAACACCTGCAGCAGTTGCGCACGGTCAAAAAGCATCTCCAGCGGCTTGCTTTCAAAACAGACAACGCCGGCCGCAACCTGCTCGACCGCGCAAAAATCCTCGACGAAGGCCGGCAGGAATTCATCCAGCCGCAAACGCTCGGGCTGCGTCTGACTGCCACGACCAAGTTGCAGGATGTCCTGAACGATGCGGTCAAGCCGGAAAACGTTGTCGCGCAAGATCCGCAAGAGCCGGTCATGCGTTCCCCCCTGGCACTCCTCCTGCAACAGCTCGCTGGCATGGCTAATCGCCGCCAGCGGATTGCGGATCTCGTGGGCGATGCTCGCCGTCAGGCGCCCAAGCGAGGCCAGTTTGAGCTGCAGCGCCTGGCTGCGGATACGGCTGACATCCTCGATAAAGGCCAAGGATTCGCCTTCGCTGCTATTGGTCGCTTCAAAACGTGCGCGCAATTTGCCGCCCTGGAGACCCTCAAATTCAACGACGCCGCTCCCGCCTTGGCGCCAGCGCCTGAACGCCTCGACCAGTCTGGGCGCGCAGGAATCCAAATCAATACTATCCGCCATGGGAATCCCCAGCATTTCGGTGGCGCAAGGATTGCGGCCAACGACTTTGCCGCCACAGTCAACGATCAGAACGCCGTCTTGCATGCGTTCCAGGATGCGGCGGCTGATGCGGTCCTGGTTCTCCAGCGCCACACCGCGGCGCCGCGCCAGTTCTTCTTGTGCCATGGCGCGACTGCCGAGCAAACGGCCCAAAACCGCCGTCGCAAAAAACCCTCCGGAAAGCAGCCCGGCCTGGACAATCGAAGCCGGATCGAAAATGCGCCACCAGATGCCCATAAACTGGAGGAGAAGAACGGCAAGCGCCGCCACCGCCGCATAAAACAACACCAGGCGCCCCTGACCAACCAGGCTGGCCGCCGCCAGCGAAATCATCAGAAGCAACCCCATGCCGCTGCTGACCCCGCCCAGCACGTACATGATCAGGCTGACGACGACAACATCCAGGCAAATCTGGGCCGTCAACTGCAAATTAAAGCGCTGCCGCCAGGACAGGGATGAAAACAAGCCCAACCCTGCCACCAGCAAATAGGAGTAAATCAAGGCTTCAAGGAAAGGCCGGCCAAACGAACCGGGGAGCGTGTTCCAGGTGATGGGCAAAAACAAGGAGCCCAGCAACAGGAGGGCAACGACCAGACGGTACAGATTAAAATAGCTAAGCGAACGCCAGTTCGGTTCCCACGATCCGGCCAGCCAGTTTTTCACGCTTTGGGCCTCCCGGCCAACCGATGCGCCTCGCAGCAGTAAAACACGCCCTGGTCGGCGACGCTTTCGCTTTGCGGCACATAGACGCCGCAATGGGCGCAACACACGATGTTTTCAGCCCGATCCTGCCTGGAACGGCGCCCCCTAGCTCCCGGCTTGCGCCAGAGCAACCACAAAACAGCGCACACCAGAAGGAAAAGAACTGTTTTCGCCAACAAAGCCAAGACTCCTCCCATCAACACGCCGGTTCGCCACCGGCACACCGGAAACGGGATTGGCGGAGGCGGTGAGATTCGAACTCACGAAGGGTTGCCCCTTGCCGGTTTTCAAGACCGGTGCAATCGACCACTCTGCCACACCTCCCAGGAGGCCAAATTGTAGCGTTAAAAGCGTAACAGGCTGTTGAAAACCCCTCCGGGAGATTGCGTTTGACACGAAAAATGCTCAGATGCGCGACGCGCAACGAAGGTCGTAGCCAGGACTACGATGCCGTGGAGCGCGGCAGATGGGTATTTTTCGCGCAAACCCGGAGGGGCGCCGGTTTTCATTGCAACTTTCCGCCACCTCCTTTAGTCTTAGGCTCAGGATTTTTCATTTCGGAGATTAGCCATGCAAGACCAGTTTCAAATCCACTCCGCTGCTGCCGGCCAGGACATCGCGCTGCAACAGAATCGCGTGCTGCGAAACACCTACCTGCTGCTGGGTGTATCGATGGCGCCCACCATCCTCGGTGCTTTGATCGGCGTCCAGACCGGTTTTGGCCTGCTGCCAGGGCGTCCGTTCCTCTCTTTCCTGGTGTTCCTGGGCATCGCCTTTGCCTTCTTCTGGGGCATCGAACGCACCAAGAACAGCGGCTGGGGTGTTGCCCTGCTGCTCGGCTTCACCTTCTTCATGGGCCTGATGCTGTCAGGCATCCTGCGCGCCGCGCTCGGATTCTCCAACGGCGGCACCCTCATCGCCATGGCCGCCGGCGGCACAGGCACCATCTTTCTGGTGCTCTCCAGTATCGCCGCCACAACCAAGCGCGATTTCAGCTTCCTCGGCAAATTCCTCTTTGTCGGGCTGATTCTGGCCCTTGTGGCCATGGTGGCCAACATTTTCTTCATGATCCCGGCGCTGTCTCTGGCCCTTTCCGGCGTCTGCATCCTGATCTTTTCCGGCTATATCCTGTACGACATCAACCGCATCGTGCACGGTGGCGAAACCAATTACATCACCGCCACGCTCGCCGTCTATCTGGACATCTACAACATCTTTGTCCATTTGCTGAACATTCTGATGGCCCTGTCCGGCGAACGTGACTGAACGCACAGGAAGCGTAGGCAAGGCAGCCCCGCGGGCTGCCTTTTTTATTTTTCGAACAGCGCCATCGATTCAACATGGGCGGTGTGCGGGAACATGTTGACCACGCCCGCCGCCCGAAAGCGGTAGCCTTGTACCCGAACCAGCACCCCGGCGTCACGGGCCAGCGTGGCCGGATTGCAGGAGACATAGACAATACGGCGCGGCGCGTCCTTCTCCGGCAGTGCCTTGATCAGTTCCATCGCCCCTTCGCGCGGCGGGTCGATCAACATTTTGTTGAAGGAACCGAGGGCCGCCAGCGACTCCGGCGTGCATTCAAACAGATTGGCCACACGAAAGTGGGCTTTCCCCTGCAGGCCGTTAGCCAACGCGCCTTCCTCGGCACGCCGCACTAGGGCTTCGCTCCCTTCCAGCCCCAGCACATCGGCCCCAAGACGCGCCATCGGCAAGGAAAAATTGCCCAGGCCACAGAACAGGTCGGCAATGCGATCGCCCGGCAGGGGATCGAGCAAACGCAGGGCGCGACGCACCAGAACTCGGTTCACCGCGTGGTTGACCTGGGTAAACTCGGTAGGATGAAAATCGAGTTCCAGTCCGAATTCCGGCAGGACGTAGGACAGCCGCGCTTCGGGCGGATGAAACAAATAAGCGGTATCCGGACCCTTCGGTTGCAGATAAAACGCCACGCCATGCTGGTCAGAGAACTGTCGCAACAATTCTTCATCGCTGGCGTTCAGTGATTCGAGAATGCGCAAGACCAGCGCCGTGCAGCGTTCACCCACGGCCAGTTCCACCTGCGGCAGGCGTTCGCAAATGGATAATCGCCCCAAAAGGGTGCGCAAAGGCACCAGTAAATCCGACATCGCCTGCGGCAACACCGCGCAAGAGGTCATGTCAGCGATGTAACTGCTGCGTTTCTCGTGAAAACCGATCAACATGCCGCCCTTTTTAGGCACTTTGCGCACGCCCAGGCGGGCTCGGTGCCGGTAGCCCCAAGGCGATCCGTGAATCGGCGACAAAATCTCCTCCGGCCGCACCTGCCCGATATGCCAGAGATTATCCTCCAATACCCTTTGCTTGGCGGCCACCTGCGCCGCCGGGTCCATGTGCTGCATCGCGCAACCGCCGCAGATGCCGAAGTGCGGGCAAGCGGGCGTGACACGCTGCGAGGATGCCCGCACCACCTGAACCAGATGCGCCAGCTCAAACCTCGGCTTCTTGCGGTAACTGGCGTACTCCACGCATTCTCCCGGCAGCGCGCCATCGACGAAGACCGCTTTGCCTTCGCGCCGCGTCACACCACGCGCTTCGTGATCGAGCGATTCAATCTGTCCGACTGGCATCAAACGCTCTCCGGCAAGTCGGTTTCTTCCAACAATGTGTGCATCATTTCCCGCATTTTGGCCGCAGGGACTAAAAAGGCGGCATTCTATACGCTAAACTGAGTGCCATGAGTAGCGTCATAATGAACTCCTGGAACGAACAGCAGGCGGCTCTGGATCAACTTCTGGCCTTGGCCGGGCGCGAACTGGCGATCTACGATCGAGATTTGGCGCGCTTCAAACTTGACGAACCGGCCAGAATCGCTATGCTGACACGCCTGCTCACCGGAGACCCCAATGCCCGGCTGAGAATTGCCGTGCGCGATGCCCGCCACTTCCGCAACCATTCGCCTCGTCTTATCCCCCTGTTGCGCGATCATGGCCACCACATGATGGCCCAGCAAACACCGGAAAATCTGGCCCATCTGCGCGACAGCATGATTCTGGCCGACGATCATCATGCCCTCGTCGTCTTCGATCAAGACCAGCCGCGCTGCAAGCTCATTTTGGACGACCCCATCGCCACTCGCCCTTATCTGCGGCGTTTTGACGAACTCTGGCAAGAGGGCGGAACCCCAATCAGCGCCTCCGTTCTCGGTCTGTAGCCCGAGCGTCTGCGCAGAAAAGCAACGCAAGTTGCGGCAGCGCAACATTTTTCTTGCACCACCAGCCCGAAATCGCAGTAGAATTGGGGCCGGTCGAACTAGGCGACCTCAGTTTTTTGGTTTTTGCCACATAGTCTCTTATCGATAAAAGGAATGAAAATGAACAAGTCTCTGCTCGTTACCGCTCTGCTCGCAATCGCTCTTGCTGCCTGCTCTCAGCCTGCCGAACCCCCGAAGGTTGAGCAAACCACGACGACCGCTGCTGAAACCACCACCACGGCCGCTGCTGCTACGACCACCGCCGCCGAAACGACGACGACGCTTGCCGCCCCGGCGGCTGCTCCCGCCGGCGAAACCGCCAAGGACGCCGCTAAGGACGCCATCAAAGATGCAGCCAAAGACGCCGCCAAGGATGCTGTCAAGGATGCTGCCAAAGAAGCCGTCAAGGATGCCGCCAAGGACGCGCTCAAGAAGTAATCCCGACGCGGTCGGCAAAAAGCGGAGCCCCAGCTCCGCTTTTTTTATCCCTTAGCACTTCGTCTCCGTCTCAGATTTCCCGCCAGTGAAAACCCGCCCGCGGGCAAGCCACCCCGATCCATTCCGGGTCGCACCCCAACGCTGACGACAGGGCCCGTACCGCCAATTCCGGCAGATTGTTCCGTTCGCTTAGATGCGCCGCCACCAAGTGGTGCAAGCGCGAACAATCGATGCGGCCCAGTAGTTCCACTGCCGCCCCGTTTTCAAGATGGCCCAGGCGTCCGGCAATACGGCGCTTGAGAAACCAGGGGTCGCTAGAAGCGGAAAGCATTCCGGAGTCGTGGTTGCATTCCAGCACCAAAGCGTCGCACCCTGAAAGCACCGCGCACACATGCGGCGTAATCTCGCCGGCATCCGTCAGCACCCCCAGGCGTGCCGCGCCATCTGAAAACACGAATTGCACCGGCTCGCGCGCATCATGCGGCACTGGGTAGGGGACAGCCTGCAGATCGCCCAGATCAAGCGGCGCATGGCTGTCCAGAACACGGCAATCGACTCCTTCTGCCTCATCAGCGCAGGCCTTGAGCGTGCCGCTGCTCATCCAGACCGGCAAAGCATACCTGCGGGCCAACCGGAAGACGCCACCGATATGGTCGCGGTGCTCATGCGTCACCAGAATGGCGCTCAGTTGTCCGGGAGAACAGCCCAGGCGATCGAGCCGCCTAGACGTCTCGCTCAGACTGAAGCCACAATCGAGCATCAAGCGGGTCGCACCGCATTCGACCAGCATGGCATTGCCGGAACTGCCACTACCCAGGGAAGCAAAACGAATCATTCAAAAATATCGCCCAAACGCCGCGAGCGCATTATGAACTCGAAGCGCTGCGGCTCCAAGCCAAATCCTCGGCCGCAGCCTGCTAGAATGACGGCAACAGCGCTACGGAACTCCATGAATGAAACAATGGATGCAAGCGAAGCGGTTGAATCTCCTGGCGGGCGCGCTCGTGCTGCTGATCGCCCTAGGTGCCGAACTGCTCTACCGGGGCAACCAGCTCGCCGTGCTGGAATATCCCTGGAGCGATTTCTGGTTCCGGCTTTCCGGCCAGACGCATACGGCCCGCCACCTGACCCTGGTCGAGGTCGACGAGGATACCCTGGCGCTTCATCCCGACGACCCGGTTGCCTTCTGGACGCCGCATTTCGCCCAAGCCATCTCGGTTCTACAGGCCGCCGGCGTCCGGTTGATCGGGCTGGACTTCCTGTTTCACTCCAGCCCGGAGGCCTGGCTCGGACGTTACGGTGCCCATGAAGCCAGCCGAAATTACAACCAACCCTTCCGCAGCGCCATCGCTCAAGGCAATATCATCCTGGGCGGCGCTCAACCCGGCAGGGAAGCGCTTCTGCCCGCTTCCGACTATGTGCTCTCCCTGCCCAATTTTGACGTCACCGGACACATCGGCGCGACCGATCTTATCTTTGACGCGGATGGCACCCTGCGCCGCATTTCCGCCCTCGCCCCCGGCGCCCGCCAAGCTGCCGCCGATGAAACCCAGCTGATTTCCTTTCCTCTGCTACTCGCCCTCCGGGCGACCGGTCAGAACCCGGCGGCGCCCCCCTGGCGCTTCGGGACACGCCAAATCCAGCCGCAGGACGCTCCCTGGCCATTGGCCTTTTGTGGGCCGCCGGACAGCATGCCGAGGCTGTCGATGAAAGAGGTGCTGGCGGAAAACGCCCTGTCCAACCCGAAAATCCAGGCGCTGCGCGACCGCATCGTCATCATCGGCGCCCGCTACGCCAGCACCAACGATTCGCATCTGACGCCCTACGGCCATGGCATCCTCAATGCCCGCCAAATGCCCGGCCCGGAAATTCACGCGCAGGCCGCCGAAGCCTTGCTTTCCGGCCGCTTCATCGAGCCCTTGCCCGCCAGCCTGCGTCTGCTCGCTTTCCTGCTGCCGCTGGCGCTCATGGCCCTGCTCTGGATCAGGCTGACGATGTGGCGCGGCCTACCGCTGCTGGCCGCCGCCGCCACGCTCGCCGCGCTCGGCGGATTTGGCCTGCACCGCTTGTCCATCAGCTTCCCGGTGGCACATCTCCAACTCGCGCTGGTAGCACAATTTACCGCCTTGTATGGGCTGCGCTTCAGTTTCGGCGAACACGAACGCACGCGCATCCGGCAAGTTTTTGCCAGCTATCTTTCGGCCGAGGTCGTCGATGCAATCGCCAATTCCGGGCGGATTCCGCAACTGGGTGGCGAAACCATGTCAGTCACCGTGCTGTTTTCCGATATCCGCAATTTCACCACCCTGAGCGAACGCCTCAATCCACAGGAAGTGGTCGAAATTCTCAATACCTATTTCAAGAGGGCGTGCGCCGTACTTCAGGAAGAGGGCGGCTGTATCGACAAGTTCATCGGCGATGCCGTCATGGTCGAATTCGGCGCGCCGCTACCCCGCCCGGACGACGCCCGCCGGGCCGTGCGCGCCGCCCTGCGTCTGCGCCAAACGGCCGACGAATTTCGACTCTGGATGGAGCAGCGCTTTTCCGGGCGCGATCTGCCCGCCTTCCACATCGGCGTCGGCCTGCACACGGGAACAGCCGTCGTCGGCAATATCGGCTCACCCTCGAAATTGCAGTACACGGCAATTGGCGATACAGTCAACCTGGCCTCGCGGCTGGAGGGCGTCACCAAGCAAATGGCCTGCACCATCGTCGCCAGCCGCGCCACCATCGAAGCCGCCGGCCCCGGGGTCCGCCTCGGCAAATGCGACACCGTCACCGTCAAAGGGCGCAGCGAAGCCGTCGAGGTCTTTGAAGTCTTAGCTCTGGAGGAGTCGAACCATGCGTAAGTTATTTTTCATCGTCGCCTTGCTGGCCGCGCCTCTGACCTGGGCAGCCAGCGAAGTCGTTCTGGTTAGCGGCGTCAAGGGTGCCGTCACCCTCGAGGCCATCGGCATTCCCAAGACGCCTTTGCAACCCTTCCTACGCCTGAAGGCGGGCGACCGCCTCAACATCCCGGCCGACGGGCAGGTTTCTCTCGTCTATTTCGACCGGGGCCGGCAGGAAATCTGGCCCGGCGCCGCCGCCCTCCTCATCGGCGAGCAGGAGAGCCAGAAAGTCAGCGGAAATGCCGAAGCCCAATTCAAGCAGTTACCGCCCCAAGTGACCAAGCAGATGCAGCGCAGCACGCCGGCTCCGGACGGCAAGGTTGGCGCCGTCTTGTTGCGTGAAAATGCCGACGGCAAAGTCGGTGCCGTGCGGCTGCGCAGCATCGGTCCCATCGATGCCATGACCAAGCTCGAAAACACGTACAAGGAGTTGCGCGCCAGCGCCGCCAGCGCCGACATCGAACCCGAACTCTATCTGCTGGCCGGATTGTTCGAGCAACGTGAATACCTCCGTCTGGAAAAGGAGATGGAGCGCATTTCCAGCGCCTTCCCGGACGACGAGTCACTCAAGGTGTTGCGCAAACTCTACAGCCGCGCCATCGCCAATGCGCGACAAGCCGGACAGTAGACACCGCTCCGGTATAATGCTTTGGACATCGCTTTTCCGCGCCGCATCCGGCGACCATTTCTCCCGAAAGGATTCCCCATGAAGATCCGCCGCTTCATTGCCCTCCCGTTCCTCCTGCTGCTGGGCAGCGGTTCTGCCCTCGCCCAGTCCTCGGTTTATTCCGAGTGCTCTTCCCATTACAGCATGGTCTACTTGGGCTCCATTACGATGGACTACTTCCGGCAGCATCACCCCGAATGCTTCAGCGGCAACGGCGGTGTCGTCGGCCAGGACGTCATTCGCGGCACGACGCTCTGGCAAAATTTCGCCATTACCAACGTCGTCAATAACCGCTTCCCGGACGCCGGCGCTCCGGAGCAGTTCGTTTCGCGCGGCGTGACCGGATTGTCTGCAGGCGCCTCCCCGTCGAAATGGTCGACCTGGGCCAATTACAACGGCAACAACCAGCGCTACACCGCCTACGGGCCAAGAACCTCACGCTCCGAAAGCGAAACCGGCAACCTCGTCGTAGGCGCCGATTACCTGATCACCCCCAGATTTGTGCTGGGCGCCAGCCTTGCCATCGACGAAAGCGAAGCGAGATCCTATCCAAACGCGACCCAGGTTGCCTTGGGTATCACGCTGCCGCTCAACATCGAAACCCACGGCTACAGCATCGCCCCCTATCTGGGCTGGCAGATCACGCCGGAATGGACGCTCGACGCCAGCGCCGGCTGGGGCAAGGGCCGCTATCTGGACAACATTTCCTACGCCAAATCGGACCGGAGATTCGCTGCTATCAATTTGAGCTATACGCGCTGGTTCGGCAACTGGCAGGCGCTCGGCAAGGCCAGTTACTTCCACGCCACCGAGAAATATGGCGACACTACCGTCAATACCGTCGGGGTCATTGCCGGTTCAGGCTACCGCAACAAGCTCAGCCAATTCCGCCTGGGGGGTCAAGTCGGTTATTGGGCGAACGGCACCATGCCCTACGCCGGTTTGGCCTACACCAACGATGTCAGCCGCAGTGCCCAGGCCAACACGCCCTGGGATCGCAGCGCGCTGGTGATGACCCTCGGCGTCGATTTCACTTCGGTCAAGAACGGTGTTACGGCCGGTTTCGCCTACAACCGCGAAATGGGGCGCAGCGACAGCCGCAATTACAACTTCATCGGGAGTTTGAACATCCGCTTTTGACCCTAACCTCCGATGACTGCAAGCCTCCGCAAGGCCGCGCTCCTCTGCGCGGCCTTTTTTCTGGCCGCCTGCGCCAACATTCCACGCTTTGGCGGTTCGCGCCCGGCGGTCGAGGACTGGGCTAAAGCGCGCGGATTCCAGCCCGTCGCGCTCGCTACCCCTCCTTTTGATCTCCTCGCCCTGGCGCGACTGCGCCAGGCCCCGCCTAAAACCCCGCTCACCATCTATATCGAAGGCGACGGCGCCGCCTGGCCGCGCCCGCACCTGCCCCCAGCCGACCCGACCCCGACCCGTCCAATCGCTCTGGCGCTGGCCGACGCCGACCGCAGCCCCGCCGTTGCCTATCTGGGCCGTCCCTGCCAATACCTCAGCGTCGAAGCCCTCTCCCGCTGCCCAGTCGACTGGTGGACAACCAAACGCTTCTCGCCCGAAGTCCTGGGCGCCTACCAACAGGCGCTTGACGGACTCAAAACCAAAACAGGATACCAACGGCTCCGTCTGGTCGGCTACTCGGGCGGTGGCGTCTTGGCTACCCTGCTCGCCGAACAACGCGGGGATGTCGTACAGTTAACCACCATCGCCGCGCCGCTGGCGCTCGCGGCATGGACGGCCTGGCACCACGTCAGCCCGTTGCCGGAAGCGTTTGACCCGATCAAACTTAACGGACGGGCGCGGGTTGCGGCAGTGCATTATGTCGGCGACCGCGACGACATCGTCCCGGAACCCATCGTCCGCGCCTATGTCACAATACGGGGCGGAGACCTGCGCCAGGTTGCCGGCGCCGACCATGACTCCGGCTGGCTCGAATTCTGGAGAGGCATTCATGGAAAGGAAAGTGATCGTGAATAATCTCAAGACCCTCGTTTTTTCCGTTTTGTTCCTGTTTTTCGCCACTGCAGAAGCGCTGGCGCAAACCCGCCCAATGTTCATCGGCGGCCCACCCGGAATGGCGCAATGGCGCGCAGTGCAAATGCAGCGCCGGCAATCCCGCACCCTGCTCTACCAGCAGGCGCTGGAAGAATTGCGCCAAAACCCCAAGGCTGCCGATCTTCCCGACTGTTCGGGCGCGCCCCCCGGCAAAGCCTGTATTCCTGCTGCCGCGCCGGCACTGGATACGAGCGGGACAGCCGGAAAAAAGCGCGCCCTGCTCATCGGCAACAACGATTACCCGCTGCCCATTCCGCAACTGGAAACGCCGATCCACGATATCCGTAAAATCGCCGATCTGCTCAAAACCCGCTTCGGTTATGAAGTCCAGGCGCTGACCAACGCCGGCAAGGCCGACATTGCCGCCGCGCTCAAGCAAATGGCACGCGAGGTTGGAAAAAACGACAGCGTTCTCGTCATGTACGCCGGTCACGGCTACCTGATGGAAGACAGCAATATGGGTTTCTGGATCCCGATCGACGCCTCGGTCAAAACCGCCGCCAACTGGATTTCCAATACCGACATCACTCGCTTCCTGCAGGCCATCCCGGCGCGGCAGGTCATCCTGATTTCCGACAGTTGTTTTTCCGGCACCCTGACCAAGGAACAACAGATCAAATCGGGCGCCAGCCTCAGCCGGGATGAAATTCTGAAGCGGCGTTCCGTTTTGGTCATGTCCTCCGGCGGCGACGAACCGGTCTCGGACGAAGGCAAAGATGGCCACTCGATCTTCGCTTGGAGCCTGATTCACGCCCTCAGCCGGGTCGAGGGCGGCACCGTCGGCTACAACCTCTATCGTCAGGTACACGACCAGGTCAGGACGGAATATCCACAGGAACCGAACTACGGTGCCGTCCTGTCGGCCGGGCACAGCGAAGGCGGTGACTATCTGCTGGAAGCCTCAACCGTAAGACAATAAGAACAAGGACACCGCAAAGCGCGGCGTCCTTGTTCGTTTACCCTCGGATTGTTCTGGGGGAAACCTACTTCAGTTGTTCATAGAGCAATCCGAGGATCTTGCGGGCAGTTTCGGATTGATCGACGCCCCCCTCTGCCGTCAGCACCTGAACCGCCGTGCCCTGACCGGCTTCGCGCACATAGACCCGGTACTGCTGCTTGCTCAGGGGGTCTTCCTTGCTCTTCCAGAAAGCCAGATTCAGGCGGGAGAACCAGCCCTTGTCCTCCTTCTTGCTATCCAGTTCCGGATCGACGTAGCGCACGAAATAAATGCCCTTGGCACGATCACGGTCCTCAACGGTGAAGCCAACGCGATCCAGCGCCAGGCCAACCCGCCGCCAGGCCCGGTCAAAGCCTTCCTGCACCTCGACCGTCCCTGAACCGTCCGCCGCCTGTGTCAGTTTGGCGCGCGGCTCGAACTTGGCCTGTGCCATCACGGACTGCGACTTTTGTTCATCCGTGCCCAGCCGCACCATCAGGCGGCGCAGCATTTCAGCCTCCAGCTCGGTGTCAGGCGGGCGCGGCTGCCAGCGCGTATCCTCGTTCTTGGAGGAGGTATACACCTCGATCATGCCGCGGTGGCTGATAAAGACATCCGTCGTTCCCGGCTCGCGCCCCGGCTCCAGGCGGGTGCGGAACTTGTCGCGCTCACCGGTGGAATAAAGGGTATCGAGCATTTTGCCGAGAAAATTGCGGATGATGTCCTGCGGTATCTTGGCGCGGTTCTCGGCCCAATCGGTTTCGATGATGCCCGCTTCCGGCACTTCGATTTTGACGATGAAGCCCATTTCCTGCCAGAAGTCCTTGACCGTTCCCCAAAGCTTGTCAGCCGGCAGCGAAACGACCAGCCAGCGCTCGCTGCCCGCGCGCTCGACCCGCACCTGATCGACCTTCGGCAATACCGAAACTGCATCCTTTTTGACCGTTCCGGCACTATAACCAGAGAATGTCGCGGAACCGCTGCCCTTGCCATCCGGGACTGCAAAGCGGTCGGACTTCGCCACCTGAGTCAGGTCGGGCGGAATTTCCAGCGTCGGTGCCTTGCCGGCCGATTTGTAGTCGATCTTCTTGGTTTCCGGCAGGAGGTCAGCGCTGCTGCAGGCCACCAAAGTCAACGCAAGCATCGAAGAAAGCAGAAAACGATTCATCAAAGCACTCCGTCAGGCGAGTACGCCGGCCTGGCGCATGGCGGCGCGCACGCGCGCCTGGTTGGATTCGGAAAGCGGCGTCAGCGGCAGGCGGATTCCGCCCGGTGCCAACCCCAGTTGCTGCACGGCCCACTTGATCGGGATCGGATTGGCCTCGCAAAAGAGCTCCTTGTGCAGCCCCAGCAAGCGGGCATTGATCTGGCGGGCGCGTACACCCTCGCCCGCCGCGGCTGCCACGCACAACTCGTGCATGAGTCGCGGCGCCACGTTGGCCACCACCGAAATGGTGCCGTGGAACCCAAGCAGGATGGTCGCCAGACAGGTCATGTCATCACCGCTGAAGAGGGCAAACTCCTTGGGGGCGCGCGCGATCAGGTCGCAAGCCCGGTCGATGTTACCGGTGGCATCCTTGATGCCGACGATATTGGGAATTTCCGCCAAACGCAAGGTCGTGTCATTGGCGAGATCGGCCACCGTGCGGCCGGGCACGTTGTAGAGAATGAGGGGCAAATCAACCGCCTCGGCAATCGCCCTGAAATGGCGATACAGGCCCTCCTGCGTCGGCTTGTTGTAATAGGGCACGACGGACAGGGCCGCAGTGGCGCCTGCCTCCTTGGCGCAACGGGTCAATTCGATGGCCTCCGCCGTCGCGTTAGCGCCGGTGCCGGCAATGATGGGCAGGCGTCCGGCAGAATGCTCGACAGCAGTGCGGATAAGGGCGCAGTGTTCATCGACATTGACCGTCGGCGACTCGCCTGTTGTGCCGACCACGACGATACCGTCGCTGCCCTCGCGCACATGGAAGTCGATGAGATTGCGGAAGGCGGCAAAATTAAGGGAGCCATCCTCCTGCATGGGCGTGACAATAGCAACAAGGGATCCGGTAATCATGGTTTGGCCAAGTAAAAAGTCTAGCTGATCATTCTAACCCAAGGCCGGCCATCGTTGTTGGCGTCAATGCAAGCCGCAGGGGTGGTTTAGGGCGTGATCGCAGTCAACCGGCGAATTGCGTTGCTTTGGCAGGCGAGGACCGGCCAGGCGGGAGACGATTTCGCCTATTTGGCTTGCAGCCGCGCCCGCAATTCCTCCACTTCCTCGATCAAATCCGCCACCAGCGCTGCCAGTTCCGGCACGGCGTCGAAATCGCGCTCCAGCTCGCGCATGCGTCGCGCCCGCAGGAGCCCGGCACTGGTCAGCCGCCAGGTCCCGGCCACGCATTCGGCGCCAGTGAGCAACCCTTCTTCCAGATGGCGCGCCAGCCATTCCGGCTCGGCCGTACAGGCCGCCGCCACTTGCTCCAGCGTCATCCAGCTTTCTTCCATGACGCTGCCGATCAGGATTTCATCATCGCGCATGGCTTATTTCCCCCTCTGCTGGCGCGGCTCAAACGCCAGTTCTCGCGCCATGGTTTCGTACAATTCCCTGGCCTTCGGCGTATTGGCCGGCGGCAGCACCACCTGAAGCTCCAGCAGCAGATCGCCCGGCGTCGTGCCGGGGATGCCCTTGCCGCGCACCCGAAGGGTATGGCCACTTTGCGCCCCGGCCGGAATGCGCACCTTCAGACTACCGCCGGGCAGATCGACCTGTACCACCGCGCCCAGCGCCACTTCCCACGGCGCCACCGGCAGGCTCAGGTGGAGGTCGCGGCCTTCCGCGCGCAACTGCTCGTGCGGTCGGAAATGCACCTCCAGCAACAGGTCGCCGGCCGGCGCTCCACCCGTCCCCGGAGCGCCTTGTCCCGCCAGCCGGATGACCTGGCCTTCCCTGACGCCGACCGGAATCTTGACATTGAGCGTGCGCGTTTCCACCGTAACTCGGCCCTGCGCGTCCATTTTCGGCACGCGCAGCGAAATCTGCCGGGTGGCGCCGTGAAAGGCATCTTCCAGATCGAGCACCACTTTAGCGGCGTGGTCTTCGCCGCGCGCCTGGAAATGGCCGCCCCGCCCATGCATGCCACCGCCCATGCGGCCGAACAGTTGCGAGAAAAAATCGCTGAACTGGGCGGCATCGTGCGGCGAAAAGCCATGGGTGGAAAATTCGAAACCGGCATCCCAATCAGGCGGCGGGCGAAACTCCTGACCGGGCCGGTAGCCCTTGCCCAACTGGTCGTAAGCAGCACGCTTTTCCGGATCGGACAAAACGGTATGCGCCTCGTTAATTTCTTTCATGCGCTCGGCGGCATCCGGCTCTTTCGACACATCCGGGTGGTATTTACGCGCCAGCTTGCGAAAGGCCTTCTTGATTTCCTCAGCCGTCGCTTCGCGCGCCACACCCAGCGTCCGGTAGTAATCCTTGAATTCCATCTATTCCTCCAAACATCTTCTTCGCCCTGAAAAGATGGCGTTCTATCGAAAAAAAAGCAAGGGAAACGCTGCGATTCACAACCTTTCATTGATCCTTTTACAAGCTCTTGAAACGACTCGAAAGACCTCCACATAGGAAGCCGGGAGCGTCGGAAACGGCGCTCGCGTCAACCCGAATGGAGGATCAAGACCATGTATCGAACCCTGTTTTCACGCGACTTGTTTTCAGAACTGGAACGCCTGCAGCGCGAGATGCAGCAGTCCATCGACTTTTCCCCCAGCATCCGCGGCTTGCCGCGCGGCGGTTTCCCCGCCATGAATATCGGCCACACCCCGAAATCGGTCGAAATTTACGCGTTTGCTCCGGGCGTCGATCCTGCCACGATCGATGTTCAGATCGAAAAAAGCGTGCTGACCATCGCCGGCGAGCGCAAGGTGGATCTTCCCGCCAAAGAGGACAAGGCCACCATCCACATCGACGAACGTTTTGCCGGACGTTTCAGGCGCGTTGTCACCCTGCCCGATGATGTCGACGCCAACGCCGTGGCCGCCCAGTACCGCGATGGTGTACTGCACATCAGCATTCCCCGCCGCGAAGCCGCGCAGGCCCGCCGCATCAAGATCCAGTAAGGAAAGGAGGACACCATGAGCGAAAAAACCGCTGTGCGCAAAGAGCAAGAAATCGACGACAAGGCCACCCTGATGCCACCGGTGGACGTGTTCGAAGACGCCGCCGGCATCACGCTGTATGCCGATCTGCCCGGCGTGCCCAAAGAGGGTCTGAACTTGCAGGTCGACGTCGATACCCTGACCATCGAAGGCGAGATCTCCCTCAACCTACCGGCGGAAATGGAGGCCAGCCACCGCGAGATCGGTCTGCCACGCTATCGGCGCGTGTTTACGCTGTCGCGCGAGCTCGATCGGGAAAAAGTCGCCGCCGAGTTCAATCAGGGCGTGCTCAAACTGCGCATTCCCAAGGCGGAGCACGCGCAGCCGCGCAAAATTGAAGTCAAGGTGGTTTGACATAAAGGGTGAGCGTTTGCTCACCCTTACCCCTATTTTTCCAAGGCCACTGAAACGGTTGTGGGCTGCAGCACCCGCAGCAGGTCGTGCGGGTGAATACCGACGAGAAAACCGCGTTTACCGCCATTGATGTAGATCAGCGGCAGATCGAGAATGCTTTTTTCCAGGTAGACCGGCATCTTTTTGCGCGTGCCGAAGGGGCTGGTGCCACCGACCAGGAAGCCGGTATGGCGGTGCGCCACTTCCGGCTTGCAGGGTTCGACTTTCTTGCATCCCGCTTGTCGCGCCAGTTCCTTAGCCGAGACCTTGCAATCACCGTGCATCAGAACGATAAACGGCTGCGCCGCTTCGTTCTCGAACACCAGCGTTTTCACCACGGCATGTTCGTCAACGTTCAATTCGCGCGCCGAGACCGCCGTTCCGCCATGCTCTTCGTAGAAATAGAGATGCGTCGAAAACGCCACCTGATGCGCACGCAGATACTGGGTGGCCGGGGTTTCGGAAGCGTGTTCCTTCTTGCTCATACCGACGATTTCGCGCGCAATCGATGTGGCGGCGCCGGAATTGGCTTGGCGCGGGGCGCCGCAGTAGAAGCACGAGGGAGTTTTTGCGGCTTAGCGACTCTCCCTTCCGCGGCGGGCATCACGCTGTCGATACCGTAGATGAGCGTAGGGAAAGGTGTAACCGGTGCGCTCGGCAGCGGCGGGACGACATCGACGCCAATGCCCCGCTTGCTGAGGTACTTCACATAACGATCGGCTTCCTCGGAACCCAGTCCCTTTTTCAAGGTATAGGACTTGCCGGAAAAGAGCTTGACCGCATACCCAGGGTCGAGTTTCAGCATAGACAAAAGCTTCTCGCGTACCTTGGCCGGGTCGTGGCCGGGGAGAATTTTTCCCGAAAATACAATGTTGTGCATCGCCATTCACCTGACGAAATTGAAATCAGGTGGCATTGTACAAAACATCTTTCCGGCTGCGTTTACCCATAGGCAAAAAACTGGCGCAGTGCACAATTCGGCGCCACGTTAACAACATGTTGCTGTTCGATATTTCGCCACCCCAGTTCACGATGGACAACAAAGTATCCCACGCACGATAATTTCCCCCTTTGTTCTTCCCAATGCGATGGCACTTGAACGCTATCGGAACGCTTCCTCCCACGCTGCGCAAAATGCGGCGGTTTCCGAGTCCTTCACCTCAAGCCAACATTCACCATGTTTTTCGCGATCCCGCTCAACAACAAGCCCGATTGGCGCAATCCGCCGCTCATCACCCTGCTGCTTGTCCTGATTAACTTCATCGTTTATTTCGGGCCGCAGCGCATCGAAGAGAACGCCTGGGAAAAGGCTGCGGATTTTTATGCTGCCTCCAACATTCTTCCCCGTATCGAATTTCCGCGCTATGCCGAATATCTACGGGGATCGGGCAATGCCGAAAAAGCGCAAATCGCCGATGCCATCGAGAGATCGTTGAAAAACAATGAGATATACGGTCCATTACGGATGATGGAACACGATCGGCGCTTTCAGCAACAACTTGCCGCAGGAAATGTTTTCAGGCCGGAGGATGAAAACTATGGAGATTGGAAAAATCAGCGCGCCCAATACGAAAACATCAAAGGAAGTCCATTTACTCAGCGCTGGGCATCCGACCCTTCTAACTGGAACCCGCTCACCCTGATTACTTCCGTTTTTCTGCATGGCAGCGCTGCCCACCTCATAGGCAACATGGTTTTTCTGTGTTTATTCGGTTTTACCATCGAACAAACGCTTGGCGCAAAGCGCTATCTCGGTCTCTATTTACTGGCAGGAGCCTGTGGTGACTTTGGTGATCTGGTCACTCGATGGGGCTCACCGGCGATCGGGCTCGGTGCCTCTGGAGCCATATCAGGACTGATGGCGGCTTATGCCGTGCTGTATGGGCGCCAACGCATCCGCTTTTTCTATCAACTGTTTTTTTATTTCGATTACGTCAAAGCGCCTGCCATCATTCTGCTTCCGGTCTGGATTGCCCACGAATTTTTGCAGCAGGCGCTCAACCCGGAAGGGGGCGTGGCCTATATGGCCCATGCCGGCGGCTTGCTGTCGGGCGCCGCGCTGATGTATCTCTTCAAAAAATACAACCCGGAAAACAGCATCGCTCCGCCACCGGAGCCGGCGGAAGACCCTGCCGTGGCCTTGCAGCAGCAAGGCAGTGCGGCACTCCAGGCACTCAAGCTTGATGAAGCCCGAGACATCTTCCGAAAACTGGCCAAGATGCAACCGAAGAACCAGGAGTTCGTCAGCACCTACTTCAATCTGGCAAAAAGAGCTCCCGCCGACGAGCACTTTCACCGCGCCTTTCGTTACGTTGTCGCGCTTTCCGCCGACACCCCGGAATCTTCACAGTGGATTTACGACTGTTATAAAACTTATGTCAGCACCGCCAAACCCCCTCGCCTCAGCCCCAACATGATTGCCAAACTGGCATTCCGGTTTAGTCGTGAAGGTCATCTTCAGGAAGCCGATCGCCTTTACCGCATGTTGATCTCGCGCGATGGCGGGCACCAGGAAGCCCCGGTCATCCTATTGGCACTGGTCAGTTCAAGCCTAAAAATCGGAAACCGTCCGAAAGCCCTGGAATACCAGCAGCTTCTCGACCTGCAACATGCCGGCACCTCGCAGGCAAGCATGGCGGCAACTCTACTACGCGTCTGACGGCTTATCCTGCCGTACCCTGACTGATAGCCTCCAGCGCCCGCAAATAAGGCACTGCCTCTCTGACGACCACATCATGTTTGGGATATTTTTCGCACAGCGTCCCAAGGATTTGACGTGCCATATCGTCCCGTCGAAAGGCCTCGCTATGAATACGCGCCGAGAGGAAATGAATCTCCGGAATATCGGCATGATGCGGGTGCATCAAATCAAATGACTGCGTGAGAGAAAGCGCCATTTCGTACTCGCGGCAATGCTGCGCGGCCTGCGCCAAATTTAGAACCTCGCCCGGCGGCAGACTCAGTTTCGGATCAATCTCGCGCAAACGCCGAAATAAGGCAACGGCGGCATCTCCGTGTTTTTTGCTCAGTAGCAGGGAAAGGTAGCTTTTCCCATGCTCCAGGGCATGATCTTTCTTGTCCGCCATTAGCAGGAGCTTGTGATAGCGTTCCTGCACCTTCAGGTCTTCCGGCTCAGCCAGATGTTGTTCCTTTGCCGCTTCCAATGCGCCTTCAATGTCTCCGCCGGCAATACGGCTGGAAATCAATTCGCCCACCTTATCGCCCTGAACCTCAGAAATTTCTTCGCTGTGAACGCAATCCACCTGCACCCCGAGTTGCCAATGGAACTGATACAACACATAGCCCATCATCGCAAACATGACGAGCAGGAAATACAAGAAGCAGAAAGTGATGATCGGCAGGGCAAGCCAACCCCTCAAAAAGGGTGCCAGCAAGGGAAGCAAGACGTTGGTTCCGCCTGAAAGCAGCATGAGGAACACAAATAACACCGCATAAGGTTTGCCAACGCCACGAATAATTCTTACCCAAAGGGCAGGATTGAGCCCGGAAACAAAACTGTTGGTCACCGAAAGCGCCATCACGGCGGCCGGCAAAGTGACAACAGTAAATCCCCAGACCAGATAGCCAAGCACAATTCCCAGGCTGGCCGCGATATTGACCGCTACGCCCCATGCGATCATCACGCCCAGGAGTTTCCAGGGAAGATTGACACGTTGCGGATCGCTGGGCATATCCGCCTGTGCTTCTGCCGTCAGATAGCCGCGCGACATGGCATCCATTTGCACAAATCCGCGCCGCACGCCGGCGAGCAAAATCAGGCACTGCACAACAAGATGATCGAACGGGAAAGGCAAGGGGAAAATTTCCGCCAGCAAGCTGGAAAGTGAAAGCAGTACCAGCACCAACAGATTCATGCCCTGCAGGGGAAACAGGAAAAACTTTGGCAGGCGTTCCCAAAACGGCGTGATGCGCGGTATTTCGCTTGAATATCTGATTTCTCCAGGAGCAAGGCTCGCCTGCACCGAATTTACTGCGCGCCGCCCGGCAGTGGTCCGCCCAGCCGCTGCATCCTGACGGATGGTTCGGGATTCCGATGCAACCTCCCGTTGCGCCGCGGCGAAACGTGGCATATCGGTCGAACAGGCCCGGCACAGCGTCCGCTTCGGTTGCAGTTCGCCGCATTTCGGACAGACCACCTGTTCAACGACCGCTTCTGCAATCGCCAGCGCGGCCGCCGGGACCACCGGGGCAGCCACTGGCGCAGTTGCCGCAACCTGCTGAACGGGCTGAGGTAGCGGCTTTAGGGCAGGTTGGGGCGGAGGAATAACCGGCGAGGCTGGCTCTGCCGGTTTTGCTGGCACCGTTTCTTGCACCGGTGCCTCAGGTTCAATATCAAAAATCAGGGTAGGAAAAGGCACACCGGAAGCACTCTTCAAAGGCGGCTCGACTTCAACGCCGATGCCCAGCTTGGCCAGGTGTTGCTGGTAACGCTCTGCCTCTTCAGCGCTCAACCCTTTCTTGAGGGTATGCGACTTGCCGGAAAAGAGCTTCGCCGCTTGTTCAGGTCCCAGCCCCAACATGGACAGGAGCTTGTCACGCACTTTGGCCGAATCGTGGCCCGGAAGAATCTTTCCCGAGAAGACAATTTTGTGCATCAACGCTTACCTGACCAAAATAAACTCAGGCGGCATTCTACAAAATATATTGTCATCTGCGGCCACCGTCAGAAAAAATGTTGCTGCGCAAAATCATCCGCTAGCCACGCGGGTGGTGTATCGCGTGCAGGGTCTTGAGACGTTCGCGGGCGACATGCGTGTAAATCTGCGTCGTCGAAATATCAGCGTGGCCGAGCAGCAGTTGCACGACGCGCAAGTCAGCGCCGTGGTTAAGCAGATGGGTGGCAAAGGCATGGCGCAGGACGTGCGGCGACAGGCGGTACGGATCGATGCCGGCATTCAACGCGTGGCGCTTGACCAGATTCCAGAACATCTGGCGCGTCATGGCGCCACCACGGCGGGT
This sequence comes from Pseudomonadota bacterium, assembly GCA_022705135.1. Classification (GTDB taxonomy): domain Bacteria; phylum Pseudomonadota; class Gammaproteobacteria; order Burkholderiales; family Rhodocyclaceae; genus UBA1934. Next base: position 25,728 of record JAKJFA010000009.1, on the reverse strand, counting down.
GACAAACAGGGCATCGCTTTGCTGACCCTGCAACAATTCCGCCCGCGCTTCACTGCGATAGCGCGCAATCCAGTCCAGCGCCTCTTCCCCCAGCGGCACCAGCCGTTCTTTGCTGCCCTTGCCCATGACCCGCACAACGCCTTCATTCATCCCGACTTCGTGCAGCTTGAGATTGACCAGTTCGGAAACGCGCAGGCCAGTGGCGTACAGCGTTTCCAGCATGGCTCGGTCACGCAGACCGAGAGCGGTTTCAGTATCGGGCGCGGCCAGCAAGGCTTCGACCTGCGTTTCCGACATCACCTTGGGCAACCGGGCAGGCAGATGCGGATTGACCAGCTTGAGGGTCGGATCGGAGGCAATGCGGCCACGCCCGAGATGCCAGCGGTAGAACCGACGCAGGCTGGAAAGGTAGCGCGATTGCGAGGTGGCGCGTTTCTTGTCATTCGCCACTTTGGCAATATAGGCCACCAACGCTTCCGCCCCAACCGTCAGCAAGGAGCCACGCCCAGTCGCCGCCAGCCAGGCAGCCAATTGGGTCAAGTCGGCCCGGTAACTGTCGAGCGTGGCTTTCGCCAGACCATCCTCCAGCCACAAGGCGTCGCAGAAGGCATCGATCTCGTCGCGGTCGCCAGGCGCCGGTTCGATTTTTTCTTCGAGGTTAGCCACCTTGCTCATGTGCCAGCAGCCAGCGTTTGACCTCAAGCAGAAAACCGCCGCCGTGGTGGGCAAATCCCCCCAACCGTCCCTTTGCAGCGATGACCCGGTGGCACGGCACGACAATAGGCACAGGATTGGCACCGCAGGCTTGTCCAACAGCGCGCGGCCCAGTGTTCAAGACCTGCGCCAATTCACCATAAGTACGCGTTTGCCCTGGCGGGATGGCGGCAATCTGCGCCCAGACACGGCGCTGGAAATTGGTTCCCTGCGCTTTTAGCGGCAAATCGAAGGCGAATTTCGCATCAGCCAGCCAGGCGCGTAATTGCCGAATGACTTCTCGCGCCAGCGGAGAGGCGCCCGCACTTTCCTTCTGGGGCGGAAGAAAATCAAGTTTCGCAAGAACCTCGCCTTCAATCACAATGCCCAAACAAAATGCCGGGGCGGCGAAAACCAATTTCTCCTGGGCCACCATCATCAACGCCCCTATTGAATCAATCCGCCATCAATGACGGTGGAGGTTCCCACCATATAAGACGCTTCCTCGGAACAAAGGAAAGCGACAACGCGGGCAATCTCTTCCGGTTTGCCAAATCGCTTCAGGGCAATGTATTCCAAGGCTTTTTGCTCGAAATCGGGGAGCTTCCTATGGACCTCATCCAAAATTGGCGTATCAACCCACCCCGGACAGATCGCATTGATTCGAATACCGTACTGGGCGCATTCCTTGGAGGCCGATTTCGTCAATCCAATCACGCCATGTTTGCTGGCTACGTATGTCGCCGAGTAGGCGGATCCGATCAAGCCCGCCACCGAAGCACAGTTAATAATCACGCCCGCGTTCCGCTTCATCATTTCCTGGATTTCATATTTCATGCAGAGAAAGACGCCCTTCAAGTTGATCGCCATCACCTTGTCCCAAAGTGCTTCTTCAACATCGGCAATGAAGTTTCGCCCTGAAGAAACCCCGGCATTGTTGAAGGCAAAATCGAGCCGGCCGAATTTCTCCACTGTTTTCCGCACCAGGGCTTCAGCCTCTTCAGCTCTGGAAACATCGGTTTGGGCAAAAAAGGCCTCTCCACCCGCTTCAATGATTTCCTGAACAATGCTTTCGCTTTCCTTCCTGCGGCGTGCGGCAAGCACCACCTTGGCCCCCTGACGGGCAAAAAGCCGCGCCGTGGCTTCGCCAATCCCGGAACTTCCTCCCGTCACCAGAATCACTTTGTCCTTGAATCTGTCTGGTTGCATCTCACTCTCCAAGGTTTATGGGCAGGGCGCCAGTTCGATGACCGCCGTCGCCTCGATGCCGGGCAACAGGTTCTCCAGGGGCCGGCAGCGGCCATCGATACACAATTCCTTCTTCGGCGCGCCCGGCGCGTGTGTTACCAGCAGACGCGGCACGCGCCGCGGCAATTGCGTGCTGACCGCCAGTTGCGAACCGTCTTCGCGCCTGCTTGGTGACGCGCCGGAAACCAGTTGCTTGCCCTCGATGCGCCAAAGCACCTCCTGTCGGCTTCCGTCGACATTGTCGATCGTTGCCAGACTGAAGGTGCTGAGCGGAATCGCCGCCAGCAGGCTTCCGGCTGTGAGGCAAAGGCCGCTCATGCCAATCGCCGCGGAAACTTACTGCCGCACATGTCCGTCGCCCAGCACCACCCATTTCTGGCAGGTCAGCCCTTCCAGGCCGACCGGACCGCGGGCGTGAATCTTGTCGGTGGAAATGCCGATTTCGGCGCCAAGCCCGAATTCAAAGCCATCCGAAAAACGGGTGGAGGCATTGACCATCACCGAACTGGAATCGACTTCGCGCAGGAAGCGCATAGCCTTCGGATGGTTTTCAGTGACGATGGCGTCGGTGTGGTGTGAGGAATAGGTATTGATGTGCTCGATGGCCTCGTCAATGCCCGCCACCACCTTGACCGAAATGATCGGCGCTAGATATTCAGCGTGGTAATCCTCCTCGGTTGCCGCTTTGGCTTGTGGCACCAGCGCCTGCGTTTCGGCACAGCCACGGATTTCGACCCCTTTACCAATCAACAGGGCGGCAATGTCCGGCAGGATCGTCGCCGCCACGGAACGCGCCACCAGCAGCGATTCTGCCGTGTTGCAGGTGCCGTAGCGCTGGGTTTTGGCATTTTCGACAATCTTCAGCGCCTTGTCGGCATCGGCCTCATCGTCTACGTATACATGGCAGTTGCCATCGAGGTGCTGAATCATCGGCACCCGCGCTTCGGCCAGCAGACGGGCGATCAGCCCCTTGCCGCCACGTGGCACGATCACATCGACAAATTCGCGCATCGTGATCAATTCGCCCACCGCAGCGCGGTCGGTGGTATCGACCACCTGCACGCAATCTGCCGGCAAACCAGCCGCTTCCAAGCCCTCGGCAATCAATTTGGCAATGGCGCAATTGCAACGAATGGCCTCCGAGCCACCACGCAGGATGGCAGCGTTACCCGATTTGAGGCACAGCGCTGCCGCATCGGCCGTCACATTCGGCCGCGCTTCATAAATGATACCGATGACGCCCAGTGGCACGCGCATACGCCCGACCTGAATCCCGGTCGGCTGATAACGGAGTTCGGTGATTTCTCCAATCGGTTCCGGCAAAGCAGCCACCTGTTCAATGCCCTCGGCCATTTTGTCCACGCCCTTTTCGGTCAGCGCCAAGCGGTCAACCAGCGCCGGTTCCAGCCCGGCGGCTCGCGCCGCTGCCAGATCCTCCTGGTTGGCGGCCACCAACGCTGCCTTGTCGCGCCGGATCGCCGCCGCAATCGCCAGCAGCGCCGCATTCTTTTCAGCGGTGGATGCGCGAGCCAGGCGGCGTGAAGCCGCACGCGCCCGTCGCCCCAATTGTTGCATATAGTCTTTGATGTCCATGATCCGATTGCCTTCTACGCTACAGCCTCCATCCTAACAGAGATGGCAGGCCATTCATGTTGCACGATCCTGCTGCGTCGCAATATGGCCACAAAAATCACAACAAAATTTTATCCCCTTTACACCCTCTCAAATGCCTCGAAAACAAAGGAATTATCCAATATTATCAGCGAAGTTCCCCTAAATACGGGCCCCACGGAAGGCTTGACGAAGTCAACTCCACTCCGTACAATCCGCCCCTGTTGCAATGCAGCATATTGTGATTATCCCGCACGGCGCGGGCCGCAGTCCCGACGGGACCTCATCTCTTTAATACAGCAAGCGCCGTCCTGATACGCATCTGCCCAACCGGTATATGCACCCCCCGTAACCGCCCGGCACGCACGGTCGCAAGACCAGCGCGACGGCAACAGTGAAGGAGAGAGCATGACGAACACCCTCGTTCTCAACCGTACCATCACCCGTACCACCGAAACCCTTCTGCGCTTTGCGCAGACCGGCCTGATGATCCTAGGCGTCCTTTTTGTGCTGGCGGCTGCCTACGTCTACGTCGACAAACCCGACCTTGGCTCGTGGCTTGGCGTTTCCCAAGAAGAAGCCGCGAACGAACCCGCTGA
>JAKJFA010000009.1:9405-21546 GCA_022705135.1 Pseudomonadota bacterium | reverse complement strand
GTTTCCCCGCAAGCGCTCATCCCCATTTTTGAAGCCGCCCAGCAAAGCGCCGACCAACTTGGTCTCGACCCGCTGTTGGTTATTTCGGTCATCGCCGTTGAATCGAGCTTCAACCCTCTTTCCGAAAGCGTCATGGGCGCTCAGGGTTTGATGCAGGTCATCCCGCGCTTCCACAAGGAAAAATTGCCCGCAGATGCCGGAGAACTGCCTCTGTTTGACCCCGTCATCAACGTCGCCGTCGGCACCAAGGTGCTGCATGAGTACATCAACCGCCGAGGCAGCGTCGTTGGCGGCCTTCTTCAGTTCAACGGGTCTCTGAACGACCCCTCGCAGGCTTATGCCAACAAGGTCCTTGCCGTCAAAGCGCGCATGGAAAGCGTCACCCGGCGCCCGGCCAACACCAATGCCTGATTTCGGCCATCGGCCGGGCCCCGAAATACTCAGATTGTAGAAGAAGGGCGGAATGCATCCGCCCAGCAATTGGGTGTTTCGAACAAGCGTACGCGCTCCAGCCGTAACTGGTTACCGTAAGTGTCCTGGAAAGCTGGATCAAGAAGCTTGAACGCCGTTTGCGCCAGGTGCTCGACCGTGGGGATGCAGTCGAGCACGACCGTCTTGTGGCCGGGGAGCGTCGCGAGGAAATCGACCACCGCGCGATCGCCCGCATAGACCAGAAAGGCATGATCCCAGGCATCGACAAGAACCCTGCGGGCGATCTCCTTAACCTGCGAAAAATCCATCACCATGCCGTTGGCTGCATCGCCAGCCTTGTCGATCATCTCACCGGACAGCGTAATTTCGAGCGCATAGCGGTGGCCGTGCAGATGACGGCACTGGCTCTTGTGATCGGGGATACGGTGACCCGCGTCGAATTCAAGGCGGCGGGTAATCTGCATGGGAAAGACCGTGATAAAAATGGTGCGGGATTATATCATTGCCGCATGCTCTCCACTGAAGACCACCGCCGGGACAGCGCCGGCATGACCTATGTTTATCCCGTCGTCTCGCGGCGGGCCGGCGGCGTTTCTATCGGCATCAATCTCAATACCAACAACGCCTGCAACTGGGCCTGCATCTACTGTCAGGTCGAAAATCTGAAACGCGGAAGCCCGCCGCCCATCGACCTTAGCCTTCTGCACCTTGAACTGAAGGGCTTTGTGGGCGAAGTTATCGACGGTGATTGGATGACCCGTCATGTTCCGGTCTCAGACCGCCGTCTTGTGGACATCGCTTTTTCCGGAAACGGCGAACCCACCTGCGCTGCCGAATTTGCGGAATCCGTGGCCATCGCCAGAGAGGTGCTGCTAGAGCGGGCGCTGCTGCCACAGGTCCAGCTTCGTCTCATCACCAACGGCAGCCAATTTCACCATCCCAGAGTGCAGCACGGCGTTGCCCTGCTGGGCGAATATGGCGGCGAAGTCTGGTTCAAACTCGATCGTGTCGGAACAATAAGCACGCGTGCCATCAACGGGGTGACGTTGCAACCGGAAAAAGTGTTAACCAACTTACGCCAATCTATCCGTCTGGCAAGCACCTGGGTGCAAACCTGCTGGTTTGGCTTGGATGGTGCTGCACCCACAGCGGAGGAACGAACAGAATACTGCCGCCTTCTCGCCGAAGTCGCCGACGGGGTCGCCGGCATTCACCTTTACGGATTGGCCCGCCCCTCAATGCAAAGGGGAGCCGACCGCCTGTCGAGGCTGCCGAAATCCGAACTCGAAGCCTTTGCGGCGGAAATCCAAAAGAAAACGGGCGTCCGGGTCATTATCACCCCGTAACGCCCGCATGATGACGCTAAACAGTCAGCCGTTCTTCTTGGCCCAGGCCCGGGCCTGTTTCTTCAATGCCTTGTAGTTGTCGAGTTCCTGCGACTTCAGGTATTCGATGACTTCCCAGTCATCACGTTTGATGGCCGCAATATCGATACGCTCGACATGAACGAGACGCAGCAACTCGCGCACCGGCTTAGGCATGTTGCGCCCGCTCTCATAACGCGAACCACCGCTCTGGGTCACACCGATTTTGGACCAGAACTGCTGCTGATTCAGACCGAGCTTGCGCCGGATTTCGCGCGGCTCAATTTTTTCTACCGCCTTGACATTGCTCATTATATGCTCCTGTCACTGACACTGTGAAACATCCGGAATTATGTTCTTTACAACACCCAAGAACATTGTGGTTTGATTATATCGGCTAGTTAGCATAATGCAAGAAGTATGACCAACCTATCGCAAATAAATCCAGTAAAAACCAATGGACATTATCACATTGATTAATATAGATAATTTTGTTAACGGATGAAATTATTGAACATATCATAATTTCAATCTTTGTTTCCGAACCTCTGTTGATAAGCGCCGGCTATCCATAAGAATTACGTGGATGTACTGAAAACCCGTACCCATCGGAGCGATTCGAAGAAGTGACCATAGCCAGAACCCGGCAAGAAAAATTACCCATAGCATGTCAGTCACGACAACGAAAAACGGCCCCCATTGCTGGGAGCCGTTTGAATCTTGGTAGGCGGTGGGAGATTCGAACTCCCGACCAACGGATTAAAAGTCCGCTGCTCTACCGACTGAGCTAACCGCCCGAAAGAGGGCGGATTCTAAAGCCGGTAGCGAGCGGTGTCAAATGACCTCACCTAGCCCCGGCATAGCGCGTCGGATCGGGGATTCCAGCTGCCGCAAAGCCCTCGCACCGCAGCCGACAGGCATCGCACAGGCCGCAGGCCCGACCGTCCCGATCAGCCTGATAGCAGGAAACCGTCAGGCCATACTCCACTCCGAGCTCGATTCCGCGCCGGATGATTTCAGACTTGGGAAGATCGATGAGCGGTGCGTGGATATTCAAACTCTGCCCCTCTACCCCGGCTTTGGTGGCCAAATTGGCCATACGCTGAAAGGCAGCGATATACTCGGGGCGGCAATCCGGGTAGCCAGAATAGTCGACCGCGTTGACGCCGATGAAGAGGTCGCGCGCACCCAGCACTTCAGCCCAGGCCAGGGCCAAGGAAAGCATGACTGTGTTGCGGGCTGGAACATAAGTCACCGGGATGCCCAGACCAAGGCCAGTGGTCGGCACATCAATAGCAGCATCGGTCAGGGCAGAGCCGCCAAACTGAGCCAGGTCGATACGGACAACGCGGTGCTCGACGGCGCCAAGATGCTTCGCAACGGTCGCGGCTGCTTCCAGTTCGGCGGAATGGCGTTGGCCATAATCGAAGGACAGGCAATAGCAGCCATAGCCCTGGCTGCGCGCCATTGCCAAACAGGTTGCCGAATCCAGACCGCCCGAAAGCAGCACGACTGCAATCTTGCGACTCATTACCGTGTCCGTCATTTCAACCCGGGCACAGGCTCATCCTGTAACCCGCATAAGGCGCTCAATTCACGATCCAGCATGGCTTCGTCGCCGAGGTTGAGTTCAACCAGCCGGCGCAAATGGGTCATGCTGTCGAGGTCAATCTCGCGGCAAATCAGGCCGAGGTTGTCGGCTTCGCCGTGGGCAACCTCTGCCGTCATGCGTATCACCGTTTCACCTTCACCCAACGCCAACTCCAATATGCAAGACATCCCGGGCAGAGGATGGGCGGGCGCGCCCAAGCGTACCAAAGCCCCCTGCAGGGAAATGTCGATCACATGGACTGAAATCGGCACTCCCTCCAACAACATCCTGGCACTGGTCTGAAACAAAACCCGCGAAAATTGGCGACGATCCCTTATGTTCATTGCCATGCCCCCACCCGAACTACTTGCCTCGCATGTTACCCCAAAGCAGCTTGTGGAGCTGCATTTGAAAGCGCACTGGAAGCGCGTCGGCAAGAATCCATTCCGCCAGTTCGCGCGGCTCGATCAGCCCGTGCGCCGGCTGCATCAGCAGGGGACAAAGCAGGTCAAGCCGGTGCGCGCCGATCAGTGCACGCGCCCATTCATAGTCACGGCGTGAAGCAATGACAAACTTGATTTCGTCATGCGCGTTGAGGAGCTGGAGATTCTCCCAGCGATTACTGCCTTCCTCACCCGAATCCGGCGCTTTCAGATCCATTACTCGGGAGACCCGGGAATCCACTGGTGCAATGTCGAGTGCCCCGGAGGTCTCCAGGGACACGTCGTACCCGCTGTCGGCCAATGCCGTCAGCAGATCCAGACACTCCGCTTGTGCCAGCGGTTCTCCTCCGGTAACGCACGCCCGCCGGACAGGGTAGCCTTGCACCTCGTCCAATACGGCTGCAAGGGTCATTTCCCGGCCACCGCTAAAAGCATAGGCGCTATCGCACCAGCGACACCGCAAAGGGCAGCCCGCAAGACGGACAAAGACCGTCGGCAAACCGGCGCGCGCCGCCTCGCCCTGCAGGGAATAAAAAATTTCGCTGACGATCAGGGACAAGCCCTTACCTTTTCTTCAGCCTCTGCCGTGCGGTCTCGCTGGCGGGCGCCTCGGGGTACTGGGTCATAAGGCTCTCCAGCGTCCGTTTGGCAGCCGCAGCATTGCCCATTTCCTGCTGACAGGTCGCAATGGAGAGCAGCGCATCCGGCGCCTTCGGATTACCTGGCCACTTGGCAAGCAACTGCTGCTGCGCCTCAATCGCCCGCTTACAATCTTGTTGAGCGTACAGGGCGTTGCCCAGCCAGAATTGCGCCCCCGGCGCCAGCGCCGAATTCGGCCGGTTGGTGACAAACGCCGTAAAGGCAGCGGAAGCTTCCTTGTATTTTCCCGTCTTGAACAGATTAAGCGCCGCCTCGTATTCCGGCCTTTCCGTCGCCGGATCGCTGCCACCAGGCGTCTTAGCGGCATCGCCGGCCGGCGCCTGCGGTTCAAGCTTGCGCAGGCGGGTATCGGCATCCAGGAAAAGATCCTGTTGCCGCTTTTTGGCCATCTCGAGCTCATACATCAGCGTCTCGATCTGGCCGCGCAGCTTGGCATTTTCGTCCCGCTGGTTTTGCAACTGGCTGGACAAATCGAGCAGGCCGCGCGACAGCGTGTCGACCTGCACCTTCAGCTCGGCAATCTCTTTACGCGCCTCACCGTCGTCAAACAAGCCGGCATGTGCAACGCTCGCGCCAACACAGAGCAGCAACAGGAGAGGAAGGCGAAGGCAATGCATCATCAGAATTCACCACTACCGGCGGGGCTCTTGTACAGCATGTGGGCGCGACGGTTCTGCGCCCAGGCAGCTTCATTGTGGCCTTCGGCCGCCGGCTTTTCCTTGCCGAAGCTGACGGCCTCGACTTGTTCTTCCTTGGCGCCCAGCAAGATCAGATTGCGCTTCACCGCTTCCGCCCGCTTCTGGCCGAGCGACAGGTTGTATTCGCGGCTGCCGCGCTCGTCGGTATGGCCCTGGATCAGCATCTTGAACGGGCGATTGGCTACCAGGAATTTGGCGTGTGCTGCCACCAGTTCCTTGTACTCATCCTTGATGTCGTATTTGTCGAGGTCGAAATAGATGATGCGTTTCGACAGAACGCTCTTGGAATCGGTTAGTTCGAGGGGCAAACCGGTCACGGTAGCATCGCCTACTTTCACCGTCGTCACATCGGACTTGCGGTCCTCCACCGGCGCTTCCTTGATTGGGGTGCTGGGACAGCCCGAGAGCACAAGGGCAAGCAGCGGAGCAATGAGGAGCAGTTTGTTCATAATCGTTCTCCTAATGAATCATTTGGCAAAGGGACCCCAGGCGGGTTCGCGCACATCACCGCTAGCAATCGAGAGGCGTTGCTTGATCTTGCCGTCGATGGAAACCGACGACAGCACACCGCGTCCACCAATTTCGGTCGCGATCAGGATCATGCGGCCATTGGGGGCGAAACTCGGGGACTCATCCTTATGGGAATCAGTCAGGACGGTCACTTGGCGATTGGCGAGATCCATCACCGCCAACTGGAAATTGCCGTCGCGCCGCGAAATGAAGGCCAGGCTCTTGCCGTCCGGTGAGGGGCGCGGCGTCACGTTGTAGCTGCCTTCAAAGGTGATGCGCTGAACATCACCACCATTGGCCGACATGCGGTAGATCTGCGGGCTGCCACCGCGATCCGAGGTGAAATAAATATGGGCGCCATCCGGCGAATAACGCGGCTCGGTGTCAATTCCCGATGAATTGGAAAGCCGTTGCAAGCCACTGCCATCGGCATTGATGCCATAGACTTGCGAATGGCCATCCTTGGTCAGCACAATCGCCAGCCGGTGGCCATCCGGCGACCAGGCCGGCGCCGAATTCGACCCCTTGAAATTGGCAAGCGTGGTGCGCTGCCCGCTGGCCAGGGTATGGAGGTAGAGAATCGGTTTCTTATTTTCGAAGGAGACATAGGCGATCCGGCTGCCATCCGGAGACCACACGGGCGAGATGATCGGCTCTTTCGAAACCAGCGCCGCCTGGGCGTTTTGCCCGTCGGCATCGGCAATTTGCAACTGGAATCGGCCGTTGGACTTGGTCACATAGGCGATGCGCGTGGAAAAGACGCCCCGTTCGCCGGTCAATTTTTCATACACATCGTCGGCAATGCGGTGACCGGCCAAACGCAACTGCCCGGCCGTCGCCACATAGGCCGCCCCGGAAAGGACAGCGCGCTTGTTGATGTCGTACAGCCGATAGCGCGCCTCCAGATTGTTCTGGGTCGAAGCAACCAAGCTGCCCGCCACCACGGCATCGGCGCCTCTTTCCTTGAATTCGCGGAAATCGACCGCCGACGATTCGGTCATGGTGGCATCGTTCGGAATCAATTTGAACTGACCGCTAATTTCCAGGTCGGATCGTACGACATTGACCAGAGTACGAGCCAAAGCCGGATCGCCGCCGAAATCGGCCACCGCCACCGGGATGCGATTAGCACCGGTGCCGGCAATTTCGATGGTCAACAACTGGGCCTGAGCGGCGGAAGCGGACAGAAACGAAAAAAAGCAAAGGGCATAGATAAGTTTTTTCATGGCGGGGAATTGTAGCAGCTAATCACAACCCTGTTCGTCCGGACAAAGCTTGAGGTCGAATTCACGGCTAAAGACTGCCAGATCGTCAGGTTTAGGCAGTGGCGAAGATTTTAGAATGGCGCGTTCGGTCGCGCCATCCCAGGCCGGAACACCGCTCGAGCGCTTGAGTTTGACGCTGATGATCTCACCCGAAGGTAGCAGGCTGACGCGGAAGACCACCACCGGATTGCCCCGCAAATTGGGCGGCTGCACCGTATTGCCGCGAATCTTGCCGGCAATACGTTCCATCCAGGAAGCCAGGGCGCGCTGGCCGGCGGCGGAAGCCGCCAGTTCGCCCTCGGCCCGCTCCACGGCACTGGCGATCTCCTCACTGCGCAGCGCTTTTTCCCAATAGGGCCGCGGCGAGGACGAAGGCTGGGGTTTCTCCTTGGCCGGTGACTGAGGCACCGGCTTGGGCTGCTGCGGAACCGGCTTGGGCTTCGGTTTCTTTTCCGGAGGAAGAGCGATGTCGGGCTTCTCGACCGGCTGCGGCGCGGCTTCGGGGGGTGGAGCCGGAACCGGCGGTTTTTCCGGCTCGACCTTGATCTGGGGTGGTGGCGGCGGCGCGATAGACACCGGCGTTCCAGGACGGCTCGACCAAAGCTCGACCTGAACCGTCTGCGGGGGGGAGCGTTTCCACTGCACGCCGATGAAGAGAAAGGCCAGCAGCGCGCCATGCACCAGGGCGGTAAAGACCACCCCCTGCCAGCGGCCCGTTTCCGGTTGCGGCGTAAGAATCATTTCCCCGTCGGCTGGACCAGCAAGCTGATCCGCTTGACCTGGGCGCGCTGCAACTCATCCATGACCGAAAGCACCGCCTCGTACTCCACTTTCTTGTCTCCGGCAATCAGTACCGGTTGCGCCGGATTTTTGGCCAGAATGGCCAGCACGCTGTTTTTGAGATCCTTGCGGCTGATGTCCTGGCTTTTGCCGCCGCTGGCGCGGTTGGTCAGAGACAAACTCTTGTCCGCCCTGATCGAAATTTCAAGCGGTTGCGCCGGAGCTTCCGCCGCCTTGCCGACCGAGGGCAGGTCGATGCTGCCGGTCGTCATCATCGGCGCCGCCACCATGAAAATGACGAGCAGCACCAGCATGACGTCGATGTAGGGAACGACGTTGATTTCGTTTTTCAGGCGGCGTGATCGCATCACCTTACCTCATCTGCCGCTGCAAGATATTGGAAAACTCTTCCATGAAACTTTCAAACCGCGTCGCCAGGCGGTCGATGTCGTGCGCGAAGCGGTTATAGGCCAGCACGGCGGGGATGGCCGCAAAAAGACCGATGGCCGTCGCCACTAGGGCTTCGGCAATGCCGGGCGCCACCGAGGCCAGCGTTGCTTGACCAACATTGGAAAGGCCACGGAAGGCATGCATGATGCCCCAGACCGTGCCAAACAGGCCGACATAAGGCGAAACCGAACCGGTCGACGCCAGAAAGGCGAGGTGTGATTCCAGAGCATCAAGCTCGCGCTGGAAGGTGGCGCGCATGGCGCGGCGGGCGCCGTCGATGACATCCTTGGGATCGAGATTTTTCTGGCCGCGCAGCTTGGTGAATTCGCGAAAACCCGCCTCGAAAATGCGTTCCATACTACCGGCGTGATGGCGGTCATTGACGGCGCTGTTGTACAGGTTGTTGAGATCGCCACCCGACCAGAAATCACGCTCGAATTGCTCCGTCTTGCTCCGCTCCTTGCGCACCGTGATCCACTTCATAAAGATGTAGTACCAGGACAGCAGCGACACGACCACCAGGAGCGCCATGACGGCCTGCACCACGGCGCTGGCTTCAAGAATGAGGAGGAGGATGGAAAGGTCTTGTGTGACGTTCATTGCAAAGCTTTCAAGGTTTCTCGCAAGTATTCGGGAATAGGAGCCGTCTTCATTTTTTTCATGTCCACGCAAACGATGCGCACGGTGCCGCTGACCAGTTCCTCTTCTCCGCGCCGGACAAACTGGCGCAGCAATACCTGAGCGCGGCCCAGGTTCGCCACCGCGACGCCTACATCCAACAGATCGTCGAGACGGGCCGGCTTCAGATACTCAAGCGTCACCGAGCGCACCACAAACATCAACCCGTGTTCACGCACCATGTCAGCGTGGTTGCGCCCAATTTCGCGCAGCCACTCGGTGCGGACACGCTCGAAATAACGCAGGTAATTGGCGTAGTAGACGACGCCGGCCGTATCAGTATCCTCGTAATAAACCCGCACGGGGAGGATGAAGGGGTGAGCGCTGCACTGTTGTTTCATGGCTGAATTTTACCGCAGCGCGAACGCTACGTCGCGCCGCATGTTGTAATCGATTGAAACAGCGGCGCCCTGCGGGCGGGGCGCCCGTGACCATCCAGCCTCAGATTTTGTATTGCTGCAGAGTACGAATCTGCCGCCCCGCCTGCTCATCCAGGCTTTTGGCCGCACTTGCCGCCTGATTGGCTGAAGCGGCGGCCTCCTCGGCCATGCGCGCGATACGTTCGATTTGCACCGAGATATCGTTGCTGGCCGACCCTTGCTCCCTGATGGCGCCGGAGATTTCGCTCACCGTCGTGGCGCTCAAATTGGCCGACTGACCGATCTCGCGGATGGCAGCATCGGCGTTGTCGGCACGCTGGACGCTGCTGGCAACCAGTTCGTTAGCGGCGCGCATCCGTTCGGCGGCACGTTCCGACTGTTGGCGCATCGCTCCGATGGTGCTGGAAATCTCCGCAGTGGAAGCGGTCGTGCGCTCGGCCAGTTTACGCACTTCATCGGCCACCACGGCAAATCCCCGTCCTTGCTCGCCAGCACGCGCCGCCTCGATGGCAGCATTGAGCGCCAACAGGTTAGTCTGATCGGCCACCTCCCGAATCACCTGGACGATATTGCTCACCTGGGCGTTTTGTTCTTCGAGTTCGCGAATGGTCTCGCCCGCCTGATGCACCATGGCCGAGATGTCGCGAATGTCGGCAATCGTCTGACCGATGGTCTCCGAACCCGAATGCGCCAATTTGACTGAATTGTCCGACAGCCCCTGCGCTTCGCCCGCCCGATCGGCGATGTGGTTCACACTGACCGTCACTTCCTGCACGGTCGCAGCAATGGCCGATGAGGATTCGCTCTGGGCGTCGATCACCCGCGACACGCGCGCGGCAGCTTCGGCCAGACGTTGTGAGCCCTCGGAAACGCCCCGCGCGTCTTCCATCAGCGAGCGGAAACTGGCCTGCAATTTGTCGAGCAGATTGTTGAAGGCTGTGGCGGTTTCGCCCACCTCGTCCATGGTCTTGACCGGCGTGCGCGCGGTGAAATCAAGCGAGGTACTGACGTGCTGCAGGGTGCCGCGAATGCTCGACAACCCGTTTCGAATGGCCTGGACGATGCGATAGGCGATCCAGATCGAGAAAAAGAGCGCCAATATGATGACTCCCGCGCTGATTTTGAGCGATTGCGCGTAGGCCGCCGCGTTCGCTTCGATTTCGTCGTTCGATGCTTTAATCAGGTAGCCCATCAGATTGTTGAACGACAGCGAGAGTTCCATGCTCTTTTCCGCCACCGAGCCGGTCATAAGTTCCTGCACCCCCGCCATATCGTTGGCCGAGGAACGTTTGAGCAGCTCGGCGCGTGCCGTCCGGTATTCGTTCAGAGCCGCCTGCGTCGCCGCCAGCAGCTTGCGGCTTTCTTCATTGTTGGCCGGATAATTACTGAGCAAACGATCGGTGTCGCTGTCCGCCTCGGCCACCACTTCTTCCTGGTCGGACTTGTCCGACGCATTGGGGTGGATGACATGTTGGTAGGCCGCAACCCGGGCCTTGGCCACCGCTTGGTTAACATCGCCCAGCCGGATGATATTGGGAACGATGCTGTCCCCGATGAAGGCAAAGCGTTGTTGCGCCTGGTGCAGATTGAACACACCAATCAGGCCGATCACCAGCATGGCAACCTGGGACGCTACCAGAACAAGAACAAGGCGTTTGGTGATGGTCATAATCTGCCCCGAGATGTTTTCGACTTCAGGATAAGTGCCTGAGCTTGGTCCCCTGCTTCGCCCGCTGCGCGCGCCGCACTGTTCGGATGATACTACTCATCCGCCGTGAAGAGGAGGTCACGAGCAGCCGTACCGGCCGGAACAGGAAAACCGAGATGGCGATAAATGGCTGGCGTGGCGATGCGGCCACGCAAGGTGCGCTGCAGGTAGCCCTGCTGGATCAGGTAGGGTTCCAGCACATCCTCGATGGTGTCGCGCGCTTCACCAATCGCTGCCGCCAGGTTGTCGACGCCGACCGGTCCGCCGCCGAACTTGTCGAGGACGGCCAGCAGCAATTTTCGGTCCATGATGTCGAGACCGGCACTATCGACGTCGAGCATTTTGAGCGCCGCATCCGCTACGGCGAGGTCGATACCGCCATTCGCCTTGATTTCGGCGTAATCGCGCACCCGGCGCAGCAAGCGATTGGCAATGCGTGGTGTGCCGCGAGCGCGGCGGGCGATCTCCATCGCGCCTTCGGTTTCGATGACGGCGCCCAACAACTGGGCCGAACGAATGACAATGCTGCGCAACTCCTCCGCTGTGTAGAACTCCAGGCGCGAAACAATGCCAAACCGGTCCCTGAGCGGGTTGGTTAACATGCCGGCGCGCGTCGTGGCACCCACCAGGGTGAAAGGGGGCAGATCAAGCTTGACCGAGCGCGCCGCCGGGCCTTCGCCGATCATGATGTCAATCTGAAAATCTTCCAGTGCCGGGTAGAGGATTTCCTCAACCACAGGCGAAAGCCGGTGAATTTCGTCGATGAACAGCACGTCGTGCGGTTCGAGATTGGTCAGGATAGCGGCCAGATCGCCAGCGCGCTCGAGGACCGGCCCGGAGGTCTGGCGCAGATTGACCCCCATTTCGTGCGCGATAATATGCGCCAGGGTAGTTTTGCCCAATCCGGGTGGGCCGAAGAGCAGGACATGATCGAGCGCTTCGCGGCGATTGCGGGCGGCCGCGATGAAAATTTCCATTTGCTCGCGGATTTTGGTCTGGCCGACGTATTCTGCCAGTTTTTTGGGCCGCAGCGCCCGCTCCAGCGCCTCTTCCTGGGTAGACCCCGGGTCCGGTGCCACCAAGCGGGTACCCAGTTGATCGGTTTCGATCATGCCGACGGCTCCGAAACCGACACCGTTTGCGGCGGCGGTTTGTCGGCCATCCATTCGCGCAACAGGGCCT
>JAKJFA010000009.1:259-9395 GCA_022705135.1 Pseudomonadota bacterium | reverse complement strand
AAAGCGCCAGCAGCACCGGTCCAAGAAAGAGCCCAATAAATCCAAACATCACGACCCCGCCAAAAACGCCGATGATGATCAGCAGGAGGGGAAGCCGGGCCGTACGCGAAATCAGGATAGGCTTGATGAAATTATCGACGCTACTGATCGCCAACACCCCCCAGAGCAGCATGAAAATGGCCCACCCCGTCTGGCCATCCTGGTACAGCCACAAAGCCGCGCCCCCCCAAACCAGGGTCGCGCCGATCACCGGCACCATGGACAAAATAAACGTGGCGAAGGTCAACACCGCCACCCCCGGCACCCCGGCGATCAGGTACCCGACCATCCCTACCAGTGCCTGACCGGCGGCCGTACCCACAATGCCGAGCATCACCCCGGTGACGGTATTCTGCGCCAGTTTGAGCATGCGGAAACCAAGGTCGCCACCGATCTTCTTGGCGGCCGTTGCCAGCGCCTCGCTGTAAGCTCCGGCATCGCGGAAAATGAAAAAGACAAAAAAGATGACCAGCAACAACTGCAACAAACCCTGGCCCAGCACCGTGATGCTGGACAACAGGAATTTGCGCAGTGGATCAAAACCCATTTGCAGCAGCTTGTTGAGTTCCTCGCTACTGGCAGCGACCGCCTCCCAGTAAGCACCCGCACCCCGTCCAACGACGGGCAGATCAACCAGCCAGGCCGGCGCCTGCATCGGAACCCCTTTTTTGATGAGGGGCCGGAGATACTCGATCATCGATTCGGCCCCGCCAGCCAAACTGCCGGAAAGCACCAGCATCGGCAGGAGCACCAACAAAACGAGCAACAGAGAGGTTATGAAGGCAGCCAGTGTTTGCCGCTCCTTCAGGCGGACGAGGAGGCGGGCGTGCAAGGGCCAGACCGTGGTACAAATCACCGCCGCCAAAAGGAGCGTGCCGATAAAGGGGCGCAAGACATAGAAACAACCAATAATCAGCAGGACAATGATGGCCAGACGGGCGAGACGGGTATTGCTTTGATACATGATCGTTTCCTAGGTCTTGGACAACAGGCGCAGCGCCTGCCGGATTCCGTCGGAGGTTCCGATCTCCGCCGGCAACTGTTTCAACGCCACCGCCGTTTCACGCGCGCTGTACCCCAACGCCAGCAGCGCGTTCTGGATGTCGCTCTGGTGGGAAACTGGGCCGGCAGTGGACATGGCCGGCATCTCGCCCGCCAGCTTGCCCTTGAGTTCAAGCAGGAGGCGTTCGGCCGTCTTTTTGCCAATCCCCGGCACCTTGACCAGACGCCCGATCTCTTGCGCCGCTACGGCGCCGGCCAGGTCGGCGACTGAAAGGCCGGACAGCACCGAAAGCGCAGTGCGTGCACCCACTCCGCTGATTTTGAGCAACTGCCGGAAAGCAAAGCGCTCGGCCAGACTCAGGAACCCATAGAGAAAATGCCCATCCTCACGCACGGCGAAGTGCGTCAGCAAGGTCACCTCCTGGCCCAGCTCGGGCAGATTGTAAAAGGTGCTCATCGGCACATCGACTTCATAGCCGACCCCCTGCACCTCCAGCAGGATCTGGGGTGGATTTTTTTCAGCCAGCCGGCCGGTCAGACGTCCGATCATTGCGAGAAGGAGGAAGGGAGAATGGGGAAGGGCATATATTAGCCGATCAGGCGACCGTTGCGGACACGGAAGCCCGCCGTCGCCAACGCCCCTAAACCCTGGCCGCCATGGGCGTGACAAATGGCGCAGGCCAGGGCGTCAGCGGCATCAGCGGCAGGAACACCGGGAAGATCGAGCAGGCGCACCACCATCGCCTGCACCTGTTGCTTGGCGGCCTTGCCGTGTCCGACCACAGCTTGCTTGATCTGCAAGGCCGTATATTCGGCCACCGGCAATCCGGCGTGCACCAGGGCGCTGATCGCCGCCCCACGCGCTTGCCCGAGCAGCAGGGTCGATTGCGGATTGACGTTGACGAAAACCTGTTCCACCGCCGCCTGGGTTGGTTCGTAGGCCGCAATCACTTCGGCGATTCCAGCAAACAGGGTGTGCAGGCGCTCCGGCAGGCTATCGTCCACAGCCGACCGGATACAACCACTGGCAACATAAGCCAGGCGGTTGCCGCGTTTTTCGACGACGCCAAAACCGGTCACGCGCAGCCCAGGATCGATGCCAAGAATGCGAAGGGGCGTCATCGAAGCGTCCGCAGGAAAAAACACGCCCCGGTCTCGGCAACGACCGAAACCGGGGACAGCCCGTCAATACGGGAACAAAGGCTTATTTGATCAGGCGCACAGCAAACGGGCAGCGATAGGCCTTGCCATTGGAGCAAGCGATAGCGCCCATGATGCAAAACACCAGATGCAGAATCCCGACCGCCAAGAACACGAGTCCCATTAGTCCAGACCAGATTGCGATGGCGGCAAAAACACCTGTAAATGCCAACAATAAACCCATCACGAAAGACACAATCCAGAGCGCGATCCACGCCGCCAGAACGGTAATTGACCAATTCAGCGCTTCCTTAGACTGATCCTGGACATAGGGGTCATCTTTCTTTACCAGATAAAAAATGAGGCTGGGGATGAATGTAAAGAAAATGCTTAAAATCCAGATCAGCAAAGCCATATTGTTTGAATCGGGGGTGGTCGATACAGGCGCTTCATTGTCCATTGAAGTTCTCCTTTGCTTGGGGGATACGAACAAACCGCTACGCTACTCTTCCATGATTGCCGTTGTATAGATTTCCTGAACGTCGTCCAGACTCTCCAGAGCATCGAGCAATTTCTGCATTCTAACCGCATCATCGCCGGAAAGCTCGGTTTCGTTTTCCGGTTTCATTGTCACTTCGGCGAACTCCGGTTTGAACCCGGCTTTCTCCAGCGCTTCTTTCACCGTCATGTAATCGTTAGGTGCTGTGATGACCTCGATGGAACCATCGTCATTGCCCGAAACGTCCTCGGCGCCGGCCTCGATGGCGGCATCCATGAGCGCCGCCTCGTCCGTTCCCGGCGCAAACAACATCTGGCCGCAATGCTTGAATTGGAACGCGACGCAGCCATCAGTGCCCATATTGCCGCCATGCTTGGAGAAGGCATGGCGCACTTCGGCGACGGTACGCGTCTTGTTGTCGGTCAGGCAATCGACCATAACCGCGGCGCCGCCGATACCGTAGCCTTCGTAGCGCGCCTCGACATATTCGACCCCCTCCAGTTCGCCCGTCCCTTTTTTGATGGCGCGATCGATGTTGTCGGCGGGCATATTGACCGCCTTGGCCTTGTCGACCGCCAGCCGCAGGCGCGGGTTGAAACTGGCGTCGCCGCCGCCCATACGGGCCGCGACCGTGATTTCCTTGGCCAGTCGTGAAAAGATGCGGCCGCGAATTTCATCCTGCCGCCCTTTGCGGTGCTGGATATTGGCCCATTTGGAATGTCCTGCCATGCTGTGAATCCTGAGAAATCGGAAAGCGCGGATTGTAGCGCAGGCGCCACGCCCGCGCTAACACCCTAAGCGTTTAACGACAGGCTACAGGCCAATGCCGTTCAGGAATCTCGTCGCTACCGCATTTCCAGGAGGTGATCGTCTTACCATCCGCCGAGGTAGGCACGAATTTCAGGGTCTTGCCTTGATGTGGAGGGAAGCCGATCACCAGCGAAATGACGCCGCTCTCCCGGTCAATGCTGACGGATTGGATCTGCTGCGAGGCCACCGAAAACCCGGATGCCTCAAGGCTGTCCGGTAATTTGCCGTGTTCGAGCACATAACGCTCCACCGAATCCCGTGCCTGTAGCCCGACGGAACCCACCTCAGCCATCTTCGCCTTGACCGTATAGTCGTGGTAGGCCGGAATAGCGATGGCGGCCAGGATGCCCAGCACCGGAATCGCACAAAAGAACAACACCAGAATGACGATGATCCAGACCGGGAAACGCCCGCCAGAAGTCTTCCGGGCAGGCGCGCTGCCTCCTGCTGCTCCGGTTTCCAACCCTGCACCGCACGTGCTGCAAAACCGTGCGCCGTCCGGGTTTTGCTGGCCACAACTGGTACAAAACATGTTGCCCCCTGCCCTTTGAGAAAAGATGGGGTGACGATACACCCAACCGGACCAGTCCGGAAGAGCCCATCGGGTTTCCAAGACCCTGGCGGGCGCCCACACGATGGCCCGAAATAACCGCCTTTGCGTATTTTCGCAACAGAAAGAAACCCGCACATGGATCGCCTTTGCCACCACGCATACAGCCCCTGTATCATGCCCGGACAACGATACATTTCCGACAACCAACCCCGGGGAGAACCTCTCATGTTCTGTGGTCAATGCGGCAAAGAAATCTCTGAACGCGCCCTGTCCTGCCCAGCCTGCGGCGCGCCCACTTCCAACGTCTCCGTGCCGAATTATCTGGTGCAGGCCATCCTGGTCACCATCTGCTGCTGTTTGCCTTTCGGCATTCCAGCGATTGTGTACGCCTCCCAGGTCAACAGCAAGCTGGCTGCCGGCGACATCGCCGGGGCGAACAGTTCCTCCAAATCCGCCAAAATGTGGTGCTGGATCGCCCTCGGAGGATGGCTACTGGCTGTCGTGCTTTACCTGGTGATTTTCTTAATTTTTGGTGCAGCATTACCGTTCGCCGCCACGCTCTGAACCTCATGGTGCTCCGGAACCAGAAGCACGTACTGCTGGCAGGAGGCTCGGTCCTCCTGCTGTGCTTTGCCTGGCTCTATACGCACTATCGGCAGTTTTTCCCCCCTTGCATGTTTCACCAGCTCACCGGTTTGCACTGTCCGGGTTGCGGCGCCACTCGCGCCTTGTACGCCCTGCTGCATCTGGATCTGGCGCGCGCCCTGCATATGAACGCCCTGTTCATCCTCGTCGGCCTGCCCGTCCTGGCCATTCTCGGCCTGGAAATGATGCAGGAAAAACTCTACGTTTCCGCCCGGGCGCACAAATGGATGGCCTACGGCTACCTGATTCTGGCCGTCCTGTTCACCATTGCCCGGAACATTCCACTGCCCCCCTTCTCACTGCTCGCCCCCTACTGACGCTCGCCCAGTAGAAAATTCGCCATCTTCAGCAGTTTCAGCCGCGTTTCCTGCGCCGGTGCCGCTCCGGTTAGTGGCGCGAGCAATTCGGCCAGTTCGAGCGAACGCTCTTCGGTCAGCTCTGCCGCCCGGTTGCGGTACTCGATCAAAGCCTGCCGCTCTTCAAGAGAAAGAGGAACTGGGGGCGGCTCTGCTCCAGCCACGACGATTTCCGGCTCCGCTCCGGAACCCGTTTTGCCGTTTTCCAGGTGCACCACCACGGTTCCGGCCGCCAGGTCGCCGAGTCGCTTGCCATCCTGATTGAGCAGACTGGTGACAAAACCAGCCGCATAGAAAACAGGGAAAAAATCGACAAAGCGCAAGGTATTGCGAACAAAGGAAGCCCCCCAATCCACCGGCCGGCCATCGTCATGCAAGACCGCCAGATGGCAGGCGCGCTTACCTGGCGTCTGACCGTGCATGGTGACTTCAAACACGATCGGATAAAGCCATTCCAACAGAAAGGCAGCGATCATAAACAGCCCCTGGCCAAATTTTCCGGCAAAGCCCGCCAGCATCGCCAGAACCATCCACAGGGCAAACCGGATGAAAAAATCGAGCAGCCAAGCACGCGCGCGCGTCACCGGTCCGGCAATGCGCAGGGTGATTTCGCAGCCCTCGGGCGTTTCCACCCGGCGCAGGGTATCGATGACGTGCGCGTACCTCATTCCTGGATGAACATATCCCGATAACTGGTGTAAATCGAGGCCATGATGACCGGCCCCAGTACCAGAAAACCCAGAAAACAGGGAAGGATGGCGACGATACTGAGGCCCGCCAGCGCCAGCCCATACACCAGAAAAGGCACGAAATTCTTGAGGCAAATGACAAAGCTGGCCTTCATTGCCTCGATCGGCGGCAAGGCGTGAAACACGATCAGCGGTGGTGCAAACCAAATCGCCATGACCATCGGGATCAACAGCAACAGCGCAACCAGGATAGCCAACAAGACGGGGATGAAGGCCAAGGCCGCCAGATCGCGACTGGCCATCATAAGGGGAATGAGGAGTGCAGCCGTAATCCCCACCATCACGACAATCGCCACCATGCCGACCAGGTAGGCGACCCCGACCAGAACCAGCGGGCCGAGATGGTCGGAAAAGCCGGCGAACAAGTGATTGATTTGCAATTCCTCACCTTCTTCCAGCGCCTTGCAACCCAGCATGATGCCGCCCATGAAGACGGGCAAGAACAGATTGACCGCCATTCCAGCCAGGGGAATGAGGCTCATCGCCATGACCATCAGCGTAAAGATCAGGTACACCCCAATCCACATGCCGGGCGATTGCTTGAACAATTCCCAGGCCTGCACAATCCAAAGCCAGCCATTTCCGGCTGCTACCTTGCGCCCCTCCGGCAAGAAGCGACCGCCCAGCGAAGACCCTGGATCGGCAACACGCGCTGCAGGCGCCTGGAAAGGATTATGGTCATTCATGCTCATCAAACATCTCCCGATTCCGGATCAAAGGGCGCCGGCCCGTTTGCGTTCCCAGTAATGGTTAATCAAAGCCACCGGCAGTTGGTGTGGACGCACGTCCACAATCTGCACCCCACCATGTCGCAGTATGGCCGTCTGACGACGACGTGCGTGCAGATATTCGAGCGAGGCCGCCCGGGTCAGGGCGGTATCGAAATCAGTGACCGGCGCCTCGATCAATTCGTCGAGCACCGTCTCCTTCAGGCTGGCCAAGGTCACGGCGTGACGGCGACGCAGCAGGGTCATGGCCGGCCCCAGGGTATCATCGTCCTCGTCGCGGACATTGGTGACCAGAATAATCAGTGTGCGCTTGCTCAGGTGTTTCAGCAAAGACTCGGCGGCCACAAGATAATCCGGCGTCTGCAGGGTCGGCTGCAGGTCGTAAACCGTATTGAGCAGGCGATTGACGGTCGCCACCGATTTCTTCGGCGGCAGGTAGCGGGGATGCTCATGGCCGAAGGTGGACAACCCGACCGCATCGCCCTGCCCGAGTGCCACATAGGAAAGCAGAAGGATGGCATTGAGGGTGTGATCGAAATGCGATAGCTCGCTATCCCGCGCCCGCATGCGGCTGCCGCAATCGAGCAGAAAAACAATTTGCTGGTCGCGCTCGTCCTGATACTCGCGCGAAATCAGCCTTCCCATGCGCGAACTGGCTTTCCAGTCGATCTGGCGCGGCGAATCTTCCTGGCGATAATCGCGCAACTGGTGGAATTCCATGCCCTCGCCACGCCGCCGCCGTTGCAGGACGCCGATTTGCGACAGACGGTTGTCGGTAGCGAGCAGGGTGTATTGGGTGATGCGGGCAAAATCGGGGTAAACGCGCACGGAACTGGTCACCGGCAGTGTTTCGGCAATCAGCCACAGCCGAAGCGGTGAGCACAGACGCAAATCAACGGCAGTGAATTCCTGGCGACCGCGTTCGGTGACCAGGATGCGGTAACCCGCTTTCAGCCAGCGCCCCGGCTCAAGGCGAAAAAACAGCGGCAGGCCAATATCGCCAAACTCCGGCGGATGACGGTCGGAGAGCCAGCCACAGATGCGCACTTTGGCCGTCAAGCGCAGATAAACCGTTTGCCAGGTTCCCACTGGCAGCGCATGGTGCACTTCACGGCTGACACTGACACTGCCCCGCCGCTGCCGCCCGGCAAAGAGGTCGGCCAGCGCCACCACCAGCAAGGCAGCGCCGGCAATTTTCCAGGCCAAGGCAAGACCCGGAGAGACAACCGCCGCCAGCCCGAGCGCAAACCAGGCGGCGCAGAGCCAGAGCAGGGGTTTGTTGGGGATGGGCATTGCTGTTTCAGCTGCGCTTCAGGTTCTCGGGGCTGGGACTTTGTCCAGCAGCGCCGTCAACAAGTGATCGGCCGTCAGTCCTTCGATTTCGGCCTCGGCCGCTGGCGTGACGCGGTGGCGCAACGCTGGCAAAGCCACCGCCTTGATGTCGTCCGGGATGACGTAGCCCCGACCTTCTTTCAGCGCCAGCGCCCGACCGGCGCGGATCAGCGCAATGCTGCCGCGCGGGCCAGCCCCGCAGGTCAGCCCAGGCGTATCGCGCGTGGCACGGACAATGGCCACCGCGTATTCGAGCACACGTTCATCGACAGCGACGTGGGCCACGCAATTCTGCAGGGCGACGATGGTTTCGGGTCGCATCAAGGTGTTGACCTGACTGACCTGGAGGTCGGCGCCGGTGCTGCGGTCGGTGACCTGCCGGGTCATTGCCGCTTCCTCGGCGGCGCTCGGATAATCAATGCGAATCTTGAGCAGGAAGCGGTCGAGTTGAGCCTCCGGCAGCGGGTAGGTGCCTTCCTGTTCAATCGGATTTTGGGTTGCCAGCACCATGAAAGGATGCGGCAAGGCAATCGAATTACCTTCCAGCGTCACCTGCCGTTCCTGCATCGCCTCCAGCAGCGCCGCTTGGGTCTTGGCCGGTGCCCGATTGATTTCGTCGGCCAGCAACAGATTGGCAAAGACCGGCCCCTGCCGGGTAACGAACTTGCTGGTAGCTGCATCAAAAAAAGTATTGCCGATGACATCCGACGGCATGAGGTCGGGCGTGAACTGGATGCGCCGCATCAGACCATCAAAGGTCTTGCCGAGCGCTTTGACCAGCAGGGTTTTGCCGAGACCGGGAACGCCCTCGATCAGGACGTGCGCCTCGCACAACAAGCCAATGAGCACCTCGTTGATGACTTGCGGCTGACCAACAATGGCTTTGGCCAGTTCGGTGGCCAAGGCGCCGAGCGCCTGGTTGGCCTGAGAAATTTTTTCTTCGGAGAGGAGGATTTGGGTCATGGTATGGTCTCAGAGAGAACGTTCAAGATTTTGCAGGGTGCGCATGGCGCTGGTGAAGGAAGACAGCGGGCCGGCCGGTTTATGCAGGGCATCGGCGATCATCGCCGCTGGCCGCCGGGTCAGACGCGCCAGCGCCTCCGCCTGTTCGACCGGGGGCAGCGTCGCCAATGCCGGATGGCGCAGCGCAAGCCTTGCCAAAAAGGCTTCGCGCGCCACCAATAACCAGTAATCGAGACCACCCGAACGCCAGACATAACGGCCAACGGCGACCAGATGCTCACGCAACTGGCGCCGCTCCGGTTCCGGATCGGGCAAGGGTG
>JAKJFA010000009.1:0-238 GCA_022705135.1 Pseudomonadota bacterium | reverse complement strand
CACCACCCGCCAGAGCCAGAGCAGCAAAAGGGCTAGACCGGCAATCACGGCCATCCAGGCCGATTCCACCAACCATTGCCAGAGCGAGGGGTACTCCAGACGGGTCATCCAATGGATAGGGCCAGTCGATTGCGGCTGATACGTTTGCAGCAGGGTCCACAGGATCTCGGCGTGGTCACAGCGGCCGATGGCAGCGTTGGCGAATTGCCCGGCCAGCCCGGCGACAATCGTTACCTGG
>JAKJFA010000099.1 GCA_022705135.1 Pseudomonadota bacterium | reverse complement strand
CAACACCCGCTTGAAAAACTCACGTCCCTTTGGCCCTATCTACCCTATCCATGCAAGCTGCCCTTTACGAGAATCACCACACCCGCCGCGCCCGCATCTCCCACAACCCTTCCTAACCGAAAGGAAATCATCATGAGATCCCGCTTTTTCACCTCGCTTTCCATGCTATTGCTGGCCACAGCCGCATTCGCGCAACAACCGACCCAGAGTGAAATCAACGCGGTCAAGGTCGAACCTGCCGCCCCCTTAACCCATCAGGTGGTCAAAGTCACCGTCACGACCGATAGTGACCAGCAAACCTATTGCGGCCTGCGCATTGATTTCGGCGACGGCGAAGTGCGCAAAATCAAAATGGGCGATAACGACGGGAAATTCCCGATCACCGTCGACAAGACCTACGCCAAGCCCGGCACCTACGTCATCAAGGCCCGCGGCACCACCATCAAGATGCGCGGCCGCTGCCTGGGCAAAGCGGAAACGGCGGTGACTGTCGCCGCTGCAGCCGGGGCGGCCACACCTTGTCCGGCGGATTACAAACTGAAAGGCAAAGTCGGCAAGTCCGGCGATTTCACCTGCACCGCCAAGAAAGGCGCCAAGAAACCCGAAAAAATGCTTGAGTGCAAGGAAGGTCTGGAATATTTCCAGAGCAAGACCGCGCTCGGCTGCCGCAAGGCCAAGGCCGCCAAGAAGTAAGTCCGCATAAGGAAATGGGGCAGGCAACGCTCTTCCGAAAAACGTGGCCTGTCCCCTGTTTTGCCTTTTGATGGCTGGCAACAAGCCACCTCCCCTTTCCGCCAATCAGCGACAGCGCCTGCAAGGTTTTCGCGCCCGCCGCCCCTTGCTCGGGCCGGAGACGGTGCATATCGACATCACCAACGCCTGCAATCTCGATTGCATCACCTGCTGGAATAACGCGCCGGGGCTGGCCAGCCCGAAGAATGCAGAATGGAAAAGGCAACGCATAGCGCCCGAGGTATTTAATCGCGTCCTGGCGGAAGTGGCGCAAACAGGCGTCGAGCGCATCATTCTTTCCGGCGCTGGCGAGCCGTTCACGCATCCCGATGTTTACGACTTCATCGCCGCCGTCAAATGCAAGGGCTTGACGCTGACGGTCATCACCAACGGCACGCTGTGCGATTTTCAGCGCCTCAAGGAATTGGGCGTCGACCAGTTGCTGATCAACACGTCGTCGGCCAGCGCTGCCACTTACACCGCCTATCATCCCAACCAGCCACCGGAAACCTTCAACACCCTGATCACCGGCGTTACCGGGCTGGCCGGCTCAGTTGCCGTCAATCTGGTGCAGGTCATCAATGCGCTTAACGCCGACGAACTGACGGCAATGGTCGAACTTGCGCATCAGGCCCATGCCCGCGCCTCGTTCAAACTGGGTGACACACCACCCGGAACCGAATGCTGCAGGCTTGATGGGGATCGCCGCAAAACCCTGCTTGAACACGATATTCCCGC
>JAKJFA010000098.1 GCA_022705135.1 Pseudomonadota bacterium | reverse complement strand
GGCGTCGCCTTGCGCGAACTGGCGCATCTGCCGGCCAAACATCGTTTGTTTCAGATTGATGCGAATGACCGAGGCAAAGTCGCCGGCCTCATCAATCGCCCGGACGATGGTTTCCTGCAAGTCCTTCTCGCCCAGCGGCATGGAGTCACCGAAGCGCGCCAGCAACTTCCTCATGTCCCGGTCACGCGCCTCGGGCAAACCGCCAGCGATCACATCGCACAACTCGTTGGCAAAGCAGGACAACACCTGCATCCGGTCCTCCTGGGTCTGCGGCTTGCGGACGCTACCGGAAGGCAGACGGTGCATGCTGCGCAGGATCAAGGGCGGGAAACCCCATTGTTCGGCAATGGCAGCCCCCAGATCCTCATGCGTAATCCCTAATACCTGCATCGCGGCCTGATCTTCCGAGCACAGTTTTTGCGCCATGGTGCGCCGGATTTCTTCGCTTTCTTCGGGAAAATAGTACTGTGACAGCAATCGACCCAGATTCTGGAAGAGCGAGCAGATGTAGATCTGTTCCAGGTCGCGCATTTTGGCCTTTTCGCTGACGTCCTTGCCGAGAATCCCGGCCAGATTGGCACGCAGAAACTCTTCCTTGAGCAAATGGACATTGCTTTTGTTCTGCATGTGCTCGAACAGCAATACCGTGATGGCGATATTGCGCACCGCCTCGAACCCCATGACGATGACGGCGCGTGAAACCGTGCTGATGCTGCCGCCGCCCGCTGGCCGGAAATAGGCCGAATTCACCAGCTTCAGGATTTTATTGGTCAGCGAAAAGTCCTTGAGGATTGAATTCGACAGCTTGTTGATGCTCTCTTTTTCGCTGGAAGCAATCTTGTTGATGGCGCTGACCGATTCCGACAGGGCAGGAAAATCACTCTTGTGGCGCATGCGGCGCAGCAGGAAATCAATCGTCGCCTGTTTTCCGGTTGACCTCGACCCGTCTTCGGCGGGCTCCAGGTAGTGTTCCAGGGCCTCGGCGAACTGGGTGGCGCTCTGGTAACGCATTTCCGGATTGCGCGCCAGCGCCTTGTGGAGAATGCCTGCCAACTGATCGTCGACCCCGACGCTGCCGCCCTGGGGCAATCGAATGTCCTGGTTGATGATGCGATGGATGATCTGATAGACGTTGTTTCCGGCCACGGCACGCTTGGCCGTCAGCATTTCATACAACACCAGCCCAGCAGCGAAGACATCGATGCGCTCGTTGACAATGCGCTTGTCGAGGTATTCGGGCGCCATGTAGGACGGCGTGCCGACCAGCACTTCGCCTTCGGCCACGCCCTCAGTTTCGACGCGCGAGGCAATGCCGAAATCCATGACCCTCGGCGTGCCGTTCTCGTCCATCAGGATATTGGAGGGCTTGAGATCGCGGTGAATGATACCCTTGGCATGGGCGGCAGAAACCGCGTCCAGAACCTGGATCATAATGTCCGCCGCTTTTTGCGTCGCAAGCGCACCGCCCGACTGCAGCAGATCGGCCAGATTCTTGCCCGGAACGTATTCGAAGACGAGGTAGA
>JAKJFA010000097.1:1473-1724 GCA_022705135.1 Pseudomonadota bacterium | reverse complement strand
ATGGCAACCACGTTGCGGTAATGCTGGTGCTCCATCTCTTCCCGGATGATGATATCCGGGTCTGGTGCAAACTCGATCAGGAACGGGCGACCGGTGGCGCTGTTCACTTCAATGGCGTTCTCCCGCACCTCGGCGGCGGCATGGGCGACGATCTCCCGAATGATCTCGAACACCTGCACTATGCCATCGGTACCGCGCTGGTTGTTGGCCCCGCCGCGTAGCTGCGGGCCTACAGTCAGCAGGGTCAAGTC
>JAKJFA010000097.1:0-1424 GCA_022705135.1 Pseudomonadota bacterium | reverse complement strand
GCAGCGGCCCGACACCAGCCAGCAATGCTGATGCGGTAGCGCAGAAGGCCACGCAAAGGTCGTTCAAGTCGGCGGCTGCCGCCTTGCTGACCTTTCCGTTTTCCTCCATGCCTTTGAAGTGGCCGACCCCGAACCCCTTGTCACGCCCGTAAAACTCTTTCTGGCTGTAGCCCATCAGCAACCGGTAGTAGCCCAGTAGATGGGGGTTTTTCTCCAGCACGGAGGGCACAGCAAACAGCAGTTCCGCCCGCAGACCGAAATGTGCAAGGGTCGCCAAGTCTGGAGGGGGAACGTACTCAGCAAGCTGCTTGTCCAGCTTGGTAATGTCCATGTCCCGCACCGTTTCCAGCAAGGCGCTTTGCAGATAGACAGTACGGAATCGCTTGAGGGCAAAGGCGAAAGCGATCTGGAGCTTCGGCGGCGGGAAAATGATCTTGCTTGGGCGTGTCATGCGGCGGCGATCCTTATCACGTTGCTGTCCAGCCCTTGCAGGCGGTCAGCGGCCAAGGCCACATATTCAGGGTTGAGTTCGACTCCTACGTATTGCCGGTTTTCTGCCTGACAAACCAATCCCACGGTTCCCGATCCGAAGAACGGATCAAGGACGTAATCCCCCGGCTCGGTCGATACTTGGATGCAAGGCCGGATGAGTTCGGGCGGGAAGGTGGCAAAGTGGGCGCCGGCAAAGGGCTTGGTGTTCACATGCCAGACAGAGCGGCGACTGCGCTGGCCACCACCGTCTGCGGGCTCTCTGGCAGCCTGCCAGTTGTAGAAATACTTTTCCGATTTGGTGAGCATGAACAGGAACTCATGAGAACGAGAGGGGCGATCCTTGACGCTCTCGGGCATCGCGTTTGGCTTGTTCCACACAATGTCACTTCTCAGATACCAGCCATCGTCCTGCAGGGCGAACGCCAGCCGCCACGGAATGCCGATCAAGTCCTTCGGCTTCAAACCATCGGGCGTTTCAGGGCGAATATCCATCGCCCGTGCAGGGTTCTTTTTGTCCGGGGCTCGGTATCCACGATTGCCACTGGTGTAACCATCACCAATGTTCAGCCAGAGGGTTCCATCATCGGTTAGCACACGCTTGACTTCGGCGAAGATGGTTACCAGCCGGTGCAGGAACTGGGGCATGGTGCCCTCAAGGCCGATTTGCTCGGCGATGCCGTAGTCGCGAAGCCCCCAATAGGGCGGCGAAGTAACGACGCAACGCACAGATCCGGACTGCAAGCCGCGCAGCACCGTCAGTGCATCCCCCTCAAAAAGCGTTGAACCGCGCAGAACAAAAGACTCGGGGCGTTGGATTCGCTCGACCAGATGAGGTATCGGGTTGGTGGGGTTCAGGGGCATTGTTGCTTACTCCCTCGATTGACATCGCATCATACTGGATGAAATGACAGCCTCAATGGCTTCGGCAACAC
>JAKJFA010000096.1 GCA_022705135.1 Pseudomonadota bacterium | reverse complement strand
GAATCGAATCGGGAGAGAAACCTTCGGCCAGTCCGTCCTCGCCAAACACGAGCGCCTCGACATCCTCGCCGCGGGTCACGATGGTGAATACCAACTCGCTATGGCGCGCGACCTCGGCCGGGCTGGGCAGCAGGTGGGCTCCAGCCTCAAGCAGCGCTGTCGCCGACGCCGGACGTCGTGCCCAGACCGAGACCTGATGGCCTGCTTTCAGCAAGCGCAAAGCCATCGGCTGCCCCATGACGCCGAGGCCGATAAAACCCAGTTTCATGCGAAGGACTCGTCGCAGCCTATTGCTGGCCGGAAGGATTTTCGAGCAGCTTCAACACGGCGATGGAGTCCTCCTCGCCAAGGCCCGAACCGACCATCGCATTGAACATCTGCGCGGTCATCGCCGAACCCGGCAGCATCAGGCCAAGTTCGTGCGCGCTCTGCATCACGATGTTGAGATCCTTCTGGTGCATCCAGCTTTTGAATCCTGGTTTGAAGTTGCGGTCGATCATGCGCTGGCCGTGGTTCTCCAGAATCTTCGAATAGGCAAAACCGCCCAGCAGCGCCTCGCGCACCTTCGCCGGGTTGGCGCCGGCCTTGCTGGCGAAGCACAGGGCCTCGGCCACAGCCATCACGCCCATGCCGGTCATGATCTGATTGCAGGCCTTGGCCACCTGGCCAGCACCGGAATCGCCGATATGCACGATGTTCTTGCCCATGCATTCGAAAGCCGGTTTTGCCCTGGCAAAAGCCGCCTCACTGCCACCGGCCATGATCGACAACGTGCCGGCGATGGCACCGACTTCTCCGCCGGAAACCGGCGCATCGACGAACTCGATACCCCTGGCCTTCATCTTTGCCGCAATGTCCTTGGCCGCGGACGGCGCGATGGTGCTCATGTCCACCGCAACAAGCCCGGCCTGTGCTCCGCTGGCCACCCCGTTTTCGCCGAGCATGACCTGCTCGACGTCAGGCGCATCGGCAACCATCGAAATCACCACATCGACCTGCCGTGCCACCTCCGCCGGACTGGTGGCTATCCGCGCACCGGCCTCGGCCAGTGGAAGCATGGATTCGGCGCGGCGCGCCCAAACCACCACCTCGTGCCCCGCTTTCAGCGTATTGAGTGCCATCGGACGGCCCATGATGCCCAGGCCGAGAAAACCAATCTTCATGTCAATCTCCTTTAATCTGGATGCAGAAGGCAAAAACGGGATCAATCGCGCGCAAACGATTTCGCCGTCGGCACGGCAAAGCGGCCGTCCAGCGTAATCAACTGGACCCGGTGCGCATTCGCCAGGCGCTCCACATATTCCTCACCTTTGGCCAGCAGCCGCACTTCGATGCGACGACGGTCTTCGGTCGAGCGGCGGCGTTCCACGAAACCCATCTTCTCGCAGCGCGATACCAGCGCAACGACACCATGGTGCTGCGCTTGCAGACGCTCGGCGATCTCGCCGATGGTCGCCCATTCACGGCCGGGATAACCCTTGATGTTGAGCAGCATCAGATATTGCAGCGGGGTGATGCCCGCCTTGCGGGTGAGCTGCTCGGAAAAGCGCAGGAACCTGCGAATCTGATAGCGGAAATCGGCAAGCGTTTCAAAATCTTGCTTCGCCATCGGGGGTAGCGGTTTGTCAGACACGGTCAGGGACTCCGGCGGTTTCTAAATTATGTTTTTTTGATGAGGTATCTTACCGGCAAAAACAACTTCCGGAAAAAGAAAAACCCGCGCGGC
>JAKJFA010000095.1 GCA_022705135.1 Pseudomonadota bacterium | reverse complement strand
ATCCGGCGCAGCTGGTCGGCCGCCTGACCGTGATGGTCGCCAACCTGGCACCGCGCAAGATGAAGTTCGGCCTCTCGGAAGGCATGGTGCTGGCGGCCTCCGACGCTGACGGCAAGACGCCGGGAATCTTCCTGCTGGCTCCCGATGCGGGCGCCCAACCCGGCATGCGTGTCAAGTAGTCGTGGAAGAAGAAATGGCCTGCTCGACAGGTAATGCCGTTCAGTTAAGACTGAACGGCATTTTTATTTTGTACGCAAGGTATTGTAAACATTAGCTAATACTGTTAACTTTTGGCCGATGCTATCGAGCCAACTTCACGCAACGACGGATGTTCTGCCAGTAGCCGGCCTTCACCGCCTAGCCGAGCATTTGCCGCTGGCGTGGATTGAACAGGCGCTCAGCGCGACCGGCACGGCCAGTATTCGGCGGCGGCGACTGCCGGCCGAACAAGTCGTATGGCTAGTGATTGCCTTGGCGTTGTACCGGCATCAGTCCATGCCCGAAGTGCTGGCGACACTCGATCTGGCATTGCCATCCGCAGCAGCCCCCATCATCAGCAAGAGTGCCGTCACGCAAGCCAGGCAACGGCTGGGAAGCGAACCCCTGGCATCGTTGTTCAGCCAGACCGCCAGTGCCTGGTGTGCTCAAGATGCCGAACGACATACCTGGAAGGGACTCTCCCTGTGGGCCATGGACGGCACCACCTTTCGCGCGCCCGACAGCACCGAGAACCGTGCGTATTTTGGCGCTCAGTCGTACGCGAGTGGCAAAGTGGCGAGTTATCCGCAGGTCCGGGCCGTGAGCATCACGGCCATTCCCACGCATCTGGTGGCCGACATGGCCTTCGGCCAGTATGGTCAAAACGAGATGTTATACGCCAAGCCGCTGGTCGAGCGCATCACCGATCACTCTCTGACTGTCTTTGATCGTGGCTTTCTCTGTGCGGAAATTCTCTTGGGCCTGAGCCTGGGAGGAGAAGAGCGGCACTACCTGATTCCCGCCAAATCCAATACGAAGTGGGAACGGCTCTCCGGTACCGAGCAGGATGGTCTCGTACGCATGCGTGTTTCGCCACAAGCCCGTGCCAAAGCGCCTTCACTGCCCGAGTACTGGACGGCTCGTGCCGTCCGGATGGTTTCTGCCAACGGAAAAGAGCGCACTCTGCTGACTTCGCTACTGGATCGTCGTCGCTTCAAGGCCGAGGATTTAGCCGAGTGCTATCGTCGGCGTTGGGAAATCGAAACCAGCTACCGCGAACTCAAACAATCCCTGCTCGGTTCGGCACTGACTTTGCGCAGTCAGCAACCCACAGGGGTCACGCAGGAGATCTGGGGGGCCTTGATTGCCTACAATCTGGTCCGCCTGGAGATGGCCAAGGCAGCCATTCAAGCGAAGCTCGAACCGACTGACCTCAGTTTTTTGCGAGCCCTCCACATCCTGCAGAATGAAATGATCTGGGCTGCCGGGATGGCGCCGGGCAGACTGCCCGACCATTTAGCGCGATTGCGCACCCAACTTCAATTCGCCATCGTGGAAAAACGACGGGGGCGTCAATGCCCCCGTGTCGTCAAAGCCCTGCCCAAACGCTATACCGTCAAATACTTGAAAAAAAACCTTAACTGAACGGCATTAGGCCTGCGGGCCCCTTTTTCTGCAGCATCGATAGCCGCAAGACTCAAATGGCCTTTGCGATTCGTATCAAGGAAATATTGCCGGCACCCCGGCAGAATCGCTGTTGATTGCCATTCCGGCAAGCCATTCAAGGAGCCAAAGATGCAAACCATTCATGCCTGTAACCACACCACCGCGGAA
>JAKJFA010000094.1 GCA_022705135.1 Pseudomonadota bacterium | reverse complement strand
CCACACTGTCAGGCCCGCGGAGCAGGCACCGCTAGAGAAGGAGCGCGTGATAGGTGGGCGGAATGCTGATGGGCCCATGGGCCAGCGAGGGACGGGGCTGAAGCCCCTGGACGGCTTCCGCCTGAAGGGTCTGTTGTTATATTGCCGCTGCTGATTAATCTGGAACTCAGGGAATCAGGAAATGCGCAGGTTTGGTGCATTTTCCTGTTTTCCTGAGTTCCAGATTCAAGGACTGCCAATAAATCAACACTCCCTGAAGGCGGTACTCTGGCGGAGAGATGCCTGGGACGGACTTCGCGCCAGAGTACCGGCTTTAGGGTCTGTTGTTATATTCTTGAGAGTGGCGAGTTCGCGATGAGTTCATGGGTGGCGCGCGAGCGCATTCCGCCTCTCGCGGGCTGCTCTCTTGCTCGTCAGCGGTCCGCGTTTTCAATTGCCCCCCGGTAGTCTGCTGATCGCCCGGCCGGCCTACTTTTCCTTTGGCTGCGGTGTCTTCCGTTTCAGCCGCGAGACTTCCAGCGACAGCTCGATCCAACGCTCGGTGAGGCGACGGAACTTGCGGAAGTTCGCCAGTTCCGCCCGCACGGCCGGCAAGTGCTCCGGCCGGACGTATTCCGATCGGCTGCGCATGCGGTGCGTGTAGCTGATCTGCCAGTAGCCGCCCCGCTTCTCCTTGGGTTCCTTGTATTGATGGCCGAGCGCGCCGGGGCGCATGGGACCCAGTTCCGCGAGCGCGCGCTGAAGGCGCGCGATTTGTTTTTCCAGTGTGGCCAGCGTCGTTGACATGATGGTTCCTTTCGGCTTGCAATATAGCATGTATATGCTATACTGTCGAGCGGAAAACGGAAGGAGCCATTTTCATGGGTTTATGGTTCGTCTGGTGTTCCTGTGTCGAGCGGCTGCGCCCCGCGTTCAGCCGATCTCGCACGTTCCTGTGGTTCGCCCTGGCGCTGGCCGCGGTTTGCGTGCGGCCCGATCTGGCCGGGGTCACGAGCCTGGTCCGTTCGCTGGGACTGAAAGCGTCCGGCTATGGCAGCCTGCTGCGGCTCTTCCACAGCACGGGGTTCACTGTTCAACGCTTGGCGAGTCTCTGGACTAGAACGGCGTTGCTGATGCTGCATCGGCACCTGGTGCAAGTGGGACGTCGAAATGTCTTGATCGCCGATGGCATCAAGATTCCCAAGGCAGGCCGCAAAATGCCAGGGGTCAAGAAACTGCACCAGGAGTCG
Source organism: Pseudomonadota bacterium (assembly GCA_022705135.1). Classification (GTDB taxonomy): domain Bacteria; phylum Pseudomonadota; class Gammaproteobacteria; order Burkholderiales; family Rhodocyclaceae; genus UBA1934. The sequence goes on along the minus strand of JAKJFA010000094.1, from coordinate 680 downwards.
GAAAGCAACACCAAGCCCGAATACATTTTCGGCCATTCGTGTCAGGTCCTTGCGCTGGCGGTGCGCGCCGCGCGCGGGTACTTCGCCTTGCCGCTGGTCGGCGGCATTCACGAGGGCGTCGTCTTCAGCAACCGCGACCGCCGGACCTTGCTGGACAAACTGGCAGCCATGCTGCTGGCGCTGGAGATTCCCGCTTCCGGTCTGCTGGTTGCCGATGCCTACTACGCCTCCGCCAAGATCATTCGGCCGCTTCTGCGTGCAGGCTGGCACCTGATCGTCGGCGTCCGATTCAACGCCGTTGCCTACCATCTGCCAGAACCGGCTGTGCCTGGCCGACAGGGGCGGCCGCGTCTCTACGGCGAAAAGGTCCGGCTGCGGACGGGTTACGACGAGGCCGCCGCCTTCACCGAGGCGTCCAGTCCGATCTATGGCGAGACGGGCGTTACCCTGCGCTACCGCGTGTTCGATCTGGTCTGGCGCCCCGTCGGCATCGTCGTGCGCTTCGTCCTGGTCAGCCATCCCACACGGGGACGCAAAATCCTGATGAGCACCGATCTGTCGCTGGAACCACTGGAAATCATCATGACCTATGGAATCCGCTTCAAGATCGAGGTTTCCTTCAAGCAGGCCGTCCATACCCTTGGCACCTTCACCTATCACTTCTGGATGGCCATGATGAA
>JAKJFA010000093.1 GCA_022705135.1 Pseudomonadota bacterium | reverse complement strand
GCGGTCTGGCGACTACGCAGTTGTCAGCGACCCAGGCGCTCACATGGAAAGCCTCGGGAAATCACCTCAACGCGTAAAAAGCTTCTTCGAGGATCCACACGTCAAATATGTAGTCGGCCCTGCAAAAGTTCGGTAAGGCGCATAAACAGAAGGTTTGTGCCGGAAACTCACCCCAACAAATCCCTGAGAAATTAAAATAATAGCCATGGAAACCTGAGAGAAATTGAGGGAAGTTCTGATGGTCACCGACGATTTTTTCCGTGCCCGACTCGATCAAATGATTGATCTCCGGCACCCCTTGGCGGTACTGGCCGGTCGGTTGCCGTGGGTCCGGATCGAAGCGGCTTTGGCGCCGGCCTTTGCCCGTAAGAATCGGTCGGGCCAAGTGCTGCCAGGCAGCGACCTGTTCGGGACGACGCTGGAGATTGCTGGTGCCGGGGTCAGTGCCGCCGGCCGGCCACGTCTGCCGATCCGCTTGATGGCCGCACTGCTCTACCTCAAGCACGCCTTCAACCTGAGCGACGAGGAACTGGTGGCCCGCTGGTCGGAGAACGTGGTGTGGCAATACTTCAGTGGCCAGGACTACTACACGCCGACACTACCCTGCGATGCCACCCAGATTGGCCGCTTTCGCACCGCCATCGGCGAAGCGGGAGTGGAAGAACTGCTCAAGGCAACCATCGACACCGCCGTGCAGAGCAAAGCCGTGCGTCCGGCGGAATTCGAACGGGTCATTGTCGATACGACGGTCCAGGAGAAAGCCATCGCCCATCCGGTCGATAGCCGCCTGCTGGAGATCGCCCGGGCCAAGGTCGTGCAAGCCGCCAAGCGCGTCGGCATCGCCTTGAAGCAGACCTTTGTGAAAGAGGGCAAGGAGTTGCGCCGCAAAGCTGGCGGCTATGCCCACGCCAAACAGTTCAAGCGCCTGCGGCGTACTGTCAAACGCCAGCGCACCCTCCTGGGCATTGTCCTGCGCGAAATCAAACGCAAACTGACCAGTGCGAGCAGTGAATCCCCTGGCGCCATGACCCATCTGAACACGCAGCTCGAACGGGCTGAGCGCATCCGCACGCAACAACCGAAGGACAAAAACAAGCTGTACGCCCTGCATGCGCCGGAAGTCGAATGCATCGGCAAAGGCAAAGCCCGGAAACCCTACGAGTTCGGCGTCAAGGCCAGTATCGCCGTAACCCATAAGAGCGGCCTGATGGTCGGGGCGCGGACCTTCCCCGGCAACCCCTACGACGGTCACATTCTTTCCGCGCAACTCGAGCAAACGCGCATCCTGCTCGAAGATGTCGGGCGCGAACCAAAGGAAGTGGTCGTTGACCTGGGCTTTCGCGGTGTGGATCGTGACAATCCCAGGGTAGAGATCATTCACCGCGGCAAGTACAAGTCGCTGACCAGGCAACAGCGCCGCTGGCTCAAGCGACGACAGGCGGTGGAGCCAGCGATTGGTCACCTCAAGTCGGATCACCGAATGGATCGTTGTTGGCTTCAAGGGCAACTGGGCGATGCACTGCATGCCGTGCTGTGCGCTACGGGTTACAACCTGCGCTGGTTGCTGCGGGCCATGGTCCGTCTGGGCCTGAAGGCCACCTTTTTGCGCTCGTTTTTATGGGCGCTCATTGCGCTCATCAACGGCGATCATTCCCGATCGAACTCGACTAATCGGAATTTCCAGTTGGCCCGGGCGCTGGGATGAATTTTGCAGGGCCGACCAGATAACTCATCAAGGGCATCGGTGCACGCGCTTCCATTCTCGTCGTCCAAAAGACGAGAGTAGACGCGTTTCTGAGCCGGTTTACAAGATGGATGCATAAGTGACTGACAGTAAACGATATTCTCGTGTGGTGAACTTCAATGGCATATCGGCTTTTGCCAAACTTGGATCAAGTGAAAATAAATGACATTTAAGTGCAATCGCCCTGCGGA
>JAKJFA010000092.1 GCA_022705135.1 Pseudomonadota bacterium | reverse complement strand
ATCAGCTTATCAAGCCTGCCATTCAGCCCTATCATCTGAAAGTCAAAAAAAACGGCCGCCGGCCTTCTCAAGACAACGTCGACACTTACTGAGAATATCCGGAGCAGTTTGACCATAATGGCCGTTCACACCCCTCAGCGACCGCCCCCGTTGCCCCCGATTCGTGATCGCAAGGCGCCTGGCCATTGTCGCCATCACGCCATCAATGTCAGCCCCACGGCGCCGGGATTCGCGGGATCATGAGCAATTCACCACACACAACGAGCTAACGAGAAACGATGCGCTACCAGAGTTTTGACGAATTCCTCCGGCAAGCAGCCGCCCGCAATCCAGGGCAACCGGAATTCCTGCAGGCAGTCACCGAAGTCATAGAAAGCCTGTGGCCGTACATCGCCCAGCACTCGAAGTATGCCGAACATGGCCTGCTCGACCGCCTGGTCGAACCGGAGCGAGTCATCATGTTCCGCGTTTCCTGGGTCGACGACCATGGCGATGTCCAGGTCAATCGCGGCTACCGCATCCAGCACTCCTCGGCCATCGGCCCCTACAAGGGCGGGATCCGCTTCCACCCGTCGGTCAACCTATCGATCCTCAAGTTCCTGGCTTTCGAGCAGACCTTCAAAAATGCCCTGACCACTCTGCCGATGGGCGGTGGCAAGGGCGGTTCCGACTTTGATCCGAAGGGCCGCAGCCCGGGCGAAGTGATGCGTTTCTGCCAGGCTTTCGTCAGCGAACTGTTCCGCCATGTCGGTTCCGACACCGACGTACCAGCCGGTGACATCGGTGTCGGCGGACGCGAAGTCGGGTTCATGGCCGGCATGATGAAGAAGTTGTCGAACCGCGCCGATTGTGTCTTCACCGGCAAGGGCCTGAGTTTTGGCGGCTCGCTGATCCGCCCCGAAGCGACCGGCTACGGTACGGTCTATTTCGCTGAGCAGATGCTCAAACAGCAAGGTCGCAGTTTCGACGGCCTGCGCGTCAGCGTTTCCGGCGCCGGAAATGTCGCCCAGTATTCGGTTGAGAAAGCCATGGCCCTCGGCGCCAAGGTCATCACGGTGTCTGATTCGAGCGGCACGGCGGTCGACGAAAGCGGCTTCACGCCCGAGAAACTGGCCGAACTGATGGAAGTGAAAAATCACCTCTACGGCCGCGTCAGCGATTACGCCAAGCGCGTCGGCGCCACCTTCCAGCCGGGCGTGCGCCCCTGGCACGTGCCGGTGGATGTCGCCCTGCCCTGCGCGACGCAAAACGAACTCGACGGCGAAGATGCCAAGCGCCTGCTCAAGAATGGTGTGATCTGCGTTGCCGAAGGCGCCAACATGCCATCGACCGCCGAGGCTGTGAAAATCTTCGAAAGCAACAGCGTCCTCTATGCGCCGGGCAAGGCCAGCAACGCCGGCGGAGTCGCCACCTCGGGCCTGGAAATGAGCCAGAATGCCATGCGCCTCTCCTGGCAGCGCGAAGAAGTGGATACCCGCCTGCACGAAATTATGTGCAACATCCATGAAGCCTGCCTGCACTACGGCCGCGGCGCGGACGGCAAGGTGAGCTACGTCAATGGCGCCAACATTGCCGGCTTCGTCAAGGTGGCAGACGCCATGCTCGCACAGGGCGTCATTTAATACCATTTCGGCACCGAGGAGGGATTCCCATGTTTCCTGAATATCGAGATCTGATTTCCGAATTGAAAACGAGCGACAGATATTTCCAGAACCTGTTCGACAAGCACAATTCGCTCGATCAGCGGATCAAAAACATGGAATCCCGGATCGAACCGGGTACGCCGGATGAGATTGAGGTGCTGAAAAAGAAGAAGTTGGCGATCAAGGATGACCTTTACGCCCTGCTCCAGAAAATCAGCCTCGCCCGCATCAATACCTGAGGTTTCCCTGATGCCTGCTGCCAGCGGGCCGGATCGCTAGCGATCCCAATACGGCTCGGCACC
>JAKJFA010000091.1 GCA_022705135.1 Pseudomonadota bacterium | reverse complement strand
TATGGGCAGGAATGACGACAGACCCAAAGTGGCAGACGATAGCGCGCAAGTCTGGCGAGCCGCGATGCTTGGTCATTGCACTGTTCGCCCACATGATGCTGGCCGCAATTGACGAAGGCGGCGATGTTTCCGGCCTGAATGCTGAAGACGCAGCGAGCGCGATGGACTGCGATGAAAGCCAGGTTGTTGCGATTCTCGATGCCATGCAGGGCCGAGTGATCGCTGACGGCAAACTGACAGGGTGGGAGCGCAGGCAGCCAGCAAGAGAGGATGCCGTATTGCCAGGTTCTAAGCCAGGCGCGCAGAGAACCAGAGAGCACCGAGAGCGCAAAAAGGCTGAAAGTAACGCATGTAACGCTGATGTAACGCGCTGTAACGCACCAGATACAGATACAGATACAGATACAGATACAGATACAGAAACAACAACAGCAGTAGGCAAAGTGGAGAGAGAAAAAAGCGCAGCGCGCGGAACGCGCCTCTCCGCTGACTGGATGCCATCGAGCGAAAACGTGGCTTATTGCCGCGAGAAGCGCCCGGACCTCGACCCGGCAATGGTTGCTGACAACTTCAGGGACTACTGGGCATCGATGACCGGCCAGGGTGCGACCAAGGCTAACTGGAACCTGACGTGGAATCGATGGGTTCGGAATGAGCGAGCTGTGATACGGGCCGGGCCAAAACGCCCCGAGAAATTCGACCCCGTGGCCTACGTCAACCGCAACCGGACACCAAACCTTGAAACTGCAACCGTCATCGACATCACCGCTGAGCGCCTGGCTTGACCCGCACCCACGGCTGGAAGGCCTGGCGCTGATTGACCATCTTTTCAACCGGCTGGACGGGCTCTATCCGAATCGGTGGCGGGCCGCGTTTGCCAGCGATAAGGCCATTGCGAACTGGCGCATTGCTTGGGCGGAGGGCTTGTCAGACGAGGGCATCACGGCAGAGGAGGTTCGTCACGGCCTGCGACAGTGCCGCAAGCGGGATTGGCCGCCGTCGTTCGCTGAGTTTTTCAAGGACTGCCGGCCGCCGATTGATTTCACATCGGCGCTCATCGAGGCGGTCGAGCAGATGGCGCGCCGAGACTCCGGCAGCGACCGATGGAGCCATCCGGCGATCTATTGGGCGGCCGTCAAAATTGGCAGCTACGACCTCTCGCGCAAAACGCTGAAGGAACTCGGCCCGGAGTGGAACAAAGCATTCAGCGACCAGCTTGCGCTCGGCAAATGGGAAGCCATTCCAGTAAGGCCTCCGGCACTTCCTGCGCCAGGGCAGACCCATTCTCGGGAGGTCGGAAAGGAAACCATCCAGGCCATGCTTCGGCGGCTCAAGGGTGCGTGTGACGAACACTTCCTGGAGGCTGGAAATGAATCTTGAGTCGATGTTTGGCGACCTTGACCCGCTTCTGTGGGCGAAGCGACCGAAATCGCAGTGTGCGCTCGACCTGCTGATGACCGGGGCGAAAGAGGGTGATTCTCGGCTCGTCGAAATCCTGGCCGGGCATGTGCGGGATGGAGTCTGCAACGAGTCAGGGAAGCTGCTGCAGAGGTGGGATGGGCAGTCATGGAGGCGAGCAGATGACATCGAGTACAGGCGTGCAGCGTAGTTTCATTTTGGGCCAATACGTTCGAATCATCGGCCGGCCGGAACTGCTTCCAGTGGGCGCAATCCGTGATGGCCTTCTGTTCATCGGCGATCGGTGGTGGCCGGCTTGGATGGTGGAGGCGGCATGATGATTACGAGAAACGACATTGCGGCGGTGACGGCAGGAAGCAATTCCGGGTGGGATAACGTGGCGATCGCTCTGGCATCCTACTTTTCGGACCACCTCGATCGGCCAGAAGACGACGAGGAAGGCGAAGACGGGTGGGGCGTATGGGTGATCGAGCAGACGAACATCACGCTAGACGCGATCGCCGCGAAGTGCAACGAGAAGGCAGCATGAAGTTCAGCGCATGGCAAACCAGCCACAAAGCGCCAGACATCACCGAGGCGCACAACTGGCGGCAAAGCAAGCTCATCAAAAATCACTCGGTCAGCCTTTGCTGGCTCGTGGTGCATGACAAGACGCTGGCAGCTGCAGGCGAAACGACGCCGCGGCGCTCTGCGTGCGTGGCAATGGAAAAGGAGCGGGGAAGATGACATTCGAGGAGTTGTGGAAGACGCTGCCCATCCCTTGGGGATATAGGCACATGGACGAACTTGACCAGAGCCGGTGGAAAGCTGTTGTCGAAGCGGCATTCCGGACAGGGCTTTTCGAGGGCACACACAAGAGCGCGTCGGCAAAGACGGCGGACAGCAAGCGCCTATCGGACCTAGAGGCGGCTGTGGCTGAGATTCAGGAGGCGATGCAAAGCCAGATCGAAATCAAGCGAGAACTGCACAGAACAAGGGTGCACGCACTTACAGACGAGCTTGACGCGCGCAGCGAGCACGCTGAAGAGATTGCGGAGCTCAAGAAAGAAATGGCGGACGCAGATCGGCATCACAAAGACGTCTGCGCGCTCCATGCTCAGGATTTGCGCGACCGCGACGCGAGGATCAGTCAATTGTGCGAAAACGAACTCAGGC
>JAKJFA010000090.1 GCA_022705135.1 Pseudomonadota bacterium | reverse complement strand
ATGGGGTGAACGACTGATGAAAAACAAAGACCTTTTCCAACGAGATCCCTCCATAGCAAAACTGCTCAACGATGGCGTTGCAGCCGTGCGAGAGGCCGCGAGTCCAAAAGAAATCGAAACGCTGCGCTACGAACTGGAGCATTTCGTATGCGAAGGCCAGTATGAAGACGGCCTGATCCGCATCCTGGAGTCCTACATTGGAAATGTCAGTTCAACGACACAACCGGCGGCCTGGGTAAGTGGTTTCTATGGCAGCGGCAAATCCCATCTTCTGAAAATGTTCCGGCATCTCTGGGTGGACACGAACTTTACCGATGGCGCGACCGCACGCGGCCTGGCCCGTCTTCCTCAGGAGGCGCAGGATCTTCTTCATGAGCTCGACACCCTTGGCAGGCGCAACGGCGGCCTGCACGCCGCTTCAGGCACTCTGCCCTCCGGCGGAGGCGAAAGTGTTCGGCTGGCAGTGCTGAGCATTGTGCTGGCATCCAAGGGCCTGCCCGAGTCTCTTCCACAGGCACAGTTCTGCATGTGGCTTCAAAAGAATGACATCTTTGAAAAGGTGCAATCCGCCGTCGAAGCGGCCGGAAAGGATTTCTTGAGCGAACTTCACGATCTCTATGTCAGCCCTGTGCTTGCCAAAGCCATCCTCGACGCCGATCGTGATTTTGCCGCCGACCTGAAGCAGGCGCGCGCCGCATTAAGAGCGCAGTTCCCCATGGTCGAAGACATCTCGACCAATGAGTTCATTCGACTGGTCCGAGAGGTTTTATCCGTCAACAAGCAAATCCCCTGCACCGTTATCGTGTTGGACGAAATCCAGCTATTCATCGGCAACGATCCCGGTCGCTCGACGGACGTTCAGGAGGTCGCGGAAGCTCTCTGCAAACAGCTTGACAGCCGCGTTTTGCTGATTGGCGCGGGCCAAACCGCTCTGGCGGGAAACGTGCCTTTGCTTCAGCGTCTCATCGGCCGGTTTACCATTCCGGTCGAGCTGTCCGACTCCGATGTAGAGACAGTCACACGCCGTGTCGTGCTGGCGAAAAAAGCAGACAAGAAAAAGGCCATAGAAGATATGCTTGATGCCCATGCCGGCGAAATCAACCGCCAGCTTGCCGGAACGCGCATTGCCGCCTGCTCTGAAGACCACGACATCATTGTGGACGACTATCCGCTCCTGCCGGTTCGTCGACGCTTCTGGGAGCATGTTTTGCGGGCGGTGGATGTTCCCGGCACCGCCAGCCAGCTTCGAACACAGCTCAAGATCGTTCATGAGGCTGTTCGTCAGACGGCCGGGGAGGATCTTGGCACCACTGTTCCCGCGGATTTTATCTTTGAGCAAATCAGCCCGGATCTGCGTAAAACAGGCACCCTGCTCCGCGAGATTGACGAGACGATCCGCAGCCTTGACGACGGCACCGAAGAGGGCCGGCTCGCCCAGCGCCTTTGCGGACTGATCTTTCTGATCCGCAAGCTCCCCCTGGAAGCCGTGGCCGACATCGGCGTCCGCGCAACGCCGGAGATGATGGCGGACTTGTTGGTGTCCGACCTTGGCCGCGATGGGACAGAACTGCGCAAGAACATCCCGCGTATTTTAAAGCTTTTGACGGACCCGCCACCGGAAGCCGAGCGGCCATCGTGGCTCAGGAAAGCCATGCAGGACAAGGGTGCGCTGCTCATCGAGATCGAAGACGAGTACAGCCTTCAGACCCGCGAGAGCAGCGAGTGGGATCGGGAGTTTCGCAACCGTCAGACACGGCTGATGAGCGACCCGACTTCCCTGTCGAACAAACGCGGTTCTCTCATCAGCGCCGCCTGCGGAGAAGCCCTCAAGGGAATAAAGCTCGTGCAGGGCAAGTGCAAGGAACCACGGAAGCTGCTGGTTCAATTTGGCAGCGAAGCGCCGCCGGCTGATGGAACCGCCATTCCCGTATGGGTTCGCGACGGCTGGGGCGAAAAGGAAAATACCGTGGTTAATGATGCCCGCGCCGCAGGCAGCGATAGTGCGATCATCTATGCCTACATACCCAAGGCCAGCGCCGACGATCTCCAAAAGGCGATCATCGAGTATGAGGCCGCTAAATCCACCCTGGAGTTCAAAGGCACGCCCACGACACCCGAAGGCCGGGAGGCGCGAGATGCCATGGCCACGCGCATGGCTACGGCAGAAGCCTCCCGAAACCAGATCGTCCTCGACGTCATCGACCGTACGAAAGTTTTCCAGGGCGGCGGCGGCGAAAGATTCGAGTTAAGCCTCGTGGCCAAAGTGGAGGCCGCCGCGCAGGCATCACTCGACCGGCTGTTCCCAAACTTCAAGAGTGCCGACGACAACCGTTGGTCCAGCGTCATGACTCGCGCTAAAAATGGCGACGAGGCGGCCCTGTCCGCGGTTGATTGGACCGATGCTCCAGAGAAGCATCCGGTTTGTTCGGCTGTGCTTACGGAAGTCGGCGCGGGCAAGCGGGGCAAGGAAATCCGCGACGCCTTCGAGGCCAGTCCCTATGGCTGGCCCCGCGATGCCGTGGACGCCGCGCTCATCGTCCTGCACACCACCGGCCATGTTCGCGCCACACATAAGGGCATGACACTATCTCAGGGGCAGCTTGACCAGGCCAAGATATCGGTGACCGACTTTCGGGCGGAGACGGCCACGATCAACGCCAAAGAAAAGATCAAACTTCGCAAGCTGTTCCACGCGGCAGGTATCGATTGCAAACCTAACGAGGAAACAGCAAGGGCCCCGGTATTCCTGGCCCGACTGGCGGAGTT
>JAKJFA010000008.1:38089-54836 GCA_022705135.1 Pseudomonadota bacterium | reverse complement strand
GGCATCGTAGGCCCGGCTACGACCTTCGTCGCGCGTCGCGCATCTGAGCATTTTTCGTGTCAAACGCAATCTCCCGGCGAGTTTTTCAACAGCCTGGTAAGTTCGCACGTTCGAATATGAGAACGCCAGAGTTTCCCGAAGTGGGTGAATTAACGCGCCGCCAGGACTTGGGCGACCTCGGCACGAAATTTGGCGGCGTTTTCCGGGTTGGGGATCTCATGGGCCAGAGCCTCGGCCACGATCACCGCGTCACCAGACGCGGCATAATGATCTTCACAAACGATTTCTGCAATCGGCCCGATATATTTGGCCAGCAACCTCTGAAAAAGGTGTTTCAACTCTGGGCTTAACTCAACCGAGGGTTTTCTGGCTCGCGACTCATTTGAATTTTGTTTTGCAGAAATGGCATGTTCATCGCCAAAGTATTTAAAAAAAGCGTCTGTTGATAAATCGTCGCCCTCAGCAGAAGTGACGTACTCATCATCAAATCGCAAACTCACCGACTTGAAGTCACGCATAATGGCCAGGGCATCGTTCCCTTTTTTGTTTCGGCAGACCACAGACAAAATGACCCCATTGAGCAAATGCACCTGGGCCAGGCAGCTATCATCAGAAACCAGAAAAGCGGCGCCACTGCGCCGCTGGCCGCAAAACTCCCGGATTTGTTCAATGGCCGCTGCGAATGAAATAAACCTTTGATGTATCACGGAAAGTGCTCCTTGAGTCGTCGTAAAAATCAACCTGAACGATTCCATCACTTCAGGATTTTCCGCTGTGCCTCCCTGTATCGTTCAAACCCTCTGGCCGGGTTCATTTTCTCCGTAGTCGTTCCATCGCAACCTGAAGACTGACCCGCATCCGCTCAAGCACCTTTCCTAATTCGCCAATTTCATCGTTCGTGGTCACTTCTATCCTGATGTTGACATCGCCATCCGCAAGTTTTGAAGCGGCCTCGGTAAAATGTGTCAAAGGTCGCAGGATCGCATTCACGATGAGCATGATGGTAAAAAATGAAACAACAAGAACGATTGCCATAACGCTGACCAAGCTATAGAGAAGGTTTGTTTTGGCTTGAGTTATTTCTTCGATAGAAAGACCGAATCTGAAATTACCCCACATCTTGCCTTTTACATAAATGGGCGAGGATACGTCCCATAATGTTTCGCCGGTGTTTCTTTGATACACCTGAACAAACCCCTCGATTCTGTTTTCTGCCGCCTTGATTCCAACCGGATCGGCGAATTTAATTTTTGCTCTGTTTCCGACCTTGTCTTTTTCTTTGTCCCCGGTAATCGGGCGTTGATACTTGGTATTGTGGGTGGGAACATAGCCGTTCTTGTCAACCGCCACGGCGTACACGACATTGGGGTTTTTTAGGAATTCGTCATACAAATCCACCATCACCTTGTCGGTGAACGTGTCAAATTTCGTATGATATTTTGGGGGTTCGAAGTTGGGGATAGGGATGTACGTGGCGTCAAATAAATCATCCAGTGAAACGGCATTATTATTAACGCCTTCTTCCAAAATTTTGGCGACCGATTTTGCTCCGACTGCTGCCATTAATTTTGCCTGGCTCAAGTGCTGTTCCTCCAGGCGCGCTGATTCTTGCCTGACGATATAGGTTGTCCCTGCTGCAATGACGATAAACAGGATGAGATTGACAAATACTGTGACTTTGACACTGATTTTTCTAAACATGTCCGCCTCCTAATTTGCTTTTCAATTTCAGTTTCGCTGCTTTCAAGGCTATACCTTGCCCATTACTCCAGGCTGACCACCAACGCCGCTTCAAATTTTCGCCAATGCAGTGGAATGACATAGGCCTTGACCTGGTTTGGCATCCGAATGTCGGTTGAGTGTCCATGAACGATGACAGGCACCGAAATCATGAATTCGTGCCCAAAATGCTGCCGGGCATTACCGGAGATGGTGTTGGCGATTTCTCCGGCCAAATCAGCGTAGTTTGCTTCCGAGAAATCTGTTTCGCCCATAAATTCGAGAAGCGCTTGCAGTAATTTCCGGCTTGAGGTGACATAAACACAGCCGCGACGCGAACCCGAAATGCCGATCACGCCCGTGTAATCCATCACGGGCAATGCGTCCGGCTCGCCGAGAAATGGGCTGCCTACTGCAGCCGCTTCTCCACCCTCGTGTTCAAAGTAAAATTGCACAAGGCCTACAAAAATGCGAAGTTGTTCTTCATCCATGATTTCCCCTGAGCAATTCTCCTACCGCATCGCATAGGTCATCCTCGCTGAAGGGTTTACCGAGGAAGCCTTGGGCGCCCTCCATAAGCGCGCTAATGGCCGTGGCCTTATCGGTTAGCGCCGAAACGACCAGTATCCGTACGGTTGGGTCGATGGCGCGAATCTGGCGTATGCATTCGATGCCGTCCATTTCCGGCATGGTCAAATCCATGGTGACGATGCCAGGCCTCGCTTCTCGAAAGCGTTCGACCGCTTCTCGTCCGTTGGTTTCCAGCCCGGCAATGGTCAAACCGTATTTGCCAAGAGCACGGGCAATTTTGCCGCGAATGATGTTTGAATCATCGACAATGAGCAATCTCATTTCGCCTCCGCCAAAGCAGGAATGGCAACATGATGTTGTTGCTTGCTACGGGGAAGAAAAACCCGGAAATGGCAATATTGGCCAAAGGTGGTGCCAACCCGAATGTTGCCTCCCATGCGACGCACCATGTCTTTGACCGCGTCCAGCCCGGCGCCGCGGCCGGCGTCTTTGTCAGTGATTTTGCTGGTGCTGACGCCAGGGTCGAAAATGGTTGCGGCCAAGGTACGCATATCGGCCTTTTCTGCGGCCTCAGGCGATAGCCGCCCAACGCGCACCGCTGCTGCGCGAATGGCATTGAAATCGATGCCCTGGCCGTCGTCGCGGAAACTAAGTTCAATATCGCCTTCCTCATTTTCCGAAATGAAGATGTTTATACTGCCCGTTGGCGATTTTCCATGCGCGGCACGCGTTTCGCCGGCTTCGATCCCATGCACTAGCGCGTTGCGCAGAAATTGGTTAACGATGCTGGACACTGCGCCACGCATGGGTTGCGGCAATGCCGTCACATCGATGCCCTGGTAATTCAGCGCGACCGACTTGCCTTGGCGCTGCGCCAGAGTTTCGACAAAGTTGCGCCATTGCGTCACGAAAGCTTGTTTGCCAATCTCAGGATCGTGCGGCGGTTTAGACGGCTCGACGGAAACGACGCCGCGGATTTGCGACATGCGATTGACGGCATTCTGGATCAAATCAAGATTTGAATAGAGCGCCTTGATACGCACTGCCACAGGAAGCAAATCCTCTCCGCTCAGATTTTTCTGCTCGCGCATGCCGACTAGTACCTCTTCAAGCTCATGAAACGACTGCTCGAGGATCTGCAAGCCGAGCGACGAGGCATCGCCCTTGATGCGATGGGAAATGCGGTGGATGGCGATTACCTTCGATGCGAAATTCTCGAACTGGCCGGCTTGGGTTTCAAGGATGTGGTTGATCTGATCCAGCGCCTCGGTGGCAACTTTAAAGAAATCTTTCAAGATGACAGGATCGGCCTGCAGAAGCTTCAATAGCAAGCTCATCTGCCCTTGGGCGCGTTCTTCGCTGTCCTTGAGTTCTTTTTCCAGACGGACGCGGCGGGTGATGTCGGTGGCGGTGACGAGAAGCTGCGTTACCCTGTTGTCTTCCACCACGCGGCTGAAGTTGAATTGCAGATAGCGGGTATCGACGCCCACTGCGTCGTTGTTGACCGTCATTTCGACACGATCAAGTGGATTCAGGGCGGAAACGAGCTTTTCCATGACATCGTGTTTCAACAGCAAATTGATGTATTCGCGGGCTGTATCGAGGGTCTTGGGTGAGACCAGTGGACGCATCATGCTGAGAAAATCGGTGCCCGGTTGTGGCTGGCTTCCGAAAATCGAAGTCAACGCGCGGGACTGCTGCGATCCCATACGAAAATCCGGGTCGAGCAGGAACAGCCCCTCTTGCGTCGTTCGGAGGATATTGTCGGTTTCCCGCTTGACGCGTTGCAGTTCTTTGTCATTGGCGCGCAAGTTCGGAATGAAGTGGAATAGGATGACCAGGAAATTCAGCACTGCCAAAGCAATGCCCGCCACCTGCACAATGCGCAGGGAAGTGGCTTTTGATTCGGCCAGCTCTTGCACCCGAAGGGTGAAATTATTGGTCGCCGCCAACAAGCGGTCATTGGCGGCTTCGGTTTGTCGTGCCACCGAGGCGGCCAAATTGGGGCTGATGGGGTTGGCGCGCAGCATCCCGTGTAAGACTTCGCGTAATGACTCCCATTGTGCAAGCGTATCGTCTAACAGTTGCCGGGCGTTTTTGTCGGTCAAGGCGTTGCGCATGATCTCCTTGCCGTCTCCAACCGGCACCATGCCACCGCTGCGATAGGCCTGCAAAGTCTTGTCGAATGTCGATGTTGCCTGTTCCAGTTCCAGCAAATGATCCCGATAGGGTTGGTTATTCTTGATGCGTTGCTCAAGCTGCAGGGCTGTTTTGGTGATGCGCTGAGTCAGCATACGCTGCCGACTGACCAGATTGACGTCAATTGCGTCATCTCGAATCTGGGCGGAGATGGCGAAACTCAACACCAGTACGCCCAGGTCGAAAACCAGAAATAGCGCGATGGCAACGACCATCTTGCGGTACTTGCCGAGCTCAAAGTTAAGCATAGGTGCCTCCTGTTCCCGATCACAGCAGGTCTTGGCAGATTGCATCGACAACCTGCAACGGCAACGTAAGCAGTATCCTGCGAGTGGAACGCTTGTCCAAGCTGGCAAACATGCCAGGGCGGCCAGGAGTTAGGCTAGGCGCTTGGTGATCTCCCTTTGGGGACAAAGATCGAGGTTTTCGTGAGGCGTCTGCGAAGCTGCAGGCCGAGGCTTGCGTGTCGCCGCGTCACGCGCATTGTTCGCATCCAGACACTCAGGATTCGGTGTTTCGTTGAGGATAAATCACCAACCGTACCATCCCACGGGTACCGAACATCTGCTTGAACTCCGGGGTGCATTTTTCATCGAAATACTGAAATCCAGACTTGATATAGGTGTTGTAGGCAGGCGTATTGCCGATCAACACGGCAATCTGAATCACTTTGCACGGCGTGGTGTGGATGCCTTGATCGATGATGGCGCGCATCAGGGCGCTTATGATGCCCATACGTCGATATTCCGGTTTGACGGCCACCCACTCGACCACCCAGGCTTCTTCGAGCAGCCCGGGAAAGCAACCCACAAAAGTGCCAAGCCGCTTCATCATTTCAGCCCGGCGGGATTCCGACCAACCTCGTTGATCCAGCACCTTACTTAAAACCTGGCGAAAGTGTTCGGAATGCACTTGTGGCGTGTAATAGCCGGAAACGCCGCCGACCAGAACCCCGTCGATTTCGGCCACCAAAAAATTGCTGTAGTAAAAAACGGAACGCGGCTCGGTGGTTGCCAGTTGCGCCATCAAATCATGTCGCTCTTCTACCGATTCAGGCACGATGGCATCAAAAAATCCGATCGTCAGGCCCGAACGGCCGGCCGTCTCCATCACCCACACTAGAAAAGGAATGTCCTCAACTTTTGCAGCCCGAATCGTTAGCGCGGGGTTTGCCATTACATTGGCTCCAGTGTCTTCCACTGCCAGAGTAACAAACAGGCACAACAAAAACAGATACAGGAATAGCGAAGATGGACCATAACAGAATTCCGCCACCGCACCGACGCTTGCGCGATCCGTGACGGAATCTAGGATAATCCGCCGATGCGAATTCTCATTGTCCAAATTTCCACGCTTGGCGACGTCGTTCATGCCTTGCCGGTGATCAGCGATGTGCGGCGGGAATTCCCAAAACTGGCCATCGACTGGTGCATTGATGAGAAATATGCTGCCATTCCGCGCCTACATCCGGCCATCGACCGAGTTTTGCCAGTTCCCACACAGCGCTGGCGCCAGCACCTGTTTTCCCCTGCTTCCTGGCGCGAAATGCGGGATTTTCGTCTCACCTTGCGGGCGGTCGATTACGACGCGGTGCTTGATCTGCAAGGCACGCTGTACAGCGCCCTGCTGGCCCGTCAGGCTTGCGGCCCGGCTTGCGGCTACGATGCTGCGGCAGCGCATAACAGACTGGCGGCACGCTTTTACGACGCCACTTTCATCATTCCTAAAATCGTGCATCCGGTAGAACGCAAGCGCTGGCTGGCCGCTGCCGTCCTCGAATTGCCGCTCGAAACGCCGCTCGATTACGGCATCAACGCGGCGCCGCTTACCGCTGACTGGCTGCCAGCCCAACCCTACGTCGTCTTTCTCTCCGCCGCCTGCCACAACGACAAACTCTGGCCGGAAGCCTATTGGATCGAACTTGGTCAAGCTTTGCAAGCCAGGGGCAACACCATCGTGCTGCCCGCCAAAACCGAGGAAGAACGCACACGAGCTGCCAGCATCGCCGCCGCCATTGACAATGCCATCATGGCACCACCCCTCGGCATCGAGGCAATGGCTGGGTTGCTGGTGGGCGCCGCCGGCATCATCGGCAAGATCAGTCCCCTTCTTCATCTCGCTGCGGCGCTGCAGCGCCCCGCCGTCAGTCTGCTTGCCGATAGTGATGCGCCAACCGACGGAATTTTATCGGCCGCGCCCTTCCGTAATCTCGGCGGACAAGGGACAATCCCGGACGTTCATGCTGTTCTCAACGCTTTTCTCACCTGTACACGCCCATGACTCGCTTGCTCTACACCCTGCTGTTCCGCGCCGCCTTGCCACTGATCTGGTTGCGCCTCTATTTGAAGGGCCGGAAACAACCCGAATATCTCCAACATACCGGCGAGCGCCGCGGTTTCTACACCCAATCCTGCGACCGGCCGCTCATCTGGATTCACGCCGTCTCGGTCGGCGAGACCCGTGCTGCCGAGCCCTTGGTCAGGGCTTTGCAAACAAAGTATCCGGATTATCAGTTATTGATGACTGGAATGACGCCAACCGGCCGCGAAGCCGGCCAGAAAGTCTATGGCGATGCCGTGCTGCAGGCTTACCTGCCTTATGACACGCCTGGCGCCATCCGCCGCTTTCTCGACCATTTCCAGCCCCGTTTGAGCATTTTGATGGAGACCGAGATCTGGCCCAATCTGCTCGCCGCCTGTCGGCAACGCGGAATTCCGGTCATTCTCGCCAATGCCCGTCTTTCGGCAGAATCGGCGCGCGGCTACGAAAAACTGGGCAGGCTGGCGCGCGACGCCTTCACCGGCCTTTCCGGCGCTGCCGCCCAGACCGAAGAGGACGCCCAACGCCTGCGTAGCCTTGGTGTTTCGCCGGCCGAGGTCTGCGGCAATCTGAAATTCGATGTTCCCTTGCCGGAAAAGATGCAGAAACTCGGCCGACAATGGCGCGAGGCCATCGGAACACGTCCGGTCTGGCTCGCTGCCAGCACGCGCGAGGGCGAGGAAGAACGGGTGCTGGACGCCTGGCAGGCCGTCACCACCCCCGAGGCTCTGCTGGTGCTGGTGCCGCGTCATCCGCAGCGTTTTGACGAGGTCGCCGCCCTGCTGCATCGCCGCGGACTCTCTGCAGTGCGGCGCAGCCATGCGCTGCCGGAAAAGGAAACCCGCGTCTGGTTGGGCGACAGCATGGGCGAGATGGTGGCGTATTACACCTTGGCCGATGTCGCCTTCATCGGCGGCAGCCTGCTCCCCCTGGGCGGCCAGAACCTGATCGAGGCAGCGGCCTGCGGCTGCCCCATCCTGGTCGGCCCGCACACCTTCAATTTCGAACAGGCCACTGAAGACGCCCTGGGCTGCGGCGCCGCTCAGCGCATCGCCAACGCGGACGAACTGGCCGGCGCCATCAACCTCCTGCTGGCATCACCTGAACAACGCCAACGCATGCGCCAAGCCGCTCTGGAATTTGCCGCTGCCCATCGCGGCGCCACCGACCGGACAATGCAACTCATTCTCAGCCTGCCAGGCTGCTAGCCCTTGCGATCGAGGCAATCGTCGTCCTGCGAAACGCTGTCTTCAATGGGTTCCAGGTGCGTCAGCACATGCGCATGGGGCAACACACCCCGTATGCCAGCCTCGATTTCCTCGGCCTGATCGTGCCCTTGCTGCACCGTCCACCTGCCCGGCACCAGCACATGTACTGAAATAAAAACGCGCGCGCCCGCCTGACGGGTGAGCAGGGCATGGAAAGCCAGGCCCTGCTGACGAAAGCCGTCCAGAACTTTTTCGATGGCTTCCTGTTGTTCGGACGGCAAGGCAATATCCATCAGGCCATCGGCAGAACGGCGAACGAGCTGGACACCCGTCCAGATGATGTTGGCGGCAACCAGCAAGGCAACGATCGGGTCAAGCCAGCTCCAGCCTGACAGCGCCACCGCGGCGATTCCGGCCAGCACGCCGGCTGAAGTCCACACATCGGTCATCAAATGGTGGGCATCGGCTTCCAGCGTGATCGAACGGTGCTTGCGACCGGCTGTCATCAAAATGCGCGCGACCAAGAAATTGATGACCGAAGCGACGACAGAGACTGCCAGACCGATGCCGAGTTGCTGCAGAGGCTGCGGATGCAGCAAGCGATCAATCGCCGTCCAGGCAATACTGAAGGCCGCCAGCAAAATCAGCAGACCTTCGAAGGCGCTGGCAAAGTATTCAGCCTTGCTGTGGCCGTAGGTATGATCCCGGTCGGCCGGCTGTGCGGCCAGGGACAACATCCACAGCGCCATAACAGCACCAGCCAAATTGACGACCGATTCCAGTGCATCGGAGAGCAGACCGACCGAACCCGTCAGCCACCAAGCGAGGGTTTTCAGGGCGATGGTCGCTAGCGCAGCAGCGATCGACAGCCAGGCAAAGCGTTTCAGATTTCGATCATCCATGGTCAGTAACCACCGACGCCATGGTCAAGCAGCGTCATTTTGCTGCCATAGGATCGAGCAAGGCGTTGATCTGCAGCACATCGTCCTCGCCGAGCGAACCCACTGCGTTTTTGAGCTTGAGCAGCGCCAGCAACGTATCGTATTTGGACTTAGCCAAGTCGCGCCGGGTCAGATAGACCTGTTGTTCGGCGTTCAAGACATCAATATTGATGCGCACACCGACCTCATAGCCCAGCTTGTTGGCTTCCAGCGCCAGCAACGAAGAGGCAAGACCTGCTTCAAGTGCCTTGATCTGGGCGATGCCATTGACCACCCCCAGGTAATACTGGCGTGCCGCCTGCGCCGACCCGCGCTTCGCCGCCTCCAGCATCGATTCGGCTGCCCGGCGGTTGGCCACGGCCTCGCGGTCCTTGGAAAGGACATAGCCGCCCTGAAAGAGCGGGATATTGACCTGGACACCGATGGTCTTGGCCTCGGTATCGGCCAAGGCACCAAAAGAAGAAAGCGAACGCGACTTGCCCGTGGTGGCCACCAGATCGACCGTCGGGAGATGCCCCGCGCGTTGTTTCTGTACTTCCTTGTCGGCGATTTCGACCGCCGCCGTTTGAATCTGCACGGCAATTGCATCCTTCTCCGCCGCGCTCACCCACTGATCCATTGCCGTCGGCTGCGGCGGCGCGATGCTGATATTGCCCCGCGTCGGCGCCAGCGGGCCGGGATCACGCGCCACAATCGCCTGCAACGCCGTTCTTTTGACTTCGAGATCGCTTTGCGCAGCAATTTCCTGAGCACTGACCAGATCGAAGCGCGCCTGCGCTTCATGCGTGTCGGTCACCGTCGCCGTTCCCACTTCGAAGTTCTTCTTGGCTTGCTCCAGTTGTTGGGAAATCGCCTTTTTACTGGCAAGCACCGCTTTGAGGTTGTCCTGGGCGTAGAGCAGATCGAAATACGCCTGTGCCACGCGCAAAATCAGGTCTTGCCGGGCCTGGACAAAATTGGCTTCGGCCTGTGCCACCATGTATTTGCTTTGCCCATAGGCGGCCCAATTTTGCCAGCGAAACAGCGGCTGGCTCAAACTGACCATGTAGCCACGGCTGGTGTATTTGGAATCGTTTTGCGCCCCCGTCGTCACGGAGGTGACCTCGATGTCGTTCCTTGTCCTGTTGGCGCTGGCGCCGATCACCGGTAACAAGCCCGACAAACCCTGCGGACCCTTTTCCTGGCCGGCCTCCAGGCTGGCCTTTGCCGCCGCAAAGCTCGGATCGTTGTCCTGCGCCAGGCGGTAGACCTGCATCAGATCGGCCGCAGGCAACGCCCCGGAAACCGACGCCAGAAACATCATGCACACCAGCTTTTTCATCACATCCCCATTATCCAATCGCGCTTCCCGCCCAAAGTCAGCAGGCACCACCGGGACGGAGATTATACCCGCTGCACAACATACTGTTGGTCTCAGCGCCCTTCCTTGATGACACGCCCGAACCCCGGTTGAACCGGCCGCGCGTTATTGGGATAGAAGCGCGAGAAGATGTCGATCTGCTCCTGCGACACGTGAACCGGTTGCTTCAGGACCATCCAGAGCACGCCTTCGGTACAGGGCGGCGTCGTCAGTGAGCCCATGTAGGTGTAGTAATTGCGCTCAGCCGGCAGGAACGATGCCGGGTCGATCATGCTATTCGCCACACCGACCACGATATTTTTTTCCAGCGGCAGATTATTCCAGAGGGTCTGGACGAAGGGATTCTCGGGGCCTTTTTCCATCAACACCGCCACCACCGCCAAGGCGCCATCGTCAGACTTGTGCACCAGATGCGCCGACAGATCAAAGCGCCGACCGTTGATCACTTCTTCCGACGGCCGATGGAAGTGGATACTGAACAAGTCATAGGTTTTTCCCGCCACGCTCATGCTGCCGCTACTCACCTTGGCCTCAATGCTGTGGCCGTTATCGACGATGTGGAAAGATGTGGGCCGGTAATTGAAACGGATCGGTTCCAGATCGACCCGGATGCCGTCCCGGATGTCAATCGGCGACTGCCGCTGGCCGCTGCCACACAATTTGAAGCGGGGGTCCAGCCGGTGCCAATGTTCCGGTCCGCCAGCGCCGGAATAGCCCCAATGCACGGAAGGCTGCTGTGCGGCTGCATCGCTGCCCGCCCGGGCCGGCCTGGCAACCCGGGAAACCGGACGCCTGACGGGCTTGCGCGCTGCCTTGGCTTTCTCTTTCTCGATCAGCGCCTGATTGGCTGCCTTGAGCTTGGCGGCAGCCTCATTCGCCTTGTCGATCGCCGCCTGCATCTCGGCCGGACTTTCCGGCCGGCACACTTCACGCAAGACCTTGTCGTCCAGGGTGCCGCCCAGCACCGGCAGGCTGCCCCCTTTCAGTTCCTCTTCGCGCAGGACATCCTCTTCATTCCTGTAATAGGTGCGTTTGAGCGTGGCGGAATTGCGCTGCAGGCATTCGTACCGCGTCAGGGATTCAACGATCCGGTAATTGCCGCCGCTGGCAGGATCATTGATCTCCTTCTCCAAAACCAGTCGCGCCAGGACCACTACCCGGTTCCCGTCTTCGCGCTTCATATTCACCCGGTCGATTTCAATGCGCCTGCCCGGCTCGGTCGAAATGACCTGCCAAGTCGGCGCAGCCTGGCCAAGACAAGGCAGAAGAACAAAGAGTGCAATCATCAATGAACGCATTTCGGCCATTCCTGTTTTTCTAGGCGGTAGACTATTCTATTTCGGAAGTCTCTTGGAAATCTTGAGCTTTCTTGCATTTTTACCCTCTTTCCAGTAAGTTCCCAAGCATTCGTTAGGGGTGCCGACACGCATTATCCACGGCTGAGAAATCACCCTCCGAACCTGTCCGGGTCATGCCGACGTAGGGAAACGAACCTTCTCTTTCCTTGCGCGTCCACGCCCCAGCCCCCTTCGCAAGGAAACCCATGAACGCCAACGAACCTTTCATCGCCGCACAAGCCCAGGTCGATACTGCAGCCGTACAACCTTTTGAACACTCGCGCCGCATCTATGTCACCGGCTCGCGCCCGGATATCCGCGTGCCGATGCGCGAAATCGCCCAAGCCGACACCCCCACCCAGTTTGGTGGCGAACGAAATCCGGCCATCACCGTCTACGATTGCTCCGGCCCCTACGGCGACCCTGACGCCCGCATCGACATCCGAAAAGGGCTGCCTGCCCTGCGCACCGGCTGGATCGACGAGCGTGGCGATACCGAGGAATTGCCCGGGTTCACTTCCGAATATTGCCGCCGCCGCGCCGCCGATCCGGAATTGAGCGGCATGAACGTAACGCAAATGCACTACGCCAAAAAGGGCATCATCACGCCCGAAATGGAATATGTGGCCATTCGTGAAAACCTGCGCCGCAAGGAATTTCTGGCTGAACTCAGCGCTAGCGGATCACACGGCGAAAAAATGGCCGAACTGCTCAGCCATCAGCATCCGGGGCAACATTTTGGCGCCAGCATCCCGCCGGAAATCACGCCGGAATTCGTGCGCGACGAAATCGCCCGCGGCCGCGCTCTGCTCCCGGCCAACATCAACCATCCGGAAACCGAGCCGATGATCATCGGCCGCAATTTCCTGACCAAGATCAATTGCAATATCGGCAATTCACCGGTCGTTTCCTCGATTCAGGAAGAAGTCGACAAAATGACCTGGTCCATCCGCTGGGGCGGCGACACGGTGATGGATCTCTCCACCGGCAAGAACATTCACGAAACCCGCGAGTGGATCGTGCGCAACAGCCCAGTGCCCATCGGCACCGTGCCCATTTACCAAGCGCTGGAAAAAGTCGATGGCAAGGCCGAGGAACTGACCTGGGAACTCTTCCGCGATACGCTGATCGAGCAGGCGGAACAAGGCGTCGATTACTTCACCCTCCACGCCGGCGTCCTGCTGCGCTATGTGCCGATGACCGCCAGCCGCATGACCGGCATCGTCTCGCGCGGCGGCTCCATCCTCGCCAAATGGTGCCTGGCGCATCATAAGGAGAATTTCCTCTACACCCATTTCGAGGACATCTGCGACATTATGAAAGCCTACGACGTCGGCTTCTCGCTCGGCGACGGTCTGCGTCCCGGCTCGATTTACGACGCCAACGACGAAGCGCAATTGGCCGAACTGAAAACCCTGGGCGAACTCACCGACATCGCCTGGAAGCACGATTGCCAGGTGATGATCGAAGGCCCCGGCCACGTGCCGCTGCACAAGATCAAGGAAAACATGGATCTGCAACTCGAATGGTGCAAGGAAGCGCCGTTCTACACGCTGGGGCCGCTGGTGACTGACATTTCGCCGGGCTACGACCATTTTTCGTCGGCCATCGGCGCCGCCCTGATCGGCTGGTACGGCACCGCCATGCTGTGTTACGTCACGCCCAAGGAACATCTGGGCCTGCCCGACAAGGACGACGTCAAGGCGGGCATCATCGCCTACAAGATCGCCGCCCATGCCGCCGACCTCGCCAAGGGCCACCCCGGCGCGCAGGTTCGGGACAACGCGCTGTCCAAGGCACGCTTCGAATTCCGTTGGGAAGACCAATTCAATCTGTCGCTCGACCCCGACACCGCCCGCGCCTACCACGACAAGACCATGCCCGCGCAAGGCGCCAAGCTGTCGCACTTCTGCTCCATGTGCGGCCCGCACTTCTGCTCGATGAAAATCACCCAGGACGTGCGTGAGGTTGCCGCCCAGCAAGGCGTTTCGGAACAGGAAGCGCTGGAAAAAGGCATGGAAGCCAAGGCTGAAGAATTCGTCAAAACAGGCGGAACACTTTATCGAAGAATTTAGACTGAAACATAAGAACGCTTCGCAACATCCCCCTGTTTTTTTCAGAACAAACCGCCGCCAGTAATGTATCTTTCACGAGAACCCTCAAAACAGCGAAACCACTTTGAACCGTCAAAAGCATTTCGTAAAAAAATGCCTGAATGAGGCCCGAGGCTGGCTGCAGGTCAACCGAACGTTTCTGGCGGAACAAGCCAGGCTCTGGACCGGCCGCCTTGTCATCTGGTTTTTTGGCTGTCTTGCCGGTGCCGTTGCCGTGGCCTTTGCCTTTGCAACCGATGAAATCACCTTTCTATTCATCGGGGCAACCCAAAAACACCCCTGGCTCCCCTTTGTGCTCACACCCCCTATCGGCGCGGCCCTATTGTGGATCACGCGGAATTTTTTTCAGGGCGCCGAAGGGGGCGGCATTCCCCAAGTCATTGCCGAAATCGGGCCGCGCCCTGATGAGATGCCCTGGCGCCCATTGATCTCCCTGCGTATCGCCTTCGGCAAAATCCTTATCAGTCTAGCCACGGTGGGCATCGGCTACTCTTTTGGACGTCAAGGCCCCAGTGTCCAGATCGGCGCTTGCATTATGGCGTCGGCAGAGCGTTTTGTTCCCGCTGGTCTCTACGTCCAACGTTCCCATCTTCTGGTGGCGGGAGGAGCCGCAGGGATCGCTGCCGCATTCAACGCCCCTTTGGCCGGGATTGTGTTTGCCATCGAAGAACTCTCGCGCAGCATCGAATCCCGCATGAGCGGCGTGGTCATCACGGCGATCATTCTGGCCGGGGTCGTCGCCCATGTCTCACTGGGCAGCGGTAACTTTTTCGATCAAATTCCAAGATTCGGGGAGAGTCCCCAGCTTGCCATCGCCGTTTTGGTCTGCGCCTTGTTGACCGGACTGGCAGGAGGCATATTCGCCCGTACCTTGCTGCTTTCGGCTTCGGGCTGGAAGGGACGGCTGGCGGACTTCCGCAGCCGCCACCCCTACCGTTTCGCCCTTTTCTGCGGCTTGCTGATTGCCGCCATCGGCTGGTCCTCAGGAGGGCTGACCTGGTGCGGCGGCTACGTTGAAACGCGCATGTTGCTGTGGAGCGACACTGCCCTGCCGTGGCACTTCGCCCCGGCAAAATTCATTGCCACCATCGTCTCCTACCTCTCCGGCCTGCCCGGCGGGATGCTGGCCCCATCCCTGGCGATCGGCGCGGGAATCGGTCAATCCCTGTCACCGCTGTTGTCCGACTATGCCTTTTCGACCACGGTCATCGTTCTGTGCATGGTCGGCTTCCTGGCCGCCGTAACGCAGGCGCCGATCACCTCATTCGTCATCGTCATGGAAATGGTCAATGGCTACCCCATTGTGATCGGACTGATGGCGACCGCGCTCATCGCCTCAACGATTTCGCGCACGCTCTCCCCGCCGCTCTACTCAACCTTGGCCGAACAAATGCTCAAGGCCCAAGGCCACGAGAAGAAGGCTGACGGAGCCAACCCGAACACCACAAGACAGCCCTCCTGAGCCGGCGTTAATGGACTGCCGCCCGCACTGCGCCGCCTGCTGCATCGCGCCTTCGATCAGCAGCCTGAACAAGCCGGCCGGGGTTGCCTGCCCGCATCTCGACGCCGAACTACGCTGTACCCTGTTCGGCCTGCCGCAGCGCCCGGCCTGCTGCAGCGGCCTGCAACCTTCACTGGAAATGTGCGGACAAAACCGGGAAGACGCCTTGCGCTATCTGGCAGCGCTGGAAATTACGACACGCCCCTGAGTTCTTCAGACAACAAATTGCTCAGACAGACATAATCCGCCACGCCCAAATCTTCGGCCCGCAGCATGGGGTCAATGCCGGCGGCGGTGAATTGTTCAGCGCTGACCAACGCGCGCAAGGTATTGCGCAGCATCTTGCGCCGTTGTGAAAACGCTGCGGTCACCACCTTGGCCAGCAGCGCTTCGTCCTTGGCCGTCAATTCTTCGGCGCGTTTCGGGATCATGCGCACCACGGCCGACTGCACCTTGGGCGGCGGGTCGAAGCATTCGGGTGGCACATCGAGCAGCCAGTCGAGATGAAAACGGTATTGCAGCATGATCGACAGACGGCCGCATTCGGAATCGCCGGGCACCGCCACCATGCGTTCGACCACTTCCTTTTGCAGCATGAAATGCATGTCACGGACGTTTTCGGCAAAACCTGCGAGGTGAAAGAGCAGCGGCGTCGAAATGTTGTAGGGCAGATTGCCGACAAGGCGTAAATCATCGCCCAGCGTGGCAAAATCGAAAGCCAGCGCATCGCCTTCGTGAATGCTCATTTTTTGCGGCGGATACGTTTTTTTCAGGCGCGCGATCAGGTCGCGGTCGATTTCCACGACATGCAGATGATCGAGTTTCTCCAGCAAGGGATTGGTCAACGCGCCCAGGCCGGGGCCGATTTCCACCAGCCGGTCACTGCGTTGCGGCGCGATGGCAGAAACAATGCTGGCAATCATGCCTTGATCGATCAGGAAATTCTGGCCAAAACGGCGGCGTGGAAGATGTGCCTTCATGGCCGACGTTTTATCGCGCTGCCGATTGTGTTGCCAACTGCGCCGCCAAGGCCACCGCCGCGTAGAGGCTACCGGGGTCGGCCTGCCCGCTTCCGGCCAGATCGAGCGCCGTGCCATGATCGACCGAGGTACGGATCACCGGCAGGCCGAGGGTAATATTGATGCCATCCTCGAAGGCGGCATATTTGAGCACTGCTAAGCCCTGATCGTGGTACATCGCCAGTTGGGCATCGCTGCCGGCCAGCACCTTGCGCGTGAAGAGCGTATCGGCGGGCAGCGGACCCACCAGAGCCATGCCTTCCGCCCGCAACTTTTCCAGCACCGGCGTGATCACGTCGATTTCCTCGCGCCCCATGTGGCCGTCTTCGCCGGCATGCGGATTGAGTCCGGCCACCAGGATGCGCGGCTTGGCAATGCCGAATTTGCTGGCCAAATCAGCATGCAGAATGCGCAGGGTCGTTTCCAGTTCCGCCTGGGTAATTGCGGCAGGAACGTCCTTCAACGGCAGATGCGTCGTCGCCAGCGCCACGCGCAAGCC
>JAKJFA010000008.1:0-38079 GCA_022705135.1 Pseudomonadota bacterium | reverse complement strand
ACGCGCGGCGTGCCGGTCTTTTCGGCCAGATATTCGGTATGGCCGGTAAAGGGAATGCCGGCATCGTTGATCACCCCCTTATGCACCGGCGCCGTGACGATGCCGGAAAATTCGCCGGACTGGCAGCCGGCCAGCGCCCGATCCAGCAGCGCCAGCACATAGGCGCTATTGGCCGGATCAAGCCGCCCAGATTCAGCGGGCGCGGCAAGCGGAAGGTGCAGAACATCGAGATGCCCCGGAAGCGGAGCCTGTCCCGGCACATACGCACGAAAGGCCGGCATCAAACCCAAAGCGGCCGCCCGCGCTTCAAGCAGGCCGCGATCCCCCAGCACGACGACTGGCCATTCGCGCTCGGCCAGACGCAGGCAAAGCTCGGGGCCGATTCCGGCCGGTTCGCCGGAGGTCACGGCTAGGGGATTCATTTCTCTTCGAGGCGGTTCTCGACGTAATACTGGTCGCGCAACTGCCGCAACCAATCCTGGTAGGCCTCATCAAACTTGCGCTCGCGCAACGCCTGCCGCGCCATCAGGCGGCGGGACTCGTCCGAGGTATCCTTCTGACGCCGTTCCAGAACCTGGATCAAGTGCATGCCGAAAGGGGACCGCACGACGGGGCTCAATTCCTTTTCCTTCAAGGCATCCATGGCCCGCTCGAATTCGGGAACGGTATCGCCCTCGTTGAGCCAGCCCAGATCGCCGCCCTTGGTCGCCGAACCATCCTGTGAATAAAGCCGCGCCAGTTCGGCAAAGTCCTGGCCATTGGCAATCCGTTCGCGCACCGTTTCAAGGCGGCGGAGTGCTTCGTTCTCCGACACCAGCTCGTTGATGCGGATCAAAATGTGGCGCGCATGCGTTTGCCGCACCGGCTTCAGGGCACTGCCGCGTTTGTCCAGCAGCTTGATAATGTGAAACCCGGCCGAGGAGCGCAGGAGCGGGCTGACCTTGCCCGGCTGAAGTTTTTCAGCAGCTTCGGCGTACAGGGTGGGCAAGCGATCGAGCGGTCGATAGCCCAATTCCCCCCCCTGCATCGCATCCGGCGCATCCGAATAAGTCGCCGTCAGTTCGGCAAAATCACCGCCCTGCTGCGCCTTGGCCAAGACCTGCTCGGCACGCGCCTTGAGCTTTTGCAGCTGGCCTGGAGAGGCGCCTTCGGGCGCCCGCATCAGGATATGCGCCAGACGGTATTCTTCCGCGTCACTGCGGCCCTGATGCGCCGCCAGGAAATTATCGACTTCGCTTTCCGAAATCACCAGTCGGCTGATAACTTCACGCTCGCGCAGCCGGCCAACGGTCATCTCTTCACGGATATCCTCACGGAATTTCGAGAATTCGATGCCGTCCTTTTCCAGAGCCTTACGGAACTGCGGGAGGCTCATCTTGTTGCCGGAAGCGATACGCACCAGCGCCTGGTCAAGTTCGCTATCATCGACCCGGATGCCGGTTTCACGCGCAAACTGGAGCTGAATGCGGTCCATGATCATGCGCTCCAGGACCTGGGCCCTCAGAACATCGCGCGGTGGAAGCTGCGTCCCTTGCTTTTGCAACTGCTGGAGGGCGCGCTCCGTATGCGTCTGCAATTCGCGCAGGGTGATGACCTCATCGCCCACCACCGCGACGATGCGATCCACTTCAACAGGTTCGGGACGCCGATTTTGCGCCTGTCCCGGCGCGGCGATGGCGAGAGAAAGAAGAAGGACAAAGAGGCAGGAGAAAAAACGCATAAGGATTACTCGCTGGTAAGGAGGCTGCCACTGGTGGGCAACTGATTGACTTTGCCGAAGCCCGGAATACTGCGACGCAGCAACTGAATGGGATTGGAGCCGATACTGGCAAAATCGTTGAGTTCGAGCTGGACGAAGAAGGTGGTGTTGGCTGTCCCTGAAACCGCTTTCAGGCGCTGCACAACGAAACGCGTCGACCAGCAGCCCGAGTTATACTCCAGACCGCCGATCGCTTCCAGCAGCTTCTTGTCCCGCGTCGAGAAGTTATAACGCCCCACCGCATACCAACGCGACGACAACGGCCATTGGCCGGCGATGTCCACCTGGCTGACCGGCAGCATCCCCGCGCCGATGCCGCTGCGCACGTAGCGATAGCTGGCGCTCAACACCTTGGCTTCATCCGGCTGATAGCGCCCGCCAATCGAAAAACGGTCGGTACTCCCCTTGTGGTGGTTGTATTCCAGTGCCGTATCGACGTAGGTTTTGTTCCAGACCAGACCATTGAACGCCACCAGCGAACTGGAGTAGGTTCTCGGCAACACCGTTTCACCTGGCAGAGCAACGCGTGGATTACGCAGATAATAGCGCTGACCGAACATGATCCGGAAGCGTTCGATACCGGTATTCGAATCAAGAAAGCGGCTGGTTACCGAAGCGGTGATCTGGTTGGCGTCATTGATGCGGTCATAGCCGGCATAACGATTTTCGCTAAAAATCTGGGCGAAGTTGAAGTCACTCAAGCCGGAGTCGAAAATCGGGATGGCGCTCTGATCGCGATAGGGAATATGGACGTAATAAATGCGCGGCTCCAATGTCTGGATATGATCCCCGCCCATCCATTGGATTTCGCGTTCAAACACCACCGTCGAATCCACCGTAAAGGTAGGCAATACCCGGGTGATCCGGGTGGGCAGGCCCGGAACCTGTCGGCTCAAATCGTACTGGGTCGCGTGCACCCCAATTTTGGGCGTGATATTGAAGGCCGGATGGTAGATCGGAAAGGAAATCTGCGGGTACAGCACCGAACGCCTGCCTTCCGGCAAAGTCATGTGGGTAAACTGGCTGAGTTGCCCGACCAGGCTGAAGTCAGCAAAGGACAAATTGGGGATGCGCCCGAAGACATTGATTTGCGGCTCAAGGAAATAGGGCCGTGCCACCGGGATGCTGGGGTCCGGCTGCAGTGTCTGATAGCGTAGCCAGGTGGCGCTGGCCGACCACCAGGAACCGGGTGTATAGCCCAGGGTCAGCTGCCGGGGCAACAGGATCTGGGCGGTCTGCAGCAAGCGCGAAGACAAGTCGGTCCAATAACTAGCATCGGAAACGCCGTTCCAGTTGATCGCGGCCGTCAGGCCGCGGCCAAGGTTGTGGGTATGGTTCCAGTTGTAAGCGTAGCGTGAGCGGTTGGCCAGCCCATCATCGGGCATGTATTCGAACCGGCCGTCACCTTGATAGAGGTGGCCCAGATAGCGGGTTTCGGTCCCCAACTGAAAGCCGCGCCGGGCAATGGCGCGGGGAAAGAAAGTAACATCGTAATTGGGCGCCAGATTCCAGTAATAGGGCAGAGTGAAGTCGCCCCCATTCTTGGTCGAGGTCGAGAACCACGGAGTCATAAAACCGGATTTGCGCTTGCTGTTGAGCGAGAAGGACGCCATGGGCAGGTAGAAAATGGGCGCCTCCTTGAAGTAGATGGAAGCGTTGCTCAATTCGCCAACCTCGCGGTCATAATCGAGATGAATCTCCTCGGCGCGCATATACCAATCCTGGCGCTCCGGCTTGCAGGTCGAATAGGTCGTCTCGCGCATGCGCAACTGGTTTTCGCCCTCAAAATCGATCCGTTTTGCGTGGCCCTGCGCCTCGGTCACCCGGCGCGGCGGCGTGGTAGCCGTCAATCCATAAGTCATCGGCACATTGATCATCATCGGCGCATTGCTGAACGCCATGCCTGGGCCGGTTGTCGTCACCACCGAGGTCGAACCATAGACTTTGCCAGCGCGCTCCCGCTTGATCCGGTAATCGACTTCATCGAAAAAACCGACCTGTTCCGAGAGCTTGAGCTGCAAATACGGACCGCGCATTTCGTCCTCGTACTGCAACAAGCGAACATTGCCCTTGGCCTCCACCTCGTCGATCAGGGGCCGGTAGGTCACATGATCCGCGTACAACTGGGAACCCCGCTTGCGGAACTCGACACTGCCCTCGGCAATTGTTTCCGATTCGGCCCGGCCCTCGATCTGGTCAGCTACCAGAAAAGCGGGCATGGCGCTGTCCTGATCGCCGGTCAGTCCTTTGGGCTGGATCGAAAGAAATTTGCGCTCCATGCGCAACTGCAGTTGCGGCTCAACCACCGGTGCCGCCGGCGACGCCGATCCGCCGCCTGCGGACGACGGCGCAGCCAGCGCCTCGACAAAGAGGCAGCACAGCGGCACGGCAAAGAAGCAGCGAAAAAAAACGATCATCGGGCAAGCGGCCGGCACCCGGCCAGCCGGGGTGCCAATGTTAGAATCCGGGCATTTTACATCGAACCCGTGAGCCGCATGCTGCGAGACCAACTTATTCACGACTGGGTTGCCGGGCATTTCCCCGGTATGGCAGTCGCCATAACCCCGGCCTCGGCCGACGCCAGCTTCCGCCGCTATTTCCGGCTCACCCTGCCCAATGGTGAAACCCGCATCCTGATGGACGCGCCACCCGACAAGGAGGACTGCCACCCCTTCGTCACCGTCGCCCGCCTGCTCGAAGATGCCGGACTCAACGCCCCGCGCGTCCTGTTCGAAGACCTCGAACGCGGTTTCCTCCTCCTCACCGATCTGGGCAATGCGCTCTATCTCGAAACTTTGCATAGCGATGGCCAACGTGCTGACGCACTTTTTGCCGATGCCATCGCCGCACTGATCGCCTGGCAAAAATCCTCCAAACCCGGCGTATTGCCGCCTTACGACCACGCTCTGCTGAAACGCGAACTCGATCTCTTCCCCGACTGGTTCTTGAAGCGCCACCTCAATCTCACCCTGGACAATGCACAGCAGGGCACGCTCGACAGGACTGTTCAGTTTCTTATCAACAACGCCCTCGCCCAGCCGAAGGTCTTCGTGCACCGGGACTATATGCCGCGCAACCTGATGCTGGCCGACCCCAATCCCGGCATTCTCGATTTTCAGGATGCTGTTTATGGCCCCATCACCTACGATGTTGTATCGCTCTTCCGCGACGCTTTCATTTCCTGGGAGGAAGAACGCGAACACGATTGGGTCGTACGCTACTGGCAGCAAGCCCGTGCCGCCAACCTGGCCGTACCGGAAGATTTTGCCGTCTTCTGGCGTGATTACGAACTGATGGGCCTACAACGCCACCTGAAAGTGCTGGGCATTTTCTGCCGCCTCAATTACCGCGACGGCAAAGACCGCTACCTCACCGATCTGCCGCGCTTCATGGCCTACGCCCGACACACCGCCAGCCGCTACGACGAGCTGGCGCCCTTCCACGCTTTGCTCGACAGCCTGCCCCTGCCACAATGAAAGCGATGATTCTTGCCGCCGGCCGCGGCGAACGCATGCGTCCGCTCACCGACCACACCCCGAAGCCCCTCTTGCTGGCAGGCGGCAAGCCGCTGATTGTCTGGCATCTGGAACGCCTAGCTGCCGCCGGTTTTCGCAACGTCGTCATCAACCACGCCCATTTTGGGGAACAGATCGAAACCGCCCTGGGCAACGGCGCCCAATGGGGTCTCAACATCGCCTATTCGCCGGAACCCCCCGGCGCCCTCGAAACCGCCGGCGGCATTCGCCACGCCCTGCCTCTTCTGGGCGACGAGGCCTTTCTCGTCGTCAACGGCGACATCTACTGCGAGTGGGATTTCCAGCGTGCCCTCTCGCTGGCGGATCGCATGGTCCATCTGATCCTGGTCGCCAACCCGGAACATCACGCTGGCGGCGATTTCTCCCTGTACGGCGAACAGGTACGTTATGCCGATGGCCAAAACACCCTCACCTACGCGGGAATCGGCATTTTTTCACCGGATTTCTTTGCCAATGTGAACGATGGTGCGGTAATGAAACTGCGCCCCCTGCTCAATGCCGCCATCGCTGCTGGCAGCCTGACCGGCGAAGGGTACACTGGCCGATGGGTCGATATCGGCACCCCGGAACGCCTGGCCGAACTCGATCGCAATTTGAAGGAAGGATTATGAGTCACCCTCACATTGCCGCCCGCCGCCAGCGCCTGTTCGAACGCATCGGCGAAGGCATCGCCATTGTGCCGACCGCGCCGGAAACATTGCGCAACCGCGACAATCATCACCCCTACCGCTTCGACAGCTATTTCTGGTATCTCACCGGTTTTCCCGAGCCAGAAGCCGTGCTGGTCTTGATCGGTAGCCCGCAGCAAGCCATTCTCTTCTGCCGCGGCAAAAACGAGGAGCGCGAGCTCTGGGACGGCTTCTGCCACGGCCCACAAGCGGCTCAGGCCGCTTTTGGCTTCGACGCCGCCTACCCGATCGACGAATTTGACCAGCAACTGCCCAGACTGCTCAGCAACCGCCCGGCGTTATGGGTTTCCCTTGGGCATGACCCGGAATGGGACGCCCGCATCCACGCCGGCCTCAACGCCGTCCGCAAGGAAGCGCGCAGCGGCACCGTGGCACCGCGCACCTTTCACGATATTCGCGCCGAACTCGATGCCATGCGGCTGTTCAAGGACAGCCACGAAATCGCCACCATGCGCCGCGCCGCCGCCATCGCCGATGCCGGCCACGTCCGCGCCATGCGCGCCTGCCACCCCGGCATGGCCGAATACGTTCTGGAAGCCGAACTTTCGCACGAATTCCGCTGCCGCGGCGCCGACGGCCATGCTTATCCGCCCATCGTCGCTGGTGGCCTCAACGCCTGCGTGCTGCATTACGTCAGCAACGACAAGCTACTCAACAACGGCGAACTGGTGCTGATCGACGCCGGTTGCGAAGTCGAGGGTTACGCCGCCGACATCACCCGCACCTTTCCGGTCAATGGCCGTTTCAGTCCGGCGCAGCGCGACGTTTACGAAATCGTGCTGGCCGCGCAGATCGCCGCTATCGCAGCGATCAAGCCCGGCGCCACTTTCATGGCACCGCATGAAGCCACGCTCAAGGTGCTAACGCAAGGCCTGGTAGATCTCAAATTGCTTGCGGGTAACGTCGACGGGCTGATCGAGCGCGAAGCCTACAAACGGTTTTACATGCACCGCACCGGCCACTGGCTGGGGTTGGACGTGCACGACGCGGGTGACTACAAGACCGGCGAAGCCTGGATCACGCTCGTTCCTGGCATGACGCTGACCGTCGAACCGGGACTTTATCTGCGCCCCGGAGAAGGCGTTCCGCCTAAATTGGCCGGCATCGGCATCCGCATCGAGGACGATATTCTGGTGACCGAAAAAGGCGCCGAGGTCTACACCACGGCACCGAAAACAATCGCAGAAATTGAGGAAGTCATGCCTGACGCTGCAGCACCCAGAACCCGTCCTTGCCCGTCTGTTTGACGTGATACATGGCCTTGTCAGCGAGACTAAGAAGCCCCTCCACCGTGTCGGGTTCGCCGCGCGTCCTGACGATACCGATGCTGCCGGTCACGGTGGCTGCGCCGCCAGAGAGCATATAGGGCTTGCGCAACTGCTCCAGGAGCTTATTGGCCACGACTTCCGGCTCCAGCAGACCCGCCGGGTCTGGCTCCAGAATCAGGACGAATTCGTCACCGGCCAGACGCGCCGCGGTATCCGAAGCCCGCAAGCCGACTTTGAGCCGTAGCGCCACCTGCCGCAGCAATTCGTCGCCGGCAACGTGCCCCATGCTGTCATTGACGGCCTTGAAGCCATCCAGATCAATGAACAGCAGCGCCACTTCCTGCTTTGAACGGGTACGGCGTTGCAGGGCGTGTTTGAGGCGATCCTGCAAAACGCGCCGGTTCGGCAGCCCGGTCAGGGAATCGAAGTCCGCAATGACGCGCAGTTGTTTTTGCATCTCCAGTTGTTCACGGATGTCCCGCACCAGGCAGATCACCCCATTGTGGGGCGGGTTTTCCCAAAAGGCGACGGAAAATTCGACTTCGATCTTTTCCCCGCTGCGGTGCCGCAGCGCCGTTTCGTAACGTGCTTCAATTTGCTCGCCGGCCATACGTCTCCGGTGGTTATTTTCAATCCTCGCTCGCTCGTCGGGATGAAAAAGTTCGATATAGCTATCAAAGCCATAAAGATCGCGCTCGGAATAGCCAGTCAGGCGGCAAAGGGCCGGATTGACAAAAGTCAGCCGTCCTTTTTCGATAACCAGCAAACCTACCCCCATGTTCGAAATCGAGGAAACCAGGCCCTGGCTATAGATCAGTTCCTTTTCCGCCAACTGGAAGGCCTGCCTGCGTATGGCCGCCGTGGTGTTCTTGGAGGTTGCCGCATGCAGCCGCGCCATCAATTCGGCCGACACCAGAGGTTTACGGATGAAATCGTCTGCCCCGACGGAAAAAATTTCACACAGGCCAATCTCGTTGTCAGAACCCGAAATCAAAATAACGGGAACATCAACCAGCGCCTGCTGGGCCTTGGTCCAGCGGCACAAGGTCAGGCCATCGATGCCTGGCATCCTGATCCCGGAGACGATCAATTCCGGCAGCGCCTGGCGGCCTTCCAGCGCCGACTGCAATTCCGCCAGGGCATCATCCGCCGACGGAAATTCCCTGTTCTCCGACTTGATCCCGAGACTGCTCAACGCCATCGCAACGGTTTGGCGGATTTCTTCTTCGTCATCGACAAGGTAGACCAGCATGTCCAAACCTCACCAACCACCCCTTTATGGGACCTCTGCCTATCCTGCGCTCTTCGGGCTGCCCCCGCAAGCGGGCGAAGGAAGATTCTCGAGCCGCTGCGGGCGGTTACTTCAGGCCTGCCGCCCGCCCCGCTTGCCGTCCAGCATCAAAAGCGCGTTTGTTGATGCCGACCCACTCTTCCTTGCGACCCCGGAAACGCTGCAGGACGCTCTCCTCCAGCACGGCGGCCGGGAAGGGCAGCAGGTCGGCAATGGCGCCCAACATCACGGTATTGACCAGATTGAGGCCGCCCAGATCGCGCGCAATAGCGCCCGCGTCGAAGTCGTAGACCCGCACTCCGGCAGCGCGGATTTCGGCTGCCGGGTCGTCCGGATAGGGATACATGCCGATCGAGACGACCGGCGGCGTCAAGCGCAGCGTGTTCATCATGGCCACCCCCCCTGGACGGAGGAAATGACACCAGCGCATGGCCTCGGCCGCTTCGAAGCCGACCAGGATATCGGCCTCGCCCGGCATGATTTCGGGCGACAGCACCTGTTTGCCGAAGCGCACATGCGAGGAGACCACACCGCCGCGCTGCGCCATTCCGGCCACTTCAGTTTTCTTGACATCCAGCCCCTGTGCGATGGCGGCCTGTGAAAGGATTTCGGCGGCGGTCATCACCCCCTGCCCGCCAGTTCCAACCACCAGGATATTGGTAATTTTGTCGCTCATAGCATCCGGTTGCCTTTGTAAGAGAGAAATTCGTCGTTCATTCAAATCTCCTAACGAGCATGACTTTGATCGTCACCCCAATAAAATGAAAGTCATGCCCGCTTCCCTCTCCCCCGACCCCTCTCCCGCAAGCGGGCGAGGGGAGGTTCGTGAGCCGCTACGCGACTTTCATACAAAAATTCAGTTGGCCGGAACAATGGCATCCTGGCCGCAGGTCTGCACACACAGGTTACAGCCGGTACAGGCGACGGTCTCGATCCGCACGAAGGAAAGGTCGACTTCCTTGCCCGACGGTTTGATCTCCTTGGCGCGGCGCGTCACCAAAATCGCCGGACAACCGACATCAACGCAATTACCGCAGCCATTGCATTTTTCTTCATCGACCTTGAGCGGCTGGCGCTTTTCATACTCGTCGATCAACACGCAGGGCCGGTTGGTGATGATGACCGAAGGCTCCTCGATCTTGGTTTCCTCGCGCAGCGCCTTGAACAGCGTTGGCAGTTCGTAGGGATCGACGACACGGATGCGTTCCGGTTTGACACCGAGCGCCTCAACCAGCTTCGGAAAGTCGACGCGCGGCGCCGGATTGCCCAGCAGGTCACGGCCATTGGCCGCTGTATTCTGGCCACCGGTCATGCCAGTGGTGCGGTTGTCCAGCAACAGCACGGTGACATTGCCCTTGTGATAGGTGATTTCCAGTAGGCCGGTCATGCCGTTATGCAGAAAGGTCGAGTCGCCGATGACGGCAACGATCTTCTTATTGGCATCGCCCTCGCTTCTGCCCTTGTCGAGCCCCAGCGCAATACCCATCGAAGCGCCCATGGCGATGGTCGAATCCAGCGCATTCCACGGATGGCCGGCACCCAGCGTGTAACAGCCGATATCGCCGGAAACGGTGACATTGCGCATCTGGTGCAGGGTGTAATAGATGCCAAGGTGCGGACAAGCGACGCACATGGTCGGCGGCCGTGGGAAAACTTCCAGCGCCGGGCGCTGCGGCGCTTCAGCCGATGGTGCGATAGGCTCGCCCAAAAGTTTGGCCACGGCAGGACGCAAAACCTTGGGCGACAGCTCGCCGGAGCGCGGCAGAACATCTTTGCCGTGCGCGGCAATGCCCGCCGCCTTGATCTCGGTTTCCAACAGCGGCTCGGTTTCTTCCACCACCAACAGGCGATCGACCTGGGCGGCGAAGGCCCGGATCTTTTCCATCGGCGCCGGACAAGAGAGCCCCAGCTTCAGCACCGGCGCATTTGGAAAGGCTTCGCGCACATGCATGGTGGCCGGGCCGGAAGCCACGAAGCCGAGGCGGCGGTCACTGCCTCCCTCGACACGGTTGAGATCGCTTTTTTCCGCCAGCGCCCGCAATGCATTCTCGCGTGCAAACTGCATCGGCAACCGGGTCTTGGCGTGGCCGGGCACCATCACCCAACGCGCCGGATCTTTCTCGAAACCGGTGCTGGGATGTTCTTCGCGCTCCCCCACCGTCACCATGGCCTTGACATGGCAAATGCGCGTCGTCATGCGCAAGATAACCGGAACCTGGTATTCCTCCGACAACGCGTAGCCAAAGCGCGTCATGTCGTAGGCCTCCTGCGAATCGGCCGGCTCCAGGATGGGCAGATGGCCAAACCTGCCCCAGTAGCGCGAATCCTGCTCGTTCTGCGAAGACGAAAAGCCAACATCGTCGGCAATCGCAATCACCATGCCTCCCTTGGCGCCGGTCAGCGTCAGCGTCATCAGCGCATCGGAGGCAACGTTCATGCCGACATGCTTCATGGCCGAAAAGGCGCGCGACCCGGCCATCGAGGCGCCAATCACGACCTCCAGGGAAACTTTCTCATTGACCGACCATTCGGCATAAATATCGGGATAGCGCCCGAGATTTTCGAGCATCTCGCTGGCGGGCGTTCCCGGGTAGGCGGCGGCGACGCGCACGCCCGAATCCCAAACCGCACGCGCCACGGCTTCGTTCCCGGAAAGGAACATCCGGCCCGGAGCCGGTACTTTGCTGACTGCGTTCAAGATTGACTTCCTGATTTCAAATAAAAAACCGAATTGCACAACCGGACAAGCCGGAACAAAACCTCAAACCATCAACCAAGCTTCAGCTGCCCTTCTTGCGATGATCGACGACGCGTACCGCCTTGCCCTGCGAGCGCTCGATTTCGCCGCGCTGCTTGAGGTTAACGACCGCGCTGATGCCGACAAAATCCTTGATGTCCTTTTCCACCTTGGCCTTGACACGGCGCATCGCTTCCTCGCCCTGCGCCAGCAGCGGCGGGCTGGCTTCAACATTGACGTGCAAGCTGTCGTGATAGCCCTCGCGGAAAACCTCGATCTGGTAGAAGGGCGACAGGGTCTCGGTCCGCATCAGTACCGACTCCACTTGCGACGGGAAGACATTGACGCCCCGGATAATCAACATATCGTCAGAACGGCCGGAAACCCGGCGCATACGGACATGCGTACGGCCGCACTTGCAAGGTTCGGCAGAAAGCACGGAGATGTCGCGCGTGCGGTAACGGATGATCGGACATGCTTCCTTGGTCAAGGATGTGATGACCAGTTCGCCTTCCTCGCCGTACGGCAGCGGCAGTCCGGTTTCGGTATCAACGCATTCGACGATGAAATGATCTTCCCAGACATGCAGACCCTTTTTGGCCTTGCAACACTCAATGGCAACGCCGGGGCCCATCACTTCCGACAGCCCGTAGATGTCGATGGCGGTAATGCCCATTCTGGCCTCGATCTCGAAGCGCATTTCCTCGCTCCACGGCTCGGCGCCGAAAATGCCAACACGCACCGGCAATTTCCTGATGTCGACGCCGATTTTTTCAGCTTCCTCTGCGATATTGAGCGCATAAGAAGGAGTGCAGCACATGCCGTCTGCGGCAAAATCCTCCAGCAGCATGATCTGCTTGTGGGTTTGCCCGCCGGACATCGGCACCACGGTCACGCCCAGCCGTTCGCCCCCGTAATGCAGGCCAAGACCGCCGGTAAACAGGCCGTAGCCATAGCCATTGTGCAAACGGTCGCCAGGACGCAAGCCGGACGCCACCAGCGAGCGCGCCACCAAGTCGGCCCAGATGTCGATATCCCGCTTGGTGTACCCGACCACGGTCGGCTTGCCAGTCGTTCCGGAAGAAGCATGTACCCGCACCACCTGTGTGGTCGGCACCGCAAACATGCCGAAGGGATAGTTGTCGCGCAACTGCTCTTTTTTGGTGAAGGGAAGATGCCGGACGTCGGAAACTTTCTTGATGTGCTCGGGTCTGACACCCAGCTCATCCATGGCATCCCGGTAAAACTTGATCGTCGCGTAGCAGCGCTCAACCGTGGCCTGCAACCTCCGCAACTGCAGGGCTTCGAGCTGTTCGCGCGGCAGTGTTTCAAATTCGATATCGTAGATCATGCTGAGCCCTCAGTGGATCACGCTCGCGGGCATCATGGGCGGGCGCGGTGGTCAGAAAACGACGGCAAAAGGACAAACTGTGGAATGGTAACCAAGGCGGAAAGATCACGCAACGCGAAGCACAGCAAAAAGGTTGTGATATGAATGCAATTCTTCGTTGGTGATAGAATTAAAAGGTTTTGCCGGCAAATCGTAGAAGCCGTGCAGGGAAGAGAACAAATTCGGCATGGAAAGGAAGCCCACATGAAGTACCGCAAACTGCTCGTCGCCAACCGGAGCGAGATCGCCATCCGCGTCATGCGCGCCGCAAGCGAGCTTGGAATCCGCACCGTCGGGATTTACGCCAAGGAGGACCGGCTGGGTTTGCATCGCTTCAAGGCGGACGAGAGTTACCTCGTCGGCGAGGGCAAAAAACCGATCCAGGCTTATCTCGATATCGACGACATCATCCGGATCGCCAAGGAAGCCCATGTCGACGCCATTCACCCCGGCTATGGCTTCCTGTCGGAAAACCCCGATTTTGCCGAAGCCTGCGACCGCGCCGGCATCGTCTTTGTCGGCCCCCGCCCCGAGGTCATGCGGACTTTGGGCAACAAGGTGGCTGCCCGCAAGGCGGCGATGGCCGCTGGCGTCCCCGTTGTTCCCGCCACAGAAGCCCTGCCCGACGATTTTGCCGAGGCAGCTGCCATGGCGGCCAGAGTCGGTTATCCCTTCATGCTCAAGGCCAGTTGGGGCGGTGGCGGCCGTGGCATGCGCGTTGTCGAATCGGAGGCGGATCTCAAGGCAGCGCTTGAAGTCGCGCGCCGCGAGGCCAAGGCCGCCTTCGGCAACGATGAGGTCTACCTGGAAAAGCTGGTACGGCGCGCCCGCCACGTCGAAGTCCAAGTGCTGGGCGACAAGCACGGCCACCTGATCCACCTCTTCGAGCGCGACTGCTCCGTGCAGCGTCGCAATCAGAAAGTGGTCGAACAGGCACCCGCTCCTTATTTGAGCGAAGCCAAGCGCGCCGCCCTATGCGAAGCCGCGCTGAAGCTCTGCCGCGCCGTCCAATACACGCATGCCGGAACGGTCGAGTTCCTGATGGATGCCGATACCGGCGACTTCTACTTCATCGAGGTCAATCCCCGTATCCAGGTCGAGCACACCGTCACCGAACAAATCACCGGCGTCGATCTGGTCAAAGCGCAAATCCGCATCTCGATGGGCGACAATATCGGCGATCCCGGCAGCGGCATTCCGGCCCAGCAGGATCTGCGCATCAACGGCCATGCCCTGCAATGCCGCATCACGACCGAAGACCCAGAAAACAACTTCACGCCCGACTACGGCAAGATCAGTGGCTACCGCAGCCCGGCCGGATTCGGCATCCGGCTGGATGGCGGCACCGCCTACAATGGCGCGGTCATCACGCCTTATTTCGACTCCCTGTTGGTCAAGGTCACGGCCTGGGGGCAGAATGCCGAGGAAGCCGCCATCTGCATGGATCGGGCGCTGCGCGAGTTCCGCATCAGGGGGCTGTCGACCAATCTGGCTTTCCTGGAAAACGTCGTCTCCCATCCCTTGTTCCGCAAGGGTCAATGCACGACCCGCTTCATCGAGGAAACGCCCGAACTGTTCCATTTCGCGCCCAAGCGCGACCGCGAAACCCGCCTGATGCGCTTCATCGGCGAAGTGGTGGTCAATGGCAACCCGGAAGTCAAGGGGCGCCACTTGCCGAAACTGCCGATGGCGCCGGCGCAACTACCCGATTTCGACCTCAGCCAGCCGGTTCCACCAGGGTCACGCGACATCTTCAAGGAACGCGGCGCCAAGGGTTTTGCCGAGTGGATGAAAGCCGAAAAACGCATCCTGCTCACCGACACCACGCTGCGCGACGCGCACCAGTCACTCTTTGCGACCCGCATGCGCACGGCCGACATGCTGCCAATCGCGCCCTACTACGCTCGTCAACTGCCGGAACTGCTGTCGCTCGAATGCTGGGGCGGCGCCACCTTTGACGTGGCCTTGCGCTTCCTGAAGGAAGACCCCTGGGAACGTTTGCAGAAACTGCGCGAGGCCGTGCCCAACATCCTGCTGCAAATGCTGCTGCGCGCCTCCAACGCTGTCGGCTATACCAACTACCCCGATAACGTCGTGCGCTACTTCGTTCAGCAAGCCACCCAAAACGGCGTTGATCTCTTCCGCATTTTCGATTCACTCAACTGGGTCGAAAACATGCGCGTCGCCATGGATGCCGTCATCGAAAGCGGTGGTATCTGCGAAGCGGCCATGTGCTACACCAGCGACCTCTTCGATGCCAAGCGCCCCAAGTACAACCTCAAGTACTATGTGGACATGGCCAAGCAGCTCGAAAAAGCCGGCGCCCACGTCATCGGCATCAAGGACATGGCTGGCCTCGCCCGTCCGCGCGCCATCAGCGCGCTGGTCTCGGCCTTGAAGCAGGAAGTCAGCCTGCCCATCCATTTCCACATGCACGACACCAGCGGCGGCGCCGTCGCCAGTGTGCTGGCCGCCGTCCATGCCGGCGCCGACGCGGTGGACGGCGCAATCGATTCAATGAGTGGCCTGACCTCGCAGCCCAGCCTCGGCGCCATCATCGCCATGCTGGAAGGCACCGACCGCGACCCCGGTTTCACCTATGATCGCGTTGCCGCCATTTCGCGCTACTGGGAAGGCGTCCGTCCGTTCTATACGCCTTTCGAACCCGAGATCCGCAGCGGCACTTCTGACGTCTATCGCCATGAAATGCCCGGCGGCCAGTACACCAACCTGCGCGAACAGGCCCGTTCGATGGGCCTCGAACACCGCTGGAACGAAGTCGCGCAAGCCTACGCCGACGTCAATCTGCTCTTTGGCGACATCGTCAAGGTTACCCCGTCGTCCAAAGTCGTCGGCGACATGGCGCTGATGATGGTCTCCAATGATCTGACACCGGAAGATGTCGCCAATCCGGACAAGGACATCGCCTTCCCGGAATCGGTCGTTTCGATGTTCCGCGGTGAAATGGGCTACCCCGCCGACGGCTTCCCGAAAGCCCTGCAAGACAAGGTGCTCAAGGGCAAAAAACCGATCGAGGGCCGCGCCGGCGCGCACCTGCCCCCCGCCGACCTCGAAGCCGAGCGCGCCAAGGCCGAGAAGGCAGTAGGCCGCAAGCTTGACGACGCCGACCTCGCCTCCTATCTGATGTATCCCAAAGTCTTTACCGAGTACGCGGCGCACCTTTCGCACTACGGCGATGTCTCCGTCCTGCCGACTCCGCTCTTTTTCTACGGTATGGCGCAAAACAGCGAAACCACCATCGAGTTGCAGCCCGGCAAATCGCTCGTCATTGATCTGGTCGGCCGCACCGATCACGACGAAGAAGGCATCGCCAAACTCTTCTTCGAGCTCAATGGCCAGCCGCGGCAAATCAAAATCGACAAGGCCGGCATGGAGTCGGCCCGCAAGACCCACCCCAAGGCGGCAGACAACAATCCCAACCATGTTGCCGCGCCCATGCCGGGCGCCATCGTCACCGTCGCGGTAACGCCCGGGCAAAAAGTCAGCAAGGGCAGCCCGCTGATTTCGATCGAAGCGATGAAGATGGAAACCATCATCACCGCCGACCGCGACGCCACAGTGGCCCGGGTTCTGGTTGAACCTGGCAGCCGGGTCGACCCGAAAGATTTGCTGATCGAACTGGAATGACTTTTTTCGCCGCAACGCGGTGA
Organism: Pseudomonadota bacterium; assembly: GCA_022705135.1. Taxonomy (GTDB): domain Bacteria; phylum Pseudomonadota; class Gammaproteobacteria; order Burkholderiales; family Rhodocyclaceae; genus UBA1934. The sequence goes on along the minus strand of JAKJFA010000008.1, from coordinate 21,738 downwards.
ATACTGCAGGAAAAGACCTTGCCTCTCATCGACCCGGCCACACTGCAACCGCTGCTCACTGCGGTGCGTGGCCGGTTTGACGTCGACAGCATTGAGGAATGCGATTCCACCAACACCGTCCTGATGCGCCGGGCTGGCGAAGGGGCGCCCTCCGGCACCGTGCTGGTCGCCGACTTTCAGAGCGCCGGGCGCGGCCGGCGCGGCCGTTCCTGGACGGCTGCCCCGGAATCAGGACTGCTGTTTTCGCTGCTTTGGCGCTTCAACCGGACGCTTGCCGACCTGTGCGGTCTTTCGCTCGCCATCGGCGTTGCCGTCACCGAAGCGCTGGAAGCCCTGGGCGCCCGAGGCGTTGGTGTCAAGTGGCCGAATGACCTTCTGTTCCAGGACACCAAACTGGCCGGCATTCTGGTTGAACTGGCCAGCGACCCGCGCGGCACCCTGGCCATCATCGGCATTGGCCTTAATCTGCACACACCAGACGGTGATCTTCCGCAGCCGGCCTGCGGACTCGATGCTGTGCTGCATCCTGTGCCTGATCGCCATACCCTCCTGGCCAAAATCCTGACCACCCTGGCACCGACGCTCGACCATTTCGACGCCGAAGGCTTTGCTGCCCTGCAAGCGCGCTGGCAGCACTATCATGCCTGGCAGGATCGCCAAGTCGACATCCTCGGCGACAGCACCGGGAAAATCAGCGGCGCCTGTCTGGGTGCTGACCAAGACGGCGCCCTGCTCCTTTCAACGCCCGAGGGCATCCGGCGCTTTCTTTCCGGCGAAATTTCCCTGCGCAAAAAGGGATCTCCCTGCTAGACTGGCCTTTTCAACGCACTTTGGATCACAATGCAACTCCTCATCCTCGGTGCCGGCGGCATCGGCGGCTACTACGGTGCCCGGATTCAGCAAGCGGGACATGAAGTCACCTTCATGGTGCGTCCGGCGCGCGCCGAACAACTCCGGACGCACGGCCTAAAAATCAAAAGCCCGGTGGGCAATTTTCAATGCGCGCCCCGCATCGTCACTGCCGGCGACCAGTTGAACGGCCAATACGATGCGATTTTCCTGTCCTGCAAGGCCTACGATCTGGAATCAGCGCTGGCGGCTATCGAACCCGCCGCCGGGCCGGAAACCCTCATCGTCCCGTTCCTCAACGGTGTCCGCCACCTTGAAATCCTTGATGGCTGTTTCGGCAAGGCCCGTGTCCTGGGTGGCCTGGCCTTCGTTTCGCTCAACCTGGAGCCGGATGGCGAAATCCGCCACCTCAGCACCTTCCATCGCCTGATGATCGGCACCCGCACATCACCCCCATCGCCCTGGCTGGCGCCGCTGGTCGATTTGCTCAACACCACACCGGTCGAGTTCTCGCTGGCCGACGATATTGAGCAGGAAATGTGGAACAAGTTCGTCTACATCTGCACCCTGGCTGGCACCACCTGTGCCATGCGCGCCCATGTTGGGGAAATTCTTGCCACCAAAACCGGCAAAGCCTTCATCACCGGCCTACTGCAAGAATGTGCCGAAGTCGCTGGCGCTAGCGGCCATGCCCCGGCGGCGGAACAACTGGCGACCTACCGGAACGGTCTCATCGACCCCAAGTCAACACTCGCCGCCTCGATGTTGCGCGACATCGAACGCGGCGGCCCCACCGAAGGCGACCATCTCCTGGGTGACATGTTCCGGCGCGGGCAACAGGCGGGAATCGCCACACCACGCCTGGAATTCGCCTGGACACATTTACAAACCTACGAGCACAAGCGCCGGCATCATCGTTTGGCGTCTTGACCAGCGCCCTCAAGCGCATCGGCCAACATCGCCGCCCGCAGGGTCGGCGTCTCCAGACTGATGCGGCCAAGGGCGCCGGTGCGATAGTCGGCCAACAGGATGAGATAGGCTTTTTCCATATCCGGCGCACCACCCTTGAGACGGCAGCCTCGCTTGGCGGCAATGGCTTCCAGCGCGCCCACGGCATCGAGCCCATCGACGACCAAGCCGTAACGCGCTGTCAACAGCGCCGGATAATGGGTGAGCAGAAAGCCCGCCAAATAAACGGCCACTTCTTCTTCGTGGTAGGCCTTGACCCCGACCGCATGGCTAGCAGCCAGCATATGGCCATCGCGTTCATGCGCAATTTTTGGCCAGAGCATGCCGGGCGTGTCAATGAGGATCAGGCGCGGACCCAGATCAAGGCGTTGCTGGCTTTTGGTGACGGCCGGCTCGTCGCCGACCGCCGCCACCCGACGCTTGACCAGCGCATTGATCAGGGTTGATTTTCCGACATTGGGGATGCCCATGATCATCAGGCGCAGCGGCTTGATGTTGTCGTTGCGGTGCGGCGCCAGGGCTTGCGCCAGTTTGGGAATGCGCGCCACATCGCTCGCCTTCTTGCAACTGATCGCCTCCGCCTTGACCCCCGGCTGCGCGTTGAAAAATTCCAGCCAGGCCTGGGTCGCCTCCGGGTCAGCCAGATCGGCCTTGTTCAGCAATTTGAGGCAAGGCCGCTGGCGAAAGGCACGCAGCTCGTGAATCATCGGATTGCTGCTGGCCTCCGGCAGGCGGGCATCGAGCACCTCGATCACGACGTCGATATTCGCCATCGTCTCGGCCGCCTTCTTCTTCGCCGAGGTCATGTGACCGGGAAACCACTGGACGGCCACTTAAACCCCGATCACCCGAATACGCACGCCCTGGCACTCGACCAGTTGGCCAGCCAGAATCTTGGCCGTCTTGCGCGATTCCGGCTGGCCGTCGACCTGCACCAGCCCTTCGGCCACCAGCGCCTTGCCCTGCCCGCCACTCGCCGCCACGCCTGCCAGCTTGAGCAAATGGCACAGTTCAACCTGTTCGCCGTGCAGTTCGAAGCCGATTTCCCGCATCAACGCACCTCATTCCCTCTTGCTTTTCACGACTTCACCGGGCGCACCAGTGACGCCGCCAGTTTGGCGCGCTGACGCGCTTCGTCCGTATCCTGGCCATTGGCCACAACGACACCCATGCGCCGTTTGACGAAGGATTCTGGCTTGCCGAAGAGACGCAGGTCGGTACGCGGCACGGCCAGCGCTTTTTCAATATCCTCGAAGGCGATGCCTTTTTCCGCCATTCCACCGTAGATCACCGCCGAACCCCCTGGCTCGGTCATCGTCGTATCGACCGGCAGACCAAGAATGGCGCGGGCATGCAGTTCGAATTCCGAGAAGCGCTGGCTGCGCAAGGTCACCAAGCCGGTATCGTGCGGCCTCGGGCTGACTTCGGAGAACCAGACTTGATCGCCCTTGACGAACAACTCGACACCGAAAATACCGCGCCCGCCCAGGTTACCGGTGATGGCGCCGGCGATGTCGCGCGCTTTGGCAAGCGCCGTCGGCGTCATCACTTGCGGCTGCCAAGATTCAACATAATCGCCATTGATCTGGACATGTCCGACCGGTTCGCAAAAATACGTTTCGACTTGACCGGCCAGGTTGCGCGCCCGCACCGTCAGCAAGGTGATCTCATAATCGAAATTAATAAAGCCCTCGACGATGACGCGCCCCTGATTCACCCGTCCAGCCGCCGCCGCGTAATCCCAGGCCTTGGCAACCTCTTCCGGCGTCCGCACCATCGACTGCCCCTTGCCCGAAGAGGACATCACCGGCTTGACGACACAGGGGTAACCGATGCCACCATCGATGGCGGCCTGCAATTCGGCCAGGGAATCGGCAAAACGGTAGGGAGAAGTCGGCAATCCCAGCTCCTCGGCCGCCAGACGGCGAATGCCTTCGCGGTTCATCGTCAAGCGGACGGCGCGCGCAGTCGGAATCACCTCGGCCAGCCCCTCTGCCTCGACCTGCAGCAGCATATCGGTGGCAATCGCCTCGATCTCGGGCACGACCAGATGCGGCTTTTCCTGCTCGATCAGGGCGCGCAGTGCGGCACCATCGGCCATGTTGATGACGTGGGCGCGATGCGCCACCTGATGACCAGGCGCATTGGCATAGCGGTCAACCGCAATGACTTCAACGCCCAGGCGTTGCAAGGCAATGATGACTTCCTTACCGAGTTCGCCGGAGCCGAGCAACATGACACGCAGCGCAGTGGGCGAAAGGGGGGTACCGATTTTCATAGTGGACTCTCCGGGTGAAAACGGGAGCGATGATACCACCGGAAAGCGTCCTCCCCTCGTCCGTCGCCTCCGTCCAAAATGCCGGCCGTACCTGATACACTGTCGGCCGTTTTGGCACAAAAAGAAGTAAGGATGGAGACAAAAAAACGGGGCCTGGCCAAGCAGATTGGCTATGCGCTGCCAATCGCCTTGATTGTGGTCCTCCTTGCCACCGCAATCCTGGCGATGGCCTTCTACGGGAAAGAGGTCGAAACCCACCTGCTTTCCGCCCTGACCGAGGCCGCCAATCGTCCCTGGCTGGTCTACGGCATCGTCTTTGTCGCGATGTATGCCAGCAGTTTCGGTCTCCCCGTACCAGAAGAAGTCACTTTGCTCACGGTCGGTTTCATCGCCTTCATGGCCCGGCACCCGGACCTTTACCCTGGAACCCTCGAGGCCGGGGAAGGCATCCGTTTGACCACAGCCGCCCTTGTCTGCTTTGTTGCTGTTCTGAGCAGCGATGTGATCGTTTACTCGCTTGGCCGATACTGCGGCCCCCGGATTCTAAGAACGCACTACGTCGCGCGGATTCTCACCGAGGAACGCATGTATCAGGTCCGGAAATGGACAAGCCGCTATGGCGCCTGGGCCGCCGGCGCTTTTCGCTTCATGCCGGGCATCCGTTTCCCCGGACATCTGGCCTGCGGACTCCTGCATGTTCCCTTCCAGAAATTCATCGCCGTGGATGGCATGGCGGCCCTCATCAGCGTTCCAACCCAGGTCTTTCTGGTCGGTCATTTCGGCAAGGAAATCATCCACCTCATCAAGACCTATCAGCCTTGGATCGTCGCCGCCTTGGTCCTCGGCGTGCTCATCCATTTCCGCGGCAAGATCGCCGCTTTTGTCGCCGAACTCCGGCACAAGGACAAATAAGCTCCAGCCCGGCCCAGTCCTGAATGCAGCGCACGGGGCCAAAAATGCGGCTACAATCAGCGTATAGCCGCAGCCCGGCGCCGGCAAGCAACTGGCGGCCCGGTCGGCACGGAGAGACATGACCTTGTCGAATCTCGATCACAACCTTGGCTTCGCCGCTTATTCAAGACATATCGGTTTCGTCTGCCTGGCCTTGTTTTTCCTCATGCTCAACACTGGCGCGGCGGCAGACTCCGCCCCCGAGGCGCCGAAAACACCCGAAACCATCACGGTCGTCCTGGACGACAACTATCCGCCCTACATTTTCCGCGACGCCAGCGGCGCATTGCAGGGCATCCTCCGCGACACCTGGCTGCTCTGGGAACACCGTACCGGCATCCGGGTCGATCTGCAGGCCATGGACTGGGCCAAGGCGCAGCAGGTCATCTTGTCCGGTAAGGCCGACGTCATCGACACCCTCTTCTTCACCGAAGCGCGCAGCCGCATCTACGAGTATTCCAAACCCTACGCCACCCTCAGGGTGCCGATCTTTTTCCACAAAAGCATCAATGGCATCGCCACCCCGGAATCGCTCAAGGGCTTCACCGTCGGCGTCAAAGAAGGTGACGCCTGCATCGATTTCCTGCAAGCGAAGGGAATCACCGAACTCAAACCCTACTCCAACTACGAAACACTCATCCGGGCAGCGGGCAATAATCAGGTGCGCGTTTTTTGCGTGGACGAGCCGCCGGCCTTCCACTTCCTCTACAAACTCGGCCTGGAAAAGGAATTCCGGCACTCGCCGCCGCTCTATACCGGACAGTTTCACCGTGCCGTACTCAAGGGCAACGGTGCTCTGCTGAGCAAAGTCGAGGCAGGTTTTGCACGCATCAGCGCCGAAGAGCGGCAAGCCATCGAAGAGAAATGGCTGGGCAAAAGTACCCACAATGAGAAACTGTATTTCTGGGCGCGCAATGCCGGAATCTTCCTGCTGGCCATTCTGGGCCTCGCCCTCGTGCTGGCCGTCTGGAACTACAGCCTGCACTTGCGCGTGTTTAGCAAAACCAGCGAATTATCGGAGGCACTCGCCTCTCTGCGCCAGTCCAAACAGGAAACCGAGGAAATCAACAACCAACTGACCGCCACGCTGGAAGCCATCCCCGATCTGCTTTTCGAGCTTGATCTGCATGGCCGCTACCTGGATTGCCGCGCCACCCGCAATGATCTTCTCGTCGCCCCTCCCGGCAAACTGCTCGGCAACACCGTTTTCGACGTCATGCCGGCAAATGCTGCCAGCCTGGTCATGGCCACCCTGCGGGAAGCCTCCGAAATGGGCTCCTCGCACGGGACCCTGGTGCGCCTTGCCGTACCGGCCGGGGAACGCTGGTTCGAGCTTTCGGTCGCGCGCAAACTCACTCCGCCCGGACAGGACCAGCGCTTCATCCTGATCTCGCGCGACGTCAGCGAACGCGTCCAGGCCCAGGACGAAATCGAATGGCTGGCCTTCTATGATGCGCTGACCCAACTGCCCAACCGCCACCAACTCACCGACCGCCTGCGCCAGGCGCTGGCCGCCAGCCATCGGCGCAACCGGCACGGCGCCTTGCTCTTCATCGACCTGGACGATTTCAAAACCCTCAACGAAACCAAAGGACACGCGGCCGGCGATTTGTTTCTCAAGGAGGTGGCTGAACGTCTGCGCAGCAGCATGCGCGCCGACGACACCATCGCCCGCCTGGGCGGTGATGAGTTCGTCGTCATGCTGGAAGACCTCAATGCCAATAGCGAGGAGGCCGCAGCCCAGGCCGAGGCGGTGGGCGAAAAAATCTTGCAGGCCATCAACCTTCCCTGCCAGCTCGGCGCCTACAGCCACCAGGGCACCGCCAGCATCGGCATCAGCCTCTTTTCCGGCCAAGCGGAAAGCGAAGAGGAACTCCTCAAGCGTGCCGATTCGGCCGTATACCGGGCCAAAACTGCCGGACGCAATGCCGTGCGCTTTTTCGACCCCGAAATCCAGGCCAATCTGGAAGCGCGTACCAGCCTCGAAGCTGAACTGCGCCGTGCCCTGTCCAGCCAGCAACTATGTCTCTACTACCAGCCGCAAATCAGCCAGGAAAACGGCATCTTTGGGGCGGAAGCCCTGATCCGGTGGCCACATCCCGAGCGCGGCATGATTTCTCCCGCCCAGTTCATCCCGCTGGCCGAGGACACGGGCCTCATCGTTCCGATCGGCCAATGGGTGCTCGAGACCGCCTGCGCCCAACTCAAAGTTTGGGAACAAGACCCGCTCACCCGGGAGCTGCAGGTGTCCGTCAATGTCAGCGCCCGCCAGTTCCGCCAGGCCGATTTTGTCGACATCGTGCGCGCCACCCTCGCCTCCAGCGGCGCCAACCCGGCTCGACTCAAGATCGAACTGACCGAGAGCCTGGTGCTCGACAACATCGCCACTTCAATCGACAAAATGCATGCCCTGAGATCGTCAGGGGTCGGCTTCTCCATGGACGACTTCGGCACCGGCTATTCCTCGCTGTCCTACCTCAAGCGCCTGCCGCTCGACCAGCTCAAGATCGATCAGTCCTTCGTGCGTGACATTGCCATCAATGCGGGGGACGCCGTCATCGTTCAAACCATCATCGGCATGGCGCACAACCTCGGCCTCAGCGTCATCGCCGAGGGCGTCGAAAACGAGGCGCAACGCAACTTTTTGGTTCGCAACGGCTGTTCAGCCTTCCAGGGTTTCCTCTTCAGCCCGGCCGTACCAGCCACCGATTTTGAGGCTCTGCTGCAAAAGCCCACTCAAAATCTCGCGCCCTAACCGCAAACGGCAACAGATGCTGGTCAGATTCACTTCGAGCCAAACAGGCGAAATCATTATGTTCGCCAATACGGCACGCCTTCTGCTGTCGGCCATCGGCAAGCGCTGCACCGCAGAGGGCGTGATGACGCGGGATGAAATGCTGCCGGCAGCGGCAAACTTGCGTCGTGCCGTCGAAGCTGAAATGGCAAGGCTGGAAATGATTGCCAAGGAAAAGGGTTGCGACAAACCGGCAAAGGATGAAGTCAAGGACGACGATGTCAAGGTAGACGAAGCTGAAGCCGAGATACCAGATCAACCGGTCAATCTTGCACAGCAGGCCTGGCCGCTGATCGACATGCTTGAGCGCTCGGCATTGGGCGATGAAAAGAGCCACATCGTCTGGTCGGCGCCCGCCGATTTTGAGGTCCTGCCGCAGAAGCCCACCCAGAATCCAACAACAGGGGGTGGCTCTTGCAGCCGGCCAGCAAATGGTTGAAGTCGTCACCCCGGCGAAGGCCGGGGACCATAAGGCGAACCCAGGCACACACTGGATACCGGCCTTCGCCGGTATGACGGCAATTTCAGACTTCATCGGGCCGGATCATGCCGACCACTTGTTCCAGCGGCCACCACTCTTCTCAAAGGGCTGCTGGCGCAAGAGTTCGGCGAATTCATCCGCCGTCACCGGAAGGCTGAACAGGTAGCCTTGCGCCATGTCCGAGTGTCCTTCTTCCAGAATACTCAGCTGCTCTTCCGTCTCCACCCCTTCGGCCAGAACGTTGAGGCGCAGACTGTGGCCAATGCTGACGATCGTTTCAGCAATGGCGAGATCGTCCCGGTCCTCGGCAATATCACGCACGAAGGACTGATCGATCTTGAGCTTGCCGACCGGAAAACGCTTGAGATAGGCCAGTGAGGAATAGCCCGTGCCAAAATCATCCACCGCCAATTCGACGCCCATGGCGCTGAGCGCCGACAGGATGCCCAGATTGGCTTCGGCGTCGTGCATGACGGTGCGCTCGGTCAATTCCAGTTCCAGGCAGGAAGGCGCAAGACCGGTTTCCTTGAGGATGCGCTCGACCGTGCCAACAAAATCACTCTGGCGAAACTGCACGGGGGAAACATTGACCGCGATGGTGTTCAGCGGCAACCCGGAATCCTGCCAGGACTTGGCTTGTTGACACGCCTGCCGCAGCACCCAATCCCCGATGGCATTGATCAGGCCGCTGTCCTCTGCTACGGGAATGAACCGGATGGGCTGGATCAAGCCCAGTTCGGGATGCTGCCAACGGATGAGCGCCTCGCCACCGACGATGTGGCCCGTTCTGAGGGAGATGAGCGGCTGATAGGCAAGAAGAAACTGGCCGGCAGCCAGGGCCTGACGCAACCCATGTTCGATGAACAGGTGTTCGAGCGTCGCCGCGTTCATGCTTTGCGAATAGAACTGATAATTCTGCCGCCCGGCTTCCTTGGCCTGATACATGGCCAAGTCGGCATTTTTACAGAGATGCTCGAAGTCGCTGCCGTCTTCCGGGTAGAGGCTGATGCCGATCGACGTCAGCACGGTCAATTCATGCCCGTTGATGATAAACGGCTGGGCACAGGCGTCGAGAAGGACCCGCGCCGTTTCCGCCGCCTCCTCGGCCTTGGCGCCAGGCAGAACGAATACGAATTCATCGCCGCTTTTTCGGCCAATGGTGTCGATTTTACGCACGACCCGCTTAATGCGCACCGCTGCGGCGCAAAGCAACTGGTCGCCGACACTGTGTCCGAGCGAGTCATTGACCCGCTTCAGCTTGTCGAGATCGAGCACGAGCATGGCCAGCGAGCCCCGTTCCCGCTCCGCATCGGCAATCAACTGTTCGACCCGGTCTTCCAGCAGACGGCGGTTGGGCAAGCCGGTGAGCGGGTCGAAGAAGGCCAGTTCAACGATGCGCTTTTCAGCCTGTTTGCGTTCGGTCAAATCAAAAATAGTGCCGGTCCAGGCCGGACGACCCTTGAAACTGGTGGGCGAAGCCAGAACCATGGCGGGGAAGGTGCTCCCGTCCCGGCGCAGCGCTATCGTTTCGAAAGATCTGCTGCCCTCGGCCTCGCTTTGCCGATGCAGCTCCACTGCCGCTTCCCGCATTTCCGGCGCCACCAGATCGAAAGGCGCCATTCCGGTCATTTCCCGTTCGCTGTAACCGAACAGGCGTGGAATCAACGGATTGACATAAGCCAACTGACCGTCCTGAACGACAAAAATGCCGACCTGGGCCGCCCCCATGGTGGTCAGGAACAGTTCTTCACTCTCGGCCAGCGCCAATTCGGCGCGCTTGCGGGCGGTGATATCGATGCCGACACCGACGACGCGTACCCCCGAAACACCGGGGTTACCAACCCGATACAAGCGGAAATGCAACCAGTGCAGATGGCCTTGGGCGTCAACAATACGGCAGTCGCACTCTGTCCGTCCGGATTCCAGAACGGACAGGTCCGCTTGGCGCGCCAGCTCGCGGTCATCCGGATGAATAGCGGTACGCCAGAGCTTCGGGTTGGCAAAAAAATCTTCCTTCGGGCGACCGTAGATGCCCTCGACGGCATCATTCACATAGAGCACCTTGCGCTCTTCCACCGCGTAGCACCAGACGATTTCGTGCAGACTGCCCAGCAGCTCGCGAAAACGCTCCTCGCTCTCGCGCAACGCCTGCTCGACCTGTTCACGTTCGTTCAGAGCGCCTCCGCTGTCACCAGTTTCCCCGGCACTTTGTTCCATACTGCTATCTGTCCTTGGTTGCTCCGAAAACGTCAGGCCATCGGCCGCCAGCGCCTGAGCATCAAGGAACTGCTCACGACCGACACCGAACTCATCGCCATCGCCGCGCCGGCCACGACCGGGTTCAGAAACCCCAGCGCCGCCAGCGGAATAGCCAGGACATTATAAGCAAAAGCAAAAAAGAGGTTCTGCCTGATCTTTCGCAGAGTTGCGCCCGACAAATCGATAGCATCCACCACGCTGTTCAGATCGTTGCGAATCAAGGTCAAATCGGCGGCCTCGATCGCCGTATCCGAACCGGCACCCAACGCCAGACTGACATCGGCTGCCGCCAACGCCGGCGCATCGTTAATGCCATCACCGGCCATCGCCACCAATGCACCGCCTGCCTTGAGTTCGTTGATTGCTGCCGCCTTGTCACCGGGCAGAATGCCGGCCCGTATTTCATCAATGCCGACAGAACGCGCAATCACCGCCGCCGTGGCGAGATGGTCGCCAGTCAGCATGACGACACGGATGCCCCGCTTTTTCAGGCGCTCAACGGCGCGCTGCGAACCTGGCCGCAGGGTATCGGCAATGGCGAACAACGCCAACAGGCGCCCCTCTTCCGCCAGTGCCACGACCGTCTTGCCCTCGGCCTGCAGTGTGGCAACGCGCTTATCTTCAACGCCGAGCCAGTCTGGTGCGCCCAGGCGCAACCAGCGGCTTTCGACGCTGCCTTCGACCCCCTGCCCGGCCCGGGCCAGAAATTCTTCCACCTTGGGCAGGGCCACCCCTACCGCTTTTTCCAGAATAGCGCGTGCCAGCGGATGCTCGGAACCCTGTTCCAGCGCCGCCGCCAAACGCAATGCCGCCATCGCCTCGCACTCCACGGCGACAATATCCGTTACTTGCGGCCGTCCCACCGTCAGCGTGCCGGTTTTATCCACCGCCAGCACGCTTATCTTTTCCGCCCGCTCCAGCGCTTCGGCATTCCTGACCAGAATTCCCGCTTTGGCGCCCTGTCCGGTACCGACCATGATCGCCGTCGGCGTCGCCAATCCCAAGGCGCAAGGGCAGGCAATGACCAGCACCGCCACGGCATTGACCAGGGCCGTAGCGAAATCGCCGCTGAACCCCCACCAGCCGATCAAAGTCGCCAGCGCCAGCAGGCAGACTGCCGGCACGAAAATGCCGGCAATGCGATCAACCAGCCGCTGCACCGGCGCCTTCGATCCCTGCGCTTCACCGACCAGACGGATGATGCCGGCCAGCAGGGTATGTTCGCCGACCCCGGTCGCCCGGCAACGCAACATGCCGTCAAAGTTGGCCGTCGCCGCAAAAACCTGCGCTCCCGCCGCTTTATGTACCGGCATGCTCTCGCCGGTCAGCATCGCTTCATTGACGCTCGAAGCGCCATCGATCACCTCGCCATCGACCGGCACGCTTTCGCCCGGCCGCACGATGAAAATATCGCCCGGCATCAAGACATCGACCGGTACTTCCAGCAACTGCCCGTCACGTTCGATGCGCGCCGTTTTCGGCTGCAGGCGGATCAAGGCTTCAATCGCCTCGGACGTCTTGGCCGTCGCCCGCTGTTCCATGATCTTGCCGAGCAGCACCAGCGTGATCACCGCCGCCCCGGCTTCAAAGTACACATGCTGATCGAGGCCAAGCAGCAGGACAGCCACCGAAAACCCCCAGGCCATGCTGGTTCCCAAAGCCACCAGCACGTCCATGTTGGCGCCGCCACCGCGCAAGGCGGCATAAGCGCCGCGATAAAACCGCCAACCAATCCAGAACTGCACTGGCGTCGCCAACGCCAGTTGCAACCAGCGTGGCAATTCGGCATGGCTGCCCGTAAACATGAACAACATCTGCGCCACCAGGGGCACGGTGAGAAGGACGGAAATCCAGAACAGGCGGGTTTCCTGCGCCATTTCCGCCGCTTTGCGCGCTTTTTCCTCGTCGCGGGTATGCGCATCGACCATCTTGGCGCCAAAGCCTGCCTTGGCCGCAATTGCCACCAGCGCATCGGCCTGCGCCTCGCCAGCAAAACGCACCCGCGCCCGCGCCGTCGCCAGATTGACGTTGGCCTCGACGCCTGGCAAAGCCGACCACGCCCTCTCCAGGCGTGCCGCGCAAGATGCGCAGTGCATACCAGTGATGGACAATTCGACAACCGTTGGCGTGTTCATTTAAATCACTTTCGAATAACGGGTTTTCTGATGGTCTGCCCGCAGGTAGCGGTCAAAGACCATGGCAACGGCACGTACCAGCAAGCGGCCAGCCGGCAGCACCTGGATCGTTTCTCCATCCATTGAGACCATCCCGGCCGCTTCAAGTTCGCGCAATTCCTGCAACTCAATGACAAAGTATTCGGCAAAGGAAATCCCGAAGCCTTTTTCGATCGCCGCAAACTCCAGCTCAAACTGGCACATCAGCGCCTGAATGACGGCGCGGCGCAGCAAGTCGTCGGTGCTGAGTTCGTAGCCGCGCGCCACCGGCAATTCACCGCGATCAAGATGGCCGTAGTACTCGTCCAGCGTCTTGCCATTCTGGCTGTAGACCGTTCCCACTTTGCTGATGGCGGAGATGCCGATGGCCAGCAGATCGCAGTCGGCATGGGTCGAATAGCCCTGGAAATTGCGGTGCAGGCGACCTTGCCGCTGCGCCACCGCCAATTCGTCCTGCGGCCGGGCGAAATGATCCATGCCGATATAGACATAACCCGCCTCGGTCAGCGTGCGGATCGCCAGCGCCAGGATGTTCAGGCGCGTCGACGCCGACGGCAGATCGGCCTCAGCAATGCGGCGTTGCGGCTTGAAGAGTTGCGGCAGATAGGCAAAGTTATAAACCGACAATCGGTCGGGCCGCAAGGCAATGACCTGATCGAGCGTCCGCGCAAATCCTGCCAGCGTCTGCCGCGGCAAGCCGTAGATCAGATCAACCGAGATCGACTTGAAGCCGCGGTCGCGCGCCGCTTCGATGACCCGCGCTGTCTCTTCCAGCGTCTGCCGGCGATGAATCGCCGCCTGCACGGCCGGATCGAAATCCTGCACGCCGACACTGATACGGTTGAAGCCGATGTCACCCAGCAAGGCAATACGGCCAGAATCGACCTGGCGCGGATCGATTTCGATGGAAAATTCGCCATCGGCTTGCAAATCGAAAAAATGGCGAATCAGCGCCATCAACTGGCGGGTTTCAGCATCGGACAGGAAATTGGGGCTGCCGCCGCCCCAATGCAGTTGCACCACCTGGCGGCCACCGCGCAAATGACCGGTCAGCAGCGCGATCTCGCGTCCCAGGTATTTGAGGTATTTGCTGCTGCGCCCGTGATCGCCGGTGATAATACGATTACAAGCGCAGTAATAGCAGATAGAGGCGCAAAACGGCAGATGGACGTAGAGCGACAGCGGACGCTCGGGCGGACTGCGGTTTTCCAGGGCGTTTCTGAAGACCGACGCGTCGAAAGGCACCTGAAAACGATCCGCCGTCGGATAGGAGGTATAACGCGGCCCCTTGATCTCGAAGCGCTCGATCAGGCGGGGATCGAAGAGCGGAGCCTCGTTAGGAACACTCATTCCGGCAAAGCCAGAACCACCCTACTGATAAACACAGTAGCCATCACGACCGCCCTTTTTCGCTTTGTACATAGCAATATCCGCCTTCTTCATCAGTTCGATTGGGTCATCCGTACTTTCGAGGGGATAGATAGCGATGCCGATACTGATGGTAATCTGCAACACGTGCTCGCGCACCGGCACCGGCTCGCGCATAACCTTGACAATTTTCTCAGCCACCAAGGTAGCGTCGTCAACTTGGGCGATTTCCGTCAATACGACAACAAATTCGTCCCCTCCTTGCCGGCTGACGGTATCTCCGCCGCGCACGCAGGCGGATAGCCGTTTGGCAACGGCACTGAGCAGCTCGTCACCAACATCGTGTCCCAAAGTGTCGTTGATTTCCTTGAAGTGATCGAGATCGATGAACATGATGGCCAGAGAACGCTGATAACGCTTGGCCTGGACAATGGCGAGGCTCAAGCGCTCCAGCATCATGCGGCGATTGGGCAGATTCGTCAGCGCATCGTGGTAGGCAAGATGCCGGATCTCTTCCTGGGCGCGCTTGCGCTCCGAAACGTCGCGGCAGAGCGCAACAATCTGCCGCTCGCCTTTCCGGCGCAATACCGTCGCATTAATTTCGACAGCAGTGGCCTGACCGGCTGGATCAGAGTATTCGATTTCAAAATTACGAATAGCACCAGTTTCCAGGCACTTTCTGATCGCCTCGCGGTTACGTTCCTGGTCGTGTTGCGCTGTCCACTCCACCGGATTGTGGCCAAGAATCTGCTCTAGACTGGCGTAGCCGGAAAGCCGAATATACTCGGCATTGGCATCGACCACCCTGCCATTGCCGTCCAGAATCACATAACCGGTATCGGTGGTCTCAACGATGGCCCGGTATTTCTCTTCGCTTTCTTGTATTTCCACCTGCTTGGCACGCAAGGTCTCGCCAGCATGCTCCAGTTGCCGACCTGATTCCCGTTGCCGGCGTTGAAAGGCATAGAGAACCAGGATAGACAGCAGCGCAATCAGCGCCGCCATGCCGCCCTGCTTGACAAGATCACTGCGCCAGGCAGAAAAAATCTCAGCCACGTCACGTGAAGCCGTGACTACCAGCGGTTTATCGAGTTTCAACTCGGGCGACCGAATCGTGCTCAGGGCAACCATGCGCTCGTCGCCAGTCGAATAAACCTTGCCAACATAGACGTTGGCGTCCCGATCGCTGCCTTTGTGCTGGGTAAAAAAGGCACTGGGCTGGTTCAGGTTTTTTCCGGCAATAGCAGTTTGTGCGGGCGCCATCATAAAGATGTCGCCATCCCAGTGAACGAGACCTGTTCTCATGTCCGGGGTGTAGCGCACCGAATCCATCAAGTTGAAAAAGTATTGCGGGTCCAGCGTGGCGGTGACCACTCCGGAGAATTCGCCATGAGGGCCGATGATCGCCATGCTGACGCCGAGGGCAAATACTCCAAGGGAAGAACGAAAGGGACGCGACACATACACGGTATCCGCATCGTGACCTTGCCGGGGTCCGCTGAAATAGTCACGCTGGCTGAAATTTCCGCCGACAAGTTCAGGCCGGTTGGCAGCACGGATGACCCCCTTGGCATCGAGGATCGCCACGGTACGCACCCCAGGCATGGCATCGGTCAAAGTCGCAAGATGCTCGTTCAGTTCCTGGCCCGCCATCTTCTTCTGCAGACGCAATTGCATCAGCACCTGTTTGATCGCGGTCAGGTTATGTGCCGTGTTTTCCCGCACGACGCGTGCCTGAGTCAACAGCCGCTCCCGCTCACTGCTGTCGACGCGCTGGCGTTCGCGGTTGAGATTAAACGCAACCGATCCGCCCAGGTAGAGCAGGGCGATGCCAAGAATCAGCCACTGGGAGAAAAAGGAGCTTTGTTTCATGTTTTATCCCGGCCGCTAAAACAGAAGGGGTGAATTCCTCTGAATGAAGAACTCACCCCTGATTTTTTTGACTACCGAAACCTACTTCTCGAGGACGTAGGTCCCGGGCGCATCCGCCAATGCCGGGAACTGCGCGTTTTCGACCGGGTAGGCCGGCACCATGGGGCCGCTGCGCTCATTCATCCAGACCATCCAGTCTTCCCACCAGGTCCCATCGCGCTTCTCGGCGCGGTCCATCCAGCGCTCCCAGCTCTCGTTGCGTTCCGGGTCGGCAACCCAGTACGCCCGCTTGGGCGGATTGGTCGGCGGGTTGACAATGCCCAGGATGTGGCCGGACGTCGACACGACGAAACGCACCGGCGCCTTGACGTTGACGAATTTGCGGATGCGGTAGCAGGCCTTCCAAGGCGCAATGTGATCGTCTTCCGCCGTCGCGGCATAGAGCGGTTGCGTGATCTGGTTGAGGTCGATCGGCTCGCCGGCAAGATGCAGGTGATCGCGCTTGATGAGGTTGTTGTGCAGATACATCTCGCGCAGATACCAGGAGTGCATGGCGTAGGGCATGCGGGTTGAATCCATGTTCCAGAACAGGACATCGAAGGGCGGCAGATCCTCGCCCAGCAGGTAGCTGTGTACCCAGTAGTTCCAGATCAGACTGTTGGACCGCAGCATGCGGAACGCCGAGGCCATCTCGTTTCCTTCGAGATAACCTTTCTTCTTCATATTCCCTTCCATCGCCTCGATGGTATTTTCGTCAACGAATACTTCGATGTCGCCAGGATTGGAAAAATCGGTCAGGGTGGTAAACAGGGTCCAGGACTTGACCGGCACCTTGCCGGCAGGGTAGCGACGATTCGCCCAAGCCATGTAGGTGGTCACCAACGTCCCACCAATGCAATAACCCACCAGGTTCACCTGCGGAACCTTGCAGAATTCACGGGCGACACGAACCGCTTCGGAAACCCCTTTTTCGAGATAATCGTCAAAACGTGTGCCGGACATCTCCGCCGTAGGATTTTTCCAACTGGTGATAAACACCGAATAGCCCTGGTCCGTCAGATACTTGACCATGCTCTTCTTGGGCGTCAGGTCGAGGATGTAGAACTTGTTGATCCAGGGCATGATGATGACGATCGGCGTTTCATGCACTTTTTCGGTCGTCGGTTCGTAGTGCAGCAACTCGATCATCTCGTTGCGGAAAACGACCTTGCCCGGCGTCAATCCCAAGTCCTTGCCGACGACAAAAGCGTCCTGGTCGACCATCAGGATGTTCTTGGCCTTGATGTCCCGCATCATGTTCTTGAGGCCGCGCACGACGCTCTCGCCACCGGTTTGGACGCAACGCCGCATCGCCACCGGGTTGAGCCAGAAGAAATTGGTCGGCGCCATCATGTTGAGCCACTTGCGCGACCAGAACGCAGCTTGACGGCGCGCCTTTTCCGAAAGGCCCGGCGTTTCGTAGTACATATCCTGCCAACGGTGCGTAAAGGCCAGATACCATTCCTTGACGATATCCCAACTCGCTTCGTCCGCCCACACCGGATCGGAAAAACGGGTATCGTCGGCGTTCGGCCGGATCACGTCCTCAGATTGAATTCCCATGGCGCGGCGCACGATATGCCCACTCAGTTCCATCATGTCCTCGGACATACAGCTCAACGCCCGCATGTACTCCTGGGGGTGCGAGAACCAGGCCATCTGGGCATTCATCAGCGAAGCGATGGCCCCATAGGGGTCCAGCGTTCTACTGGTGACCGCCATCACCTCCTCGATATGGCAGAGATCTTTGGGGTTAAACACACCCCGATTTTGCAGGCTTTCGGCAGATGCTACTTTTGACATACACACTCCGGTCGCGTAATAGACTAATCGTGGAATTATGTCACAGGAAACGGATGATGTTCACAAGGGATAGAGCAGAATTCACCAATGAGCGCAATAGAAAAGACACTTCCGGGCAAGCGCCAAGTCCTGCAAAACAAGGCCATACGCACCATTCCAGACCTGGGCCGATCAAATGCGCAAAAAATCGCGGACGCAACCCGTCAACGGATTGTTTTTTCAGCAAAAAGGCTTATAATTCCGCCCTTTTCAGAAAACGGAAAGAACACGATGGTTGTGATTCGTCTTGCCCGCGGCGGCGCCAAGAAGCGCCCCTTCTACAACATGGTCGTTGCCGATTCACGCGCCCGTCGCAGCGGCCGCTTCGTCGAGCGCATCGGTTTTTATAACCCCGTCGCCGCCGAACACGAAGAAGGCCTGCGTGTCGCCATGGATCGCCTGACCTACTGGCAGCAGCATGGCGCCCAGTTGTCGCCGACGGCCGCCCGCCTGGTCAAGCAGTTCACCGCCAAACAAGCAGCCTGATCGGGCATTCCCAGAAACGCCGTGGTCGTTCTGGGGAAAGTCATCGACCCATACGGCGTACGCGGCTGGGTCAGGATTCATCCCTTCGGCGATGATCCGGCAACCTGGGCGCAGATGCCTGTCTGGTGGCTTGGTTCGGAAGACTTGGCGGATTGGCGAGAAGCCAAACCGAAGACATGCCGGCCGCACGGTGGAGGTCTGATTTGCCAGTTTGAGGGCGTCGACAACCGGACGGCGGCAGAAACACTGAAGGGAATGTTGATCGGTGCGCCGCGCGAAGCGCTGCCGGCCACCGCAGAAAACGAGTTCTATTGGGCCGACCTGATCGGCCTGGAAGCGGTCAACAGCGCCGGAGAAGTTCTCGGGCGTGTGGAAGAATTGATTGAGACCGGCGCCCATACGGTATTGCGCCTGGTTTCGGAAGAGGGAAAGGAACGCCTGCTGCCCTTCGTGGCATCGGTGGTTCTGGTAGTAGAGCCGGAAAATGGTCTGATCCGCGTCGACTGGGGGAGTGACAGGTGATCCGCTTCGACTGCATCAGCCTCTTTCCGGAGATGTTTGCAGCACTGACAGAGCATGGCGTAACCCGCCGCGCCCTGGAAGAAAGGCGCTGGGAATGGCGGGGCTGGAATCCGCGCGATTTCGCTGACAATGCCTGGCGCACGGTGGATGACCGGCCTTACGGTGGCGGCCCCGGCATGGTGATGCAGGCAGCACCGCTGGAAAAGGCGATTGCCGCCGCGAAAGCGCGGCAAGCGGCAGAGGGTGTGGCGGTAAGCCGGGTCATTTGCCTGTCACCGCAGGGTGTACCCCTCACCCATGAACGGGTGATGCAGTTGGCCGGAGAAGCAGGTTTGATCCTGCTCTGCGGTCGTTATGAGGGAATTGACGAGCGTCTGATCGAGCGCACCGTCGATGAGGAAATTTCGATCGGGGATTTTGTGCTGTCGGGCGGCGAATTGCCGGCGATGGCGCTGATGGATGCCGTCGTGCGGCAATTGCCTGGGGTGCTGGGCGATGCCGCGTCGGCGGTGGAAGATTCATTTGTTGCAGGTTTGCTCGATTGTCCGCACTATACGCGGCCCGAAGTTTATGAAGGTCGGGCAGTGCCGGAAGTGTTGTTATCCGGCAACCATGAGAGAATTCGGCGCTGGCGATTGAAACAGTCGCTGGCGCGGACCGGGAAGCGCCGCCCGGAGTTGTTGGCCAACTGGCTGGCGCATCGCACCCTGAGTGCGGAAGAAGCGCAACTCTTAGCCGAAATTGCGGCAGAAGAGCAATGCGGTGAGTCATTTTTTGATAACGTACAGGAGCTCACATGAACCTGATTCAGCAACTCGAACAGGAAGAGATTGCCCGTCTGGGCAAGACCGTCCCCGAATTCGCCCCCGGCGACACCGTCGTCGTGCAGGTGAAGGTTAAGGAAGGCAACCGCGAACGTCTTCAGGCCTTTGAAGGCGTCGTCATCGCCAAGCGCAATCGCGGTCTCAATTCTTCCTTCATCGTGCGCAAGATTTCCTCTGGCGAGGGGGTCGAGCGGACGTTCCAGACCCATTCTCCGCTGGTTGCCGCCATCGAAGTCAAACGTCGTGGCGACGTGCGCCGCGCCAAGCTCTATTACCTGCGCGAGCGCTCCGGCAAGTCGGCCCGGATCAAGGAAAAGCTGGAGCACAAAAAGGCCTGAGTCGCCGGGGTGCCCAAGCACCCCTCCTGGCCAGGAAGAGCGAAAAAAGCGGACATTTCAAGTTTTATCAACCTTGCCCCACCGTATCCGCATGGCGGGGGGCTTTTTCCATAAGGAGCGTTCATGCGTCATTACGAAATTGTTTTTATTGTCCATCCGGATCAGAGCGAACAGGTTCCGGGTATGGTCGAGCGCTACAGCTCGATCGTAACCGGCAAGGGCGGCAGGATCCATCGTCTCGAGGACTGGGGTCGCCGTCAGTTGGCCTACCCCATCCAGAAAATCCACAAGGCCCATTACGTGCTGATGAACATCGAGTGCGACGGCGACACCCTCAATGAACTGGAGCATTCCTTCAAGTTCAACGATGCAGTCTTGCGCCACCTCACCGTCAAGATGAAGCGCGCCGTTACGACGCCTTCGCCGATGATGAAGGAGGAGAAATCCAAGTCCCTGCTCGGCGGCGAAGCCAGCGAGCCGGCTGAAGTCGCCGGGGCCCCCGAAGTACAGGAAGCTGAAGCCTAAGCCGCCACGGGAGCCAAGCTGAACCGCATCGACCTTTCCGGCCGGCTGATCGAGCGCAAGAGTTTGCGCTACACACCGGCAGGCGTTCCGATCGCCGAAGGCGTTCTACAGCACACCTCGGAACAGATGGAAAACGGTGCGGCACGGCAGGTACGCTGCGACATTCCGCTGCTCGCCCTCGGACAAGCCGCCCAGTGGCTGCAAGCCACTCCAATCGGCAGCGAAATCAGGACGAACGGTTTTCTCAGCGCCAAAAGCCGCGACAGCCGAACCCTCGTATTGCATATCAACACGATCGAATTTTTGGAAGGAACATCAAATGGCCCGATTCTTCAAGAAAAAGGATGACGACAAGAAAAAGAAGCGCAGCAGCGGTCTGTTCAAGCGCCGCAAATTCTGCCGCTTCACCGCCGAGAAGGTGGAACAGGTGGACTACAAGGATATTGAGGTTCTCAAGGAGTTTGTCACCGAGAATTTCAAGCTCATGCCGGCACGCCTGACCGGCACCAAGGCCGGCTACCAGCGTCAGCTCTCGGTTGCCGTCAAGCGCGCCCGTTTCCTGGCGCTGCTCCCGTACACCGATAACCACCAATAAGCGGGGAGTGCAACATGCAAATCATTCTGCTTGAAAAAGTGACCAATCTTGGCAACCTCGGCGACATCGTCAAGGTCAAGGAGGGCTACGCCCGCAATTTTCTGATTCCCAAGGGCAAGGCACGGCGCGCAACACCGGCAGCCCTGGCCGAGTTTGAAAGCCGGCGCGCCGAACTGGAGAAGGCACAGGCCGAAAAACTGGCCGCCGCCCAGGCCTTTGGCGACAAGATCAAGGACATCAAGGTTACCGTTGCCCGCAAGGCGGGTCTCGACGGCCGGCTGTTCGGTTCTGTCACCAACCACGACATTGCTGAAGCCTTCAAGGAACAGGGTGCCGAGGTTGACAAAGCCACCATCCGCATGCCGGACGGACCGCTCAAGGCGATTGGCGAATTCCCGCTCGAAATTGCCTTGCATACCGACGTGGTCGTGACCGTCAACGTCGAAGTCGCTGCCGAAAAGTAATTTCCAAGGCATCCGCAAAGCCCGGTGTTCAGACCGGGCTTTTTTTATTGCGGTCGCCGCACTTTCTCGATCATCGCCATCGGGACTGGTACACTCTCCACCATGAAT
>JAKJFA010000089.1 GCA_022705135.1 Pseudomonadota bacterium | reverse complement strand
CCTTGGCGCGACAGCAGGAGAGTGTTTTTGCCCCGCCAGCCTAGCCCCGCTTGACATGCCAGTTCGACTTCCATGACCGGGGCGGAGTCGGAAAAGACGCGGTAGCCGAAAGGGCCGATTTCATCCTGCACAGCTTGTGCCAGTTTTTGCAGGCGCCTCCGCATGATTCCGTGGTAATCGCGCCCGAGCGCATAGCGCGAGATGATCAGGTTTCCAGGCGTTGGGTGCAGTTGCGTTTCCGGCAGGTAATCGAGCACGGCCATGATGACACTGCGTGTTCCGGGCAACATGCCTTGCGGATCGGCGCGCAAATGGGCGTGCCGCGCCATATAATCCATCTCGCCATGGAAGTGTTGCGCCAGCCATTGCTGCAAATGGGGCGCCGCTTCGCTGACTTCGGCATCGGCGATACCGATGGCGGAAAATCCCAGAACCTGCCCCAATGCTTTGATGCGGCCGGGCAGTGTTGAGTCGTCACGAGGAGGAATCGTCTCTTGCATCCCCCCGAGTTTACCGCGCATTTCTCTTTGCCTGACGAAGAAGCCACCGTTCTGTTGGGCGCAAAACTTGCCCCTTTCCTGGCGCCGGGATTGGTGATTTACCTGGAAGGCGATCTGGGCGCCGGCAAAACGACGCTGGCGCGGGCGCTGTTGCGGGCGCTCGGCCATGCCGGTCCGGTCAAGAGCCCGAGCTATTCTCTGGTTGAAATTTATGTAGTTTCGAGCTTATACTGTTATCACTTTGATTTTTATCGCTTTGAGTCTCCTGAGGAGTTTGTGGATGCTGGTCTTGGAGAGTACTTTCACGGCGATGCAGTTTGTTTGGTCGAATGGCCGGACAAAGCCGCGGGATATGTGTCGCCGGCAGATCTTTGCTTCCGGTTTTCGGGTGCGGCGAACGGCCGGCAGGTCGAAGGCTTGGCCCGATCCGAGAGAGGCGCACGGTGCTTAAGGAATCTTTCCCGGGCCTGGCAAGAAGACGGCTGCTTTCCCTTGCCGGAGCCACCCTTCTCCTCTCCGTAACGCCGCTTGGGTGGGCGACGGCGCGCCTGCCCTCCGTTTTGGCCGTGCGGGTCTGGCCCGCTGTCGACTACACGCGGGTCACGCTGGAACATGAGGTTCCGCTTAAATTCACCCACTTTACTCTGGAGAATCCCGACCGTCTGGTGGTCGACATCGAGGGGATCGAGTTCAATGCCGTACTGGAAGGCTTGTCCGGCAAGATCGTCGGCGACGATCCCTACATCAAATTGCTGCGCGCCGGGCGGTACAAGCCGGGTGTGGTGCGGTTGGTGATGGAACTCAAAACCAAGGTCAAACCGCAGGTTTTTGTCCTCAATCCGGTGGGCAATTACGCCTACCGTCTGGTGCTGGATGTTTACCCGCAGGAGCCGCCTGACCCACTGTTGGCTTTGCTGCGAGGCAAAGAGGGCGATCTCGAGTTGCTGAAACTCGATACCGGAGCCGATGTGGCGCAACACGGCGAGGCAGCGAAACCCGGAAACCAAGGGGTGAATCGCCTGGTCATTGTCACGCTGGATCCTGGCCACGGCGGTGAAGACCCCGGTGCAGTGGGCAAACGCGGTGCCTACGAAAAAAATGTCACGTTGGCCATCGCCAAGCGGCTGAAGGCGCGCATCGACGCTGAGCCGAACATGCGGGCGGTGTTGACGCGCAATTCCGATTTCTTTGTGCCTCTGCACACCCGGGTGCAGAAGGCCCGGCGGGTGCAGTCCGATCTCTTTGTGTCCATCCACGCCGATGCCTGGATCAAGCCGGATGCGCGGGGGTCGTCAGTCTTTGTCCTTTCCGAGAAGGGCGCTTCCAGTTCGCAGGCGCGCTGGCTGGCGCAAAAGGAAAATGCGGCCGACCTGATTGGCGGCGTCAATCTGGCGGTCAAAGACCCCTATCTGGCGCGGACGTTGTTTGATTTGTCGCAAACCGCGACCATCAATGACAGCCTCAAACTGGGCAAATATGTGTTGGGCGAATTGGGCAGCATCAATACCCTGCACAAGGGGAGTGTCGAACAGGCCAGTTTTGCCGTGCTGAAGGCGCCCGATATTCCCTCAATTCTAGTCGAAACCGCTTTCATCTCGAATCCGGAAGAAGAAGCCAAACTGACGGACGAGGATTACCAAGAAAAAATGGCGGAAGCGATCGTACGCGGCATTCGCCAGTATTTCATCAAGCATCCGCCGGGGCCGAAAGCGAAGATGGCTGCCCTGGACTGATCCAGAAATCCTGCTGCGCTTGCGGCGCATTTCTTGCGCACAGGATTCCGGGAAAACGATGCTTTCGCCGAGTATAATTCATGCTTTTTCAGTTCAGGTATGCGCGTTTTACGCGGTCTTTCGTCTCCGGTTACGGCACCGACTGCCCTTGCGATCGGAAATTTCGATGGCGTGCACCGGGGGCACGTTGCCCTGCTTGAGCGGCTGGTAGGGGTGGCGAAGGATTTGCATCTGGTGCCCGCGGTGCTGACTTTTGAACCGCATCCGCGCGAGTTCTTTGCCCCGGCTTCAGCGCCGGCACGCCTCACCATCCTGCGTGAAAAGCTTGAGCTCATTGCCGCCAGCGGTGTTGAGATGACGATCGTCTGTGCTTTCAATGCGCATTTTGCCGCTCTTTCGGCCGAGGAATTCATTGGCTGGGTGTTGCAGCGTGGGCTGCAGGTCCGGCACCTCATCGTTGGCGATGATTTCCGCTTTGGCCAGGGCAGGCGTGGTGATTTTGCCCTGTTGCAGCAGACAGGCCTGAGATCCGGCTTTGGCGTTGAAGCGATCGAAGCCGTCAGCATTGAGGGCGTGCGCGTTTCCAGTTCGGCAGTGCGCCAGGCGCTGGCGGCCGGCGACATGACACGGGCGACGGCCTTGCTGGGCCGCC
>JAKJFA010000088.1 GCA_022705135.1 Pseudomonadota bacterium | reverse complement strand
GCCGGGTCCGTTCGGTACTGAAGGAATCCGATTTGCGTCAGCGTGCCGAAGAGGAGCGTCGTCAGCAAGATTTGCGCGAACGTCAGGAACGCGAGTTCAAGGAAAAGCAGGAACGCAACGCCGAATTGCTGCGCCTGAAGCAGGAAGCGGAAGCTGCGGCGGAGGCAGCGCGTGCCGCCGAGCAAGCCAAGACTCTGGTGGCGAATCAGGTCAAGTCGCAGGAACCGCAGGAAGCGTCGGCCGGGGATAAGGCGGGCACCTTGCACAAGAAGGCGGAATCGGGCAACAAGCGGGTCGCGGATGGTGGTAGAAAGAAACCGGGGCTGAAAACCAAAGGGGCCGATCTCACTGGAGGCTGGCGCGAAGGCAAACATGTCCACAAAAAACAGGCGGTGGCCAAGGGTGAGGATCAAGGCGGTTTTCAGGCGCCGACCGAGCCGCTGGTGCGTGAAGTCCATATCCCCGAAACCATCTCTGTTTCGGAATTGGCACACAAGATGGCAGTCAAGGCCACTGAAGTCATCAAGACCATGATGAAAATGGGGTCGATGGTGACCATCAATCAGGTGCTCGATCAGGAAACGGCCATGATCGTGGTCGAGGAAATGGGCCACAAGGCGTTAGCCGCCAAACTCGACGATCCAGATGCCTTCCTCGAGGACAAGGCCGATCACAAGGATGTGCCGCCCGAAGCGCGCGCTCCGGTGGTCACCGTCATGGGCCACGTTGACCACGGCAAGACTTCGCTGCTTGACTACATCCGCCGGGCCAAGGTGGCGGCGGGCGAGGCCGGCGGCATCACGCAGCACATCGGTGCCTATCACGTCGAAACCGAACGCGGCATGATCACCTTCCTCGATACGCCGGGCCACGAAGCCTTTACGGCCATGCGGGCACGCGGTGCCAAGGCCACCGACATTGTCATCCTGGTGGTGGCGGCCGACGATGGGGTCATGCCGCAGACCAAGGAAGCTGTTCACCATGCCAAGGCCGCCGGAGTACCGCTGGTCGTGGCCATCAACAAGATGGACAAGCCCGATGCCAATCCCGACCGGGTGCGTCAGGAACTGGTGGCGGAAGGCGTGGTGCCTGAGGAATATGGTGGCGATTCGCCTTTTGTTCCGGTCTCGGCCAAGCAGGGCACCGGCATCGATGAATTGCTCGAGCAGGTGTTGCTGCAGGCGGAAGTTCTTGAGCTGAAGGCGCAAAAGGACGTGCCGGCCAAGGGCCTGATTATTGAAGCGCGTCTTGACAAGGGGCGCGGCGCCGTGGCGACCATGCTGGTGCAATCCGGCACGCTCAAACGTGGCGATATCGTTCTGGCCGGCCAGGTGTTTGGCCGTGTGCGCGCCATGCTGGACGAAAATGGCAAACAGATCAACGCGGCAGGTCCCTCTATCCCGGTCGAGATTTTGGGGCTCTCCGATCTACCGGCGGCAGGGGAGGAAGCCATTGTCCTGGCCGACGAAAAGAAGGCGCGTGAAATTGCGCTCTTCCGCCAAGGCAAGTTCCGCGACGTCAAACTGGCCAAGCAGCAGGCCGCCAAACTGGAAAACCTCCTCGACCAGATGAAGGAAGGCGAAACCAAGACCCTGCAACTGGTCATCAAGGCTGACGTGCAGGGCTCGCAGGAAGCGCTGGTGCATGCGCTGACCAAGCTCTCGACTGAGGAAGTGCGGGTCAATGTGATTCACAGCGCGGTTGGCGGCATTTCCGAATCCGACGTCAATCTGGCGCAGGCTTCCGGCGCGGTCATCATTGGCTTCAACACGCGGGCGGATGCGAGTTCGCGCAAGCTGGCCGAGAATTTCGGCATCGACATCCGCTACTACAACATCATTTATGAGGCGGTTGATGAGGTCAAGGCGGCACTGTCCGGCATGCTATCGCCCGAGAAACGTGAAAATACGCTGGGCCTGGTCGAAATCCGCCAAGTCTTCCATATCTCCAGGGTTGGCGCCATTGCTGGCTGCTATGTCGTCGAGGGTCTGGTCAAACGCCATTCGCGCGTGCGCCTGCTGCGCAACAACGTGGTTCTCTGGGATGGCGAACTCGACTCGCTCAAGCGCTTCAAGGATGATGCCCGTGAAGTCAAGGCGGGTTTCGAGTGCGGCCTGTCGCTCAAGGGCAATAACGACATCATGGAGAAGGATCAGCTTGAGGTCTACGAAATCCAGGAAGTCGCCCGCACTTTGTTGTAAACCAGCTTGCTTGGGCGTTGTTGCAGCCGCCTCGCCGTACTAGGTATGTACTGTCTTCGGTGGCTGCGCCTAGCCCAAGCGGCGCCTTGAGTTAAGTCGATATTTTGGCTGCTAAAAAACCTTCCTCTTTCTCCCGTTCCGATCGCGTTTGCGAACAGATTCGCCGCGATCTGGCGGCGCTGATCCAGACGGAGCTGAAAGACCCGCGCGTCGGCATGGTCAGCCTGACGGCCGTCGAACTGACGCCGGATTACGCCCACGCCAAAATCTTTTTCACCACGCTCGATGCCGCGCATCTGGCCGAGGTCGAAACCGGCCTGAAACGCGCTTCCGGTTTTTTACGCCGCGAACTGGGCAAGCGCATCAAAATTCACACCCTGCCCGAACTGCATTTCATTTACGACGCCTCTATCGAACGCGCGGCCGGCCTGACCGACCTCATCCATCAGGCGGTGGCCATCAGCGAGCAGACGCCGGAAGATTAATCGTTTGTGTGGCTGCGCGTTCGGCCACAAACGAACCGTCGCCGGTTCCTTGAACCGGCCATACAGACGACTGCTCCACTTAATTATCTATCTTACAGCCTGCTCGTGCAACTCGGCCATAGCCGACCTTGGGCGTTCGGCCAAAATCAGGCGGCAATAATGTACCGCTTACCTGTCGTTCAGCGTTCGATCGCCCCGAATGGCAGCTTCGTCATCCGTCGAACCCATACATCCGAACCAATCCGGTCGGTCGCAATTTCGAAAAGCGGTCCGCGGATTCACAAAGTAAGTGCAACAAGTTCTCCAAAAAGGTGGGGAGCTGAGAGACTAACGGCATCCCATTTCCG
>JAKJFA010000087.1 GCA_022705135.1 Pseudomonadota bacterium | reverse complement strand
CGCCGGGCGGCTGATGTACCGGCACAGCCGTTCGAGCTTCTTGCGTTCATCGGCCCTGGCCGCCACGCCGGCGTGCAGGCTGGACCCGGCTACCTTGCCAATCCTGTCACCGAACGGATCACCACTGGTCGGCAGAGTTTGCAAAGTGAACACCTTTCGCCCCGCCTGTGAACCGACAGCGATACGGTAAGTGATCGAGTGCCCCAGCAGGGGTGTCATCGGGTCGTCATCCACCGCATCCGAGGCCAGATAGCTGTTTTCGACATCCCGTTCCAGCAGGCCTTGCCGTTCCAGATAGCGACCCACCCGGTGGGCGATGGTGTGCGTCAGCTGGGTGAGCTCTGGGCTGGTCGGCGCCTTGACCCAGCGGAAACGCGCTGAGCCGTGGGATTGCTCGACATACACACCGTCGAGAAACAGCATGTGGAAGTGAACATTCAGATTGAGCGCCGATCCAAAACGCTGGATCAGGGTGACCGCGCCCGTCTTGGCCACTTGGTGGGTATGGCCCGCTTTCTTGACCAGGTGCGTGGCAATGACGCGGTAAACGATGCCCAGCACCCACCCCATGATCTCGGGCCGGCTGGCAAACAGGAAACGCAGCTGAAACGGGAAGCTCAACACCCACTGACGCATGGGTTGTTCAGGCAGTACTTCATCAACCAGCAAGGCGGCACTTTCGGCCATCCGCCGCGCCCCACAGCTCGGGCAGAAACCGCGACGCTTACAGCTGAAAGCGACCAGGTGCTCGGCGTGGCAAGACTCGCAGCGAACCCGTAGAAAGCCATGCTCCAGCCGCCCGCATTGGAGAAATTCTTCAAATTCCCGTTGCACATAGCCCGGCAATTCCTTTCCCTGCTCTGCCATAAGCGCAGCGAATGCCGGGTAATACTCGTCAACGATCTGATAGAGAAGGGTTTGCTCGGGTCGGTGGCTCTGGTAACGACCAGTATCCCGATCCCGGCTGGCCGTCCTGGCCGCCACATGAGGCATGTTCCGCGTCCTTGCAATACTGTGTTTACATACAGTCTATCGCTTAGCGGAAAGTTCTTTTACCCTCAGCCGAAATGCCTGCCGTTGCTAGACATTGCCAGCCAGTGCCCGTCACTCCCACTCGATTGTAAACAAGCACACAAAACCCTTTAGTGACAACAATTTGCAAGAACTATCAGGCTCAGTGCCATGAAAAATACCATGACCAGATCATGAGGTTGAACACGGCTTGCGCCGGCAGCGTTCACGCTCCTGGTCGGCGATCTCGCCCGGCTGCAATGCTAGCTCAGCATCGGTCATGCGCTCCAGCACGTCGCGTAGGCGGATGGTGCAAGGAATGGGCGGCAGCTCGAACTCATAGCCGCCGGCGATCATTTCGGCCGCAATCTCCTCGGTGATGAAAAACGGCTCGTCGTCTTGGTTCGGCTTCTTCATGCCCTTTCCTCCTGGCGCTCATCCTGGCCGACAGCGGCCAGGGCATCGGCTTCCGTCAATGCGTCCTCCACGAACGCGCCGTGCTGCTTCGCTTCGGCCTGGCTGACCTCGGCCCATATCCGTTTCACCTGGGCCGCACTGTACCCGGCCAGCTCGGCGGTCTTGTTGATGCTGTAGCCGGACTTGCGCAGCGCGACAACTTGGGCGCGGCGCTTCGGATCAGCACGGCGGCCCTTGTACCGCCCGGCCTGGCGGGCCAACTCAATGCCTTGGCGCTGGCGTTCGCGCCTGTCCTCGTAGTCGTCGCGGGCCATCTGCAAGGCCAGGCGAAAAAGCATGATCTGCACGGCTTCCAGCACGATCTTGGCGACGCCCTGGGCCTCGGCCGCCAGGTCGGATAGATCGACCACGCCAGGGACGGCCAGGCGTGCGCCTTTGGCCTGTATCGAGGCCACCAGGCGCTCGGCCTCGGGCAAAGGTAGGCGGCTGATGCGGTCGATCTTCTCGGCAATGACCACCTCGCCGGGCTGTAGGTCGCCGATCATGCGCAGCAGCTCAGGCCGGTCGGCGCGTGCGCCGGATGCCTTCTCACGGTAGATGCCGGCGACGTAGTAGCCGGCGGCCTTCGCGGCCGTAGTGATCGCCTCTTGGCGTTCCAAGTCCTGCGCGTCGGTGCTGACGCGCAGATAGACCCGCGCCACCATCGGCGCGGCTACTGGCTTCGTCCTGCGCATACTTGCGGGCTCCTTTGGGCATACTCAAATGCACCCATCTTAAACTGGCAGGCCAATTTATCACATATCGATCTAAATGCGCCTAGCTCATTTTTACAGCTTAAATGAGCTATTGAGCACACTCCATATTTCGACTATTATTGAAACATGGAAACGATAAATGCTGTAGCCGCCCTGGCGGCCATCGCTCAAGAATCGCGCCTCGCGGTGTTCCGGCTTCTCGTCCAGGCCGGCCCCGCCGGCATGGCCGCCGGAAAAATCAGCGAAGCGGCCGGCATCCCGCCGTCTTCGCTATCCTTCCACCTGAAAGAGCTGGCACACGCCGGCATGGTCACGTCGCGGCAAGAAGGCCGATTTGTGATCTACGAGGCGAACTTTTCGACGGCCACTAACCTGGTGGCCTTTCTCACGGAAAACTGCTGCGGCGGCCAGGTGTGCAACCTGTCTTGCACCACGGAAGCCGGGAAGGTGTTGGCATGAGACTTCGCCATCTTTCCGACCCCGATTCTTTGCCCGCTTTGGACAAATCCTTTGCCATCGAGCGCCCGGCGCTCGGGCTGGCACCCGACGCCCCGCCGGTGCGTATCCTGCTGCTGTATGGCTCGCTGCGCGCCCGCTCGTTCTCACGGCTGGCCGTCGAGGAAGCGGCCCGGCTGCTGCAATTCTTTGGCGCAGAAACACGCATCTTCGACCCGTCCGATTTGCCGTTGCCCGATCAAGTGCAAAGCGACGATCACCCGGCCGTCAAGGAGCTGCGCGCCCTGTCCGAGTGGTCAGAGGGACAAGTCTGGTGCAGCCCGGAACGCCACGGTCAGATTACCAGTGTCATGAAGGCGCAGATTGACCATCTGCCGCTTGAAATGGCCGGCATCCGGCCGACCCAAGGCCGCACCCTGGCCGTGATGCAGGTAGCCGATGGCCTGTAGCTGGCCAGTTGCACCCTGGGCCGCGCCTTGCAGCCGCTCCAGGGTACGGGCGTCATCCT
>JAKJFA010000086.1 GCA_022705135.1 Pseudomonadota bacterium | reverse complement strand
GCGCACCTGTCCCGTAACCTCGGTCAGTCCCGTTGAGCAGTGCTTTCGATCTTGTACTGGTGTCCGCGCGCATTGAATATTGACCATCTGTGCTCGTTGAAATTTGACCAGGGACGGTAGCCGAACGTCATTGGTTCGACTGTGGATAAGTGTAACGTAGCTGGATAGTTTTTTCCTCTGGTTTTCATGATGGTCAATGGAAGGTGCGCGGGGAAGTCCGTGGAGGGCGGAGCCCGGAGCGGAATTTCCCGCGCGGCGTCGATCAGAAGGATGCATCGGCACTCTGGATTGTTGTTGAACGGCTGGAACGCTTGCTGGCCTCGCGGGCCTGGATACGCGATTTTGCGGACGCGCTGCTCTGCCTGAAACGGTAGGATTCATTACCGGTCTCGACGATATGGCAATGATGCGTCAGTCGATCCAGGAGCGCAGTCGTCATCTTGGCATCGCCAAAGACAGAAGCCCACTCCGCAAAGGTCAGATTGGTCGTGATCACCACGCTGGTGCGCTCGTAAAGTTTTGACAGCAAATGGAAGAGCAAAGCACCGCCGGACGGACTGAACGGCAAATAGCCCAGTTCATCGAGAATGACCAGATCCATGTGCATCAGGCTATAGGCGATCCGTCCAGCTTTACCGGCAGCCTTCTCCTGTTCCAATAGATTGACCAGATCCACCGTCGAGTAAAAGCGCACACGCTGGCCATGATCGCTGATGCCGGAAACACCCAAGGCGGTGGCCAAGTGCGTCTTGCCCGTTCCAGTGCCACCAACCAGCACGATGTTCTGTGCTGTTTCGGTAAAGTCGCCATCGGCCAGTTGAGCAATCAAGCGTTGATCCACTGCAGATGCTTCGAAATCGAAACCGGCCAGATCACGATGCACGGGGAACTTGGCCGCATGCATCTGGTAGCGAATTGACCGGATGGCGCGGTCTGTCGTTTCGGCATCGAGCAAATGCTCAATCAGCCAGCGGCCTGTTTCCAGTGTCCCACGATTGCCGTTGTCGGCCAGATCGCTCCAGGCGCCTGCCATGCCGTAGAGCTTCAATGATTTCAGTTCGCTGATGACCTCACGCATGATGAGCCTCCACGGCCCGCAGGCCATCGTAGCGTCCGGTGTCGGCAATCGGCGCTTCCTCGACCACCAAAGCGGTTTCCACCGTAGCCGGAACAATGGCCGGATGCTGGATGCGCGACAGCACATTCTCGACATGTTCGGCACTCAGAACCCCAGATTCCAGCACCAGTTCCACAGCCACAAGAACAGCTTCCAGTCCGTGGTCAGGTACGGCGGAGAGCACTTTGGCCATGATCCGGTCACCGCCTTCGCGTTTCAGGAGACTGCGGCGCAGTTGCTGCAGCGCTTCCGGCAAGTCTGCAAAGGGCGCGCCGTTTCTGAGTGCGCCAGGTTTGCGCTCAATGAGCGGAATGTAGTGCTGCCAGTCGTAAACAATCTGACCACTGTTGGACTGGCGCAGGTGGCTAGCAATGATCAGGTCGCCCTGCACGATGTCGACCCGATCCGGATACAGCCTAGCGCTGACCCGCTGTCCGGCAAACTCGCAGGGAACCGAGTAGCGGTTCTTGGCGACGGCAACCAGACTGGTGCTCGAGACTTTGTGCTGGCTTTCCAGATAGCCATCGAACGGCACCGGCATCGGCATCAGATGCGGGATTTCGTGTTCAAGCATCTCGGCCACGGTGAGATCGTGATATTCGGGATGGCGAATCTCGCGCCACAGGGCTCGGCAGCGTTCGAGCAGCCAGAGGTTGAGTTCCAGGAAGGAACCGAACCGGCGTTGCCCGGCGTCCTGCCAGATACGGCGACGGCTGTCCTGGACATTCTTCTCGACGACGCCTTTCTCCCATCCCGAAGCGACATTGCAGAAATCAGTATCGAAGAGGTAGTGCGAGGCTAGCGCCGCAAACCGGGCATTGACGACACGCCCTTTGCCTTTATTCACCTTGTCGACAGCAGTCTTCATGTTGTCGTAGATGCCACGACGCGGAATGCCGCCCAAGGCTGCAAAGGCGCGGCTATGGGCGTCAAAGAGCATTTCGTGGCCCTGGCTCGGATAAGCAACAAGGACAAAGGCACGGCTGGCACACAGCTTGAGGTGGGCGATTTGCAGGCGCCGATAGACGCCCCCGACCACCAACCCTTCTTCGCTCCAGTCAAATTGGAAGGCTTCACCCAGCCCAAACTTGAGCGGAACAAAGGCTTTCTTGGCGCTCGCTTGCCCCGCAAACTCCCGCCAGTGGCGAACAAATTCCGTCACCCGACTGTAGCTACCGGTGTATCCCTCTGCCCGAATTTCCTGCCAGAGCTTGAGTGCCGTGCGACGGTCACGCTTCGGACGGTGAGCGTCCGTCTCCAGCGCTTTCTGCAGGCGTTCGGCAAACGGCGCTAACTTGTTCCGGTTCGTTTGCCGCCGGTATTTCGGCTCCGCGCCTTCTGGCGAACGTAACCACTTCTTGATGGTGTTGCGCGACAAACTCGTCCGCCGCGCGATTTCAGACAAGGAAAGCTTGTCCCTAAAAAACATTCTGCGTATCTTGCCAAGCATGGCCATGGTGATCACCTCAAATTTCCCCGCCTAAAATATAGGCAGGATAGGTTAAACACCCTGGTCAATTTTGAACGCGCATAACCTCACTTAGATGGTCAATTTTCGGCGCGCGTCAACAAGCAGGGATCGATTTGCTTTCCATGTCCGGTCACAAATTGCATGCGCCCAAGGGTATCGGCGCACTCTACATCCGCCAAGGCCATCCGTTTTCCTCCATGCTGCTGGGCGGCGGCCAGGAAGGCGGCTTGCGTTCGGGGACGGAAAATGTGGCAGCGATTATCGGCTTCGGCAAAGCCTGCGAACTGGCCTTGCAAACGCAGGATGAGGAGGGCCGCCGTATGACCCATCTGCGCGACAGGCTAGAAAAGGGCCTGCTGCAGCGCTTTCCAAAAGCCTTGGTCAATGGCGCTTCAACCCTGCGCCTGCCGAACACCTGCAATATCAGCTTTCCCGGCATTACCAGCGAAAGCATTTTACGCAAGCTGGATCGGCAAGGAATTTGCGCCTCGGGCGGCTCGGCCTGTTCCTCGGGTTCCAGCCAGCCCAGCCATGTGTTGCAGGCGATGGCGGTGCCTGCGCAGGTGATCGGCGGTTCAGTGCGTTTTTCGCTCAGCCGCTATTCAACCGAAACAGAAGTCG
>JAKJFA010000085.1:357-3540 GCA_022705135.1 Pseudomonadota bacterium | reverse complement strand
TGCGGCTCCCCAGGATGATGGCGACGATTTTGGCGATACCTTGCTTCTGCCCGGAGACCCACTCGACGGGATCAGGGAATCGCTTCCGGGGGAGGAGGGGGAGGAAGAAGCCGTCGTCGTCGATGCGCAGTCGGTCCTTGCCGCTGGGATTCAGGACATCAGCAATACCCTGGTCGAAGGCTTCAAGCTGAACGATATTCTGCGCATCATCCTGGAAACCATGTACCGCGCCATGGGATTCAAGCGCGTCATCCTCTGCATCAAGGACGTGCGCGCTAACACCATGCAGGGCCGTTTCGGCTTCGGCCCGGAGGCGCAGGAGATTGCCCGGTAATTCTCTTTCCCGCTCAAACAGAACCCCGATATTTTCTATGCGGCGACGCTCAAGGGCGTGGATTTGCTCATCAGCGACATTGACGATGAAAAGATTGCCGCGCGTGTTCCTGACTGGTTCCGCAAAATTGTCCCGGCCAAGACTTTCCTGCTCTTCCCGCTCAATATCAAGGGCAATCCCGTCGCGCTGATTTACGCCGACAAGGATCAGCCGGGCGAGATTGCCATTCCGGAGAAGGAATTGTCGCTGTTGAGAACCCTGCGCAACCAGGCGGTATTGGCCATCAAACAGGGAACCTGAACTTCCTGCCTGCTTGAACGAAGTCATAAGGGTTGAACATGGAGTACAGTGTGTTGTACCCCACACGATCACCCAAAGGATTCGACATGAGACTTCACACGCTGTTTTTTCTGCTTGTTTTGTTCGTCATTGCCGCTTTTGCAGGCTTGAACTGGAATGTCTTCATTACACCCACGGATTTGTCGCTCGGTGTCACCAGAGTTCAAATGCCATTGGGTTTGGTCATGCTCGGGTTGTTGCTGTTCCTGACAGTGTTATTTCTCGGGTTTGCGGTCTACCTGCAAACATCGGCGCTCCTTGAAACCCGGCGTCACGCACGTGAATTGCAGGCGAACAGGGAACTTGCAGACCAGGCCGAAGCCTCGCGCTTTACCGAATTGCATCGCTTCCTGGAGGCCGAACTGCTGAAACAGGAAAATTTGAATGCGGAATCCAAGTCCGCAGTGCTTGCAAGGCTTGAGCAGCTTGAGCAGGACCTCCGAACCCTAATAGAGCAGTCGGGCAATTCGCTGGCAGCCTATATCGGAGAATTGGATGATCGTCTCGAGAAGACGCGGCATCCCGCCAATAGCGGCTAGTCGTTCCACATTCTGGCGGTCTTCACCACCACAGTCGCCACCACGGCTTCTTCTTGTCCAACCCCTCGGTGTAGTACCTGCTGTTCGGAAAATTCTTGCGCATGACACGTTCGGCGTCGTCGCGTAAATCAGTCAGTCCGAGTTTGTCGTAGGCGACGACCATGACGAAGAGCGCTTCCTCGATCGCCGGTGCGTTCGGGTACTCCTTGAGCGCTGCCTGGGCGCGATTGGCAGCCGCCAGGTAGGCACCGCGCTTGATGTAGTACTTGGCGACATTGACCTCTTGCGAGGCCAGTGCGTTGACCAGGTAATTCATGCGCAGGATGGCGTCCGGTGCGTATTTGCTGTCCGGGAAGCGGGTGACCAGCGTCTTGAACGCATCGAAGGACTCCCGCGCCGACTTGGGGTCGCGCTCCGAGGTGTCCTGCATGCTGAGGTAGCCCATGTAACCCAAGTCCTCATTGTAATTGATGAGGCCCTTCAGGTAATAGACATAATCCACTGCCGGGTGATTGGGGTGCATCTTGATGAAGCGGTCGGCAGCGGCAATGGCCGAGGCGGGCTCGCCGCTCTTCCAGTAGACGTAGCCGAGCTCGATTTGGGCCTGCATGGCATAGCGGCCGTAGGGAAAGCGCGCTTCGAGCTTCTCCAGGTACTTGATTGCGTCTTCCCAGCTTCGGTTGGCTTGGGCGTCGCGCGCCTCGGCGTAGAGTTTGCTGGCGGACCAGCCTGCGGTTTCGTCGATCTGGTCGGGCAGGAGGCCGCAACCCGCGATCAGGGCCGAACACAACAGCACCAGACGAAAATGGGCAAACCGGCGGAGAAATCGGGCTACACTTCGCATCGTGAATATCCTTTCGGAAAACGGCGACGATTATAGCGCAAGCGATGTGTGCCGGCTGATTGTTCCGGCCGAGGCTGCCGGCCGCCGTCTGGATCAGGCGCTGGCGGCCTTGTTGCCGCAACACTCGCGCAATCGCCTGCAATCCTGGATCAAGGCGGGCCGGGTACGGGTCGATGGCGTGGCGCGGGACGAGCCCAAGTGGAAAGTCCTGGGCGGAGAATGTCTGCTGGTCGAGGCGGTGGAGGATGAGCGGTCCGGTGAACAAGCGCCCGAAGACATCCCGCTCCAGGTGATTTACGAAGACGGCTGTTTGCTGGTCATCGACAAACCAGCCGGGCTGGTCGTGCATCCGGGCAGCGGCAATTGGAGCGGTACCTTGCTGAATGCGCTGCTGCATCATGCGCCGCAACTGTCCGCCGTACCGCGCGCCGGTATCGTGCATCGCCTCGACAAGGAAACCAGCGGCCTGCTGGTGGTCGCCAAGACGCCGGAGGCGCAAACCCATCTGGTGCGGCAATTGCAGGCGCGGACGGTCAAGCGCCTTTATCTGGCGGTGGTCATGGGCGTCATTGAGTGCGAAGGTAAAGTCGAGGCTCCGATTGGCCGTCATCCGGCGCAACGCACCAAAATGGCGGTGGTTGCCGGCGGCAAGCCGGCGGTGACCCGTTATCGGGTGCTGGAACGGTTGGGCCATTGCACACTGATCGAATGCGCTCTGGAAACCGGTCGTACCCACCAGATCCGGGTGCATCTGGCTTCAATCAAACACCCCTTGCTGGGCGACCCGGTGTATGGCCGGGCCAGTTCGAACGTGCCAAAATTCGGCCGGCAGGCGCTGCACGCAGCGCGACTCGGGCTCATTCATCCGCTTACGGGCGCGGCGATGTCCTGGCAGTCGCCCTTGCCCGGCGATCTGCAGCACTTGTTGGAGACGCTGCGTGGCGCCTGAATGCATCATCCCGGACTGGCCGGCACCGCCGAATGTCGGTGCCCTGCAGACAACCCGGCGCGGGGGCGTCAGTCAGGGGCCCTACGCCAGCCTCAATCTGGGCGATCATGTTGGCGATCATCCGGAGCATGTCACGGCCAACCGGCGGTTGCTGCAAGGGCGCATGGCCGGAGAGCCG
>JAKJFA010000085.1:0-330 GCA_022705135.1 Pseudomonadota bacterium | reverse complement strand
ATGGCATCGCCGTGCTCGATGCCGAAGTGGCACTCTGCAACACCGAAGCCGATGCGGCGGTGGCGCACGCCCCTGGCCGTGTTTGTGTCGTGATGACGGCCGACTGCCTGCCGGTGTTGCTCTGCGACCGGCGCGGCACGGTGGCCGCAGCTGCGCACGCCGGTTGGCGGAGTCTGGCGGCCGGCATTCTTGAACGCACGGTGGCCAGGATGCGGTGCCCCGCAGACGATTTGATGGCCTGGTTGGGTCCAGCCATCGGGCCGCGGTCGTTTGAAGTCGGTGAAGACGTGCGGGCGGCTTTTCTGCGCTCCGATGCCGGGGCGGGCGAAG
>JAKJFA010000084.1 GCA_022705135.1 Pseudomonadota bacterium | reverse complement strand
GCCATGGGATGCAGGGTGTCGCCCGTCAGCACAATGAGGTCGGGACGGGTTTCCAGCACCACTTTGCGGACGTCCAGCGCCAGCATCGGCAGCCGTTTGGCGGCAATGTCGCGATCCAGCACCTTGAAATGCAGGTCTGACAGACATAAAACGCGCATGGCACAGCCCCCTTTCGCTAGACGTCCTGTCTTCCCTTGACAAACGCCCTCGTCTCGCCGCCGACACGCCAGCAGAACGTCGCCGAAGCGCCAGGCGTCGCCACCAGCAGGCATCATGCTGCCGCTGGCATCACTCTCGCCGCGTGGGCGTGCCGTCAGGAAAGTCGATTAATATGGCCCATAGTGGGCAAAAAACCAGCATCGCTGGCGGCGCGGCGCCTTCGTCCGAGTGAAATCATGATACATTAGCCCCTTGCGTTGACGAGTTTTTCGTTCTGCCGCACCCGGCAGCTGAGCAAGTGATGAGAGAAAGGAGAAAACGTATGGGCAAGACCTACCTCGGCCCCCTTGGGGGCGTGATTGTGCTCGCACTGTTGCTGGCGCCGGTTTTTGTGTGGTTTTTCTGCCGTATCGAGCCCCGCAACGGCCAGCTTGCGGTCATGATCAAGAAGACTGGCAAGCAGCTGCCGAGCGAACAGATCCTTGCGCCGGGACCGGAATACAAAGGCATACAGCTCGACGTCCTTGGCGAGGGGCGTTATTTCCGCAATCCCTACGTCTGGGAGTGGGAAATCACGGCCATCACCGACATCCCGGCGGGGCATTTTGGCGTGCTGGTGCGAAAATACGGCAAAGACCTCCCCGAGGGCGAGATCATCGCGCCGTCGGCGGAGTACAAGGGAATTGTCGAGGACGTTCTCGGCACCGGCAAGCACCGTATCAATCCCTACGCCTACGATGTGGAAGTCTATGAAGACCTGCGCATCATGCCCGGCACCGTCGGCGTCGTCGTCAATGTCTGCGGGGCAGACGTCTTTGCCGGCATCGCCAACGACATCACCAACAGCAAGGGTTTTCTGGTGGACAGCAACCGCAAAGGCGTGCTCGCAGAGGTCCTCAAGGAAGGCACGCACCGCATCAATCCCTTCCTGCAGAGCGTGTCCATTGTCAACATTCAAAGCCAGCGCTATGAGTTCAGCGGCGACGACGCCATCGTCTTCATCACCATGGACGGCTTCAATATCTCACTGGAAGGCACCGTCGAATTCAACATCTCGGCCGAATCCGCGCCATGCCTCTCCCACGAAGTCGGCGACATGGAGGACATCCTCAAGAAGCTGATCTTGCCGTCAGTCAGCGGTTTTGCCCGTATCGAAGGCAGCAAGAAGACCGCGACCGAATTCATCGTCGGCGAAAGCCGCCAGCTCTTCCAGAATGAGCTGGAAAAATTTCTGCAGGCGAACTGCCAGACCTGGGGCATTTCGATCAACTCCGTGCTGATCCGCGACATCATTCCGCCGCAGGAGATCGCGGAGATCATCCGCAACCGCGAGTTGGCCCAGCAGGAGGCGAAGAAATACAAGCAGCAGATTGAGCAGGCCAAATCCGCGACGGTGTTGGAAGAACAGCGCACGCTGGCCTTGCAGCGCAAGGCGATCGTCGCCGCCGAGACGCAGAAACTCACCAGCGAAATAGCCGCCAAGCAGAGCCAGGTCGAGAAGGTGATTGACGCCCAGACCAAACTAAACGCCGCGAGCATTGAGTACCAGCGTGCCGAGGCCGATGCCAAGGCCATGCTCACCATCGCCGAAGCCGAGCGCAACGTCATTTCCGCCCGCAACACCATGGAGCGGGACGTGCTCAAGTTGAACATCGAGGCCTTTGGCGGCGCGGAAGCCTACGTTGCCGGCCTGCTCTACGAGCGCATCGCGCCGCAAATCCAGAGCGTCTTGAGCCAGGCCGGCTCCGGGCCCTTTGGGCTGCCGGTGGGTCTCCAGCCCAAAGCAACGACGAAAGGAGGGACCCAGCCATGAAGACACGCGCAGCAGCAGCAATCGTCCTGTTCGTCCTCGCGCTCGCCGCCGTGGCGGGTATTTACCAGTGGTTCTTCTGCCGTTTCTACGTGCCGCCGGAGCACATGGCCATCGTCACGGCCAAAAACGGCACGCCGCGCAACGATGGCAGCATCCTGGTCGAGCGCGGCGAAAAAGGCATTTGGCGGGAAGTGTTGCCCGAAGGGCGATATTTCCTCAACCCGATCTTTTTCGATATACGCATCACGCCGGCGCTGGACATTCCCATCGGCAAAGTCGGCATCGTGACCTCGAAAGTCGGTGCGGCACTACCACCTGGGGACATCATCGCCGCCGACAAGGACAGCCAGGGCATCTGGCGCAACGTGCTGGGCCCGGGCCTACACCGACTGAATCCCGAAGGCTACCAGGTCGACATCGTCGATGCCATCAACATTCCCATCGGCTACGTGGGCGTAGTCACGTCCCAGACCGGTCCGGCGGCGCCCGTGGGACAATTCGCCTCCATCGGCGAAAAAGGGGTGATCAAGGACATTCTGCAGCCCGGCCTCTACTACGTCAATCCCCGCGCCTACCAGGTCAATGTCATCGAGATCGGCATGAATCAGGTGAGCATGACCGGCAAACAGGGCAGCCTGATCGAAGTGAAAAACCAGATCGCTTCGACCAATGTGGCCGTGCAGGAAATGCAGGCGCAGACCCTCAGCGTCCAGCAACAGCGCCGGGAAGACTACCGAAAGAAGTCAACGCCGCAGCGCCCCGCCGCCGCCCGGGAGGACGAGACCGTCATCTTCGGCATCAGCAACTACGTCGAATTTCCCTCCCGCGACGGCTTCAAGATCATGATGGACATGACGGTGGAATTCGAATTGCTGCCGGCGGACCTGTCGCGCATCTACCTGGTCTTCGGCGATCTGCCGAAAGTGGTGGAGAAAATTCTGCTGCCGCAGATTCTGTCCATTTCGCGGATCAAGGGCTCCAGCTACAAGGCGCAGGACTTCATCGTCGGCGATGGGCGGGAGACCTTCCAGAACAATCTGCGTAGCGACCTGGTGGAGGCGATGAAGGAAAAGAACATCATCATCCACAACGCGATCATCCGCAATGTGGCCATACCGGAGAACATCCTCAAACCGATCCAGGAGGCCAGCATCGCCGTCGAACAGAACCTCACCAACGAGTCCCTGCAGGAAGCGGCCAAGATGGAAGGCGAACTCAATACGCAAACGGCACTGATCGAACAAAAACGCCGCGAGGTCGAACAGCAGACCAAACTGCAGGTGGCCGAAATCGCCGCCAATGAACGCCAGGCCGTGCGCATGGTCGAGGTCAATACCGAACTCGAAGTGGCCAACATCGAGCTCGAATCCGCCCAGATCATCGCCAAAAGTACCCAACTGCGCGGCGAAACCGAAGTCAAAGCGCAATTCCTGCGCGAAAACGAAACCGCGCTGGGCACGCAGATGAAAGCGGAATCGCTCGGCGCAATGGGCATGATGGCCGATCTCATGCTGGTAGAAAATCTCAACCCGCAGCTGAGCATCAATATCATTCACGCCGGCGATGGCACGCTCTGGACCG
>JAKJFA010000083.1 GCA_022705135.1 Pseudomonadota bacterium | reverse complement strand
AAAGGACGCTGTCGTTGATCTCGACGGTGACGCCGCGGCTGGTTTCCGTCAGTTTGACTTTGCCTTGTCGGACCAGCGGCGCCAGGGCTTCCATGACATCCTTGGCGACGCTCTTCATTTTTTCGCGCTGAACCTGCTTTTCCGACGCACTTGCCGGGGCTTTGTCTGGCTTGCCGGCCGGTTTGGCCTGCAATGGCGGCGCGCCCGGGGTCAGCACGGTAATCTGGCCGCCGGGTTTACCAGTGGTGTTGCTGAAGGCATTGACCAAGGCACTGGAAAGTACCCGGTATTTGCCTTCATTGAGCGAGGAGACGGCGTACATGACGACGAAGAAGGCAAAGAGCAAGGTGATGAAATCGGCGTACGAAACCAGCCAGCGTTCCAGGTTTTCGTGTTCTTCGGGCAGGCGGCGACGACGGCGCATGATGGGTACGGGTGTTGTGGATTACAGGATGTAGCCCCTGAGACGGCTTTCAATGATGCGCGGGTTGTCACCGACGGCGATTCCGATCAATCCGTCGAGCAACATGACTTTTGCCCGGATAAGACGTTGGATATGGTGTTTGAGCTTGCCGGCGATGGGCAGGAAAATGAGGTTGGCGGCGCCCACGCCGTAAATGGTGGCGACAAAGGCGACCGCAATGCCGGCGCCGAGCTTGGACGGGTCGCTCAGGTTTTCCATGACGTGAATCAGCCCCATGACGGCGCCCAGGATGCCGATGGTCGGCGAATAGCCGCCAGCGGATTCCCAAACTCTGGCGCCTTGGCGCAATTCATCCTCGTAACTGTCGATCTCGACTTCCATGACTTCGCGCAGCCGTTCCGGATCGGCACCGTCGACCAGCATCTGCAAGGCGCGTTTGGTAAAGGGATCGGCACTGCGGGCGACGAAATTCTCCAGCGCCAGCAGGCCTTCGCGGCGGGAAATCTGGCTCCAGTTGTAGATCTCGGAAATCATGCGCCTTTGGTCGATGACGGGCGGGACCCAGACCCACTTGACCATGCGCATGCCGCGTTTGAACACCTCGAAGGGATTCTGCAGCATGACGGCGCCGAGGGTGCCGCCAAAAACGATGACCAGCGCGGTGGGCTGCGCCAGCGAGGCAAGGTGACCGCCCTCGAGAATCTGGCCGCCGATGATGGCGACCAATCCCATGACTAAACCGCCGATACTGATTTTATCCATCCATCCGGCCCTTTCGTTTGGCTTTGAGTTTGGGCAGTTGGGAACCCAGAACCTCGGCGCGCAGGCGGCTGATGGCCTGGCTGTGCAACTGGCAGATGCGGGATTCCGTAACCCCCATGACCTCGCCAATTTCCTTGAGGTTCAGTTCCTGTTCGTAATACAGCCCCATCATCAGTTTTTCCCGTTCGGGCAGCTTTTCGATGGCGACGACGAGTGCCCGCCGCAGGTCCTGGTCCTCGAGCAGACGGGCGGGATTGGCGTCGTCGTTGGTAAAGTGGCGGTCGAGAAAATCTTCATCGTCCTGGCCGGAAAAATCCTCGAAATAGAGAAGCTGGTGGCCTCGGGCCTCCTGCAGGGTCTTCTGGTACTCGGCGAGCGGGATACCAAGTTGGTCGGCCAGTTCGGTTTCATTGGGCGGCCGGCCGAAGCTCTGTTCCAGGGCGGAAATGGCTTGTTCGATGCGACGCATTTCGCGGCGCAAATGGCGGGGCAGGGTATCGTTTTCGCGCAGGCCATCCAGCATCGCCCCCTTGATGCGTTGCGTGGCGTAAGTTTCGAACTGCGCGCCCAGGCCTTCCTCGAAGCGCTCCATGGCGTCCAGAAGGCCCAGCATCCCGTTCTGAAAGAGATCGTCGAACAGAACGCTGGCGGGAAGCCTTGCCATCAAGTGATGGGCAATGCGCTTGACGAGCGGCACAAAGCGCTGAACCAGTTCTTCCCTGTCTGGTTGTCCAGCGGCGTTGTACATAGATTCAAACCGCCCGAATGGCGGTCGGTGTGATGCGTTGGCTCAAGTGTAGCAGTTGCTGGAAAAAAAGTTGGGGATTGCCGTGATCGTTTTCGCTTTGGCGCCAGTGCGGTAGGTCTGCCGCCAATTCCCGAAAGGCTTGTGCCGCCGGAGAAGTGGGCGCAAGCGAGATGAGCGGACGGCAGAGCGTGGCCGACTGACGGAGTGACTCGTCGAAGGGAATGGCCCCGGCAAAATCCAGCCGGGCGATGCCCCGTTGCCGTGTCAGTTCGGCAATGTTCTCGAAGATCGAGCGGGCGTCGGCGCGTTGGCGCACCTTGTTGATGAGGATGCGAAAGTGACGGCGGGCAAAGGATTGGCTGACTTTTTTGATGAGCGAATAGGACTCGGTGATCGAAGCGCTGCTGGCGGAGAGCACGACGACGGTTTCGTGCGAGGCTAGTCCGAGAGGGGAAAAGCCGGCGGGGTGGCGGGTGCTGGCATCGACCAGGATGATATCCACCGGCTTGGCAAGTTGTTCCATGGCACCGGTAAACGCCTGTTGCTGGCTGCGGGAGAGGGCGCCGAGCCGGCGGATCGCCGTTGCCGCTGGCAGAATGTGCAATCCGTCCAGGGGTTCGATGAGGACATCCCCCAGGTAGCGTTCGCCGTTGAGCACATGCAGCAGATCGAAACGCCCCGCCAGACCAAAGGCGGCAGCCACATTGTCGCTGCCGGAGTTTTCGTCCAGTACCAGGACTTCCTTGCCCAGCCGGGCGAGAACAGCGGCAATGTTGGCGACGGCGAGACTGCGTCCCAAGCCTTCGCTGCCGGCGGTAAAGGTGACGACTTGAAGCTGGCCTGTGCCGAACAGGCGGCGCAATCCAGCGGCCTGATCGACGTGGAAATCAGCCACGCCGTCCTCCCACCGCAGCCAGACCGGCATTGGCCATGGCCAGGGTCGATTCCATGCCGTGATAGCGGTGCGGCGAATGTTCCGGGCTGTCCTTGAAGGCGCGGTGGATGAGATAGGGCCGATTGGGCAGGTGCAGGTCTTCCGGGACACGCTGACCGTTGGAGACGTAGTGCAGACACAGTTCGTGGCGCATGATGACATCAAGGGTGGAGGCCAGACTGGCGGCTTCGTCCACCTTGGTCAGGATGCAACCGGCCAGACGCTCGCTGGAATAAGCCCGCACTACATCGTCCAGGGTGTCGCCCCGGGCGGTGCAGGAGAGCAGGAGCAGGCGCTGGACATCGCACTCACAGAGCATTTCGGTGAGTTCTGGCACCAGTTTGTCTTTCTGGCTCATTCCCATGGTGTCCACAATCACGATGTGCTTGTGCTGTAGTTCGTGCAGGGTCTGGCGTAATTCGTTGCCGTCCTTGACCAGATAAACGGGAACGCCGAGGATGCGGCCGTAGATGCGCAGTTGCTCGTGGGCGCCGATGCGGTAG
Organism: Pseudomonadota bacterium; assembly: GCA_022705135.1. GTDB lineage: Bacteria > Pseudomonadota > Gammaproteobacteria > Burkholderiales > Rhodocyclaceae > UBA1934. The sequence goes on along the minus strand of JAKJFA010000083.1, from coordinate 441 downwards.
CTGTCGGTGGTGACCAGCGCGACCTTGGAGGGACCGTGCCGCAGTACGGAACGGGCGGCAAGTTTGGCTGTAGTGGTGGTTTTGCCGACACCGGTGGGGCCGACTAGGGCATAAATGCCGCCGCGGTCGATGAGGTCAGTGCCGGTGCCGCTGGTCAGCAGGGCGCGATCGGCAGCGCCCTTGGCCCAGGCCAGCGCCTGGGTGAGGTCGAGGGCAGGCGGTAATTCGGCCAGCAGTTCGCGCGCGAACTTGGGCGAAAACCCGGAATCGAGCATCTGGCGGAGAATTTCGGCTTTGACCGGTTCGCGGCGCGCCGTTTCTCCCCAGGCAAAGCCGGCGAGATGTTGTTCGAACAGCTTGCGGAGTTCGCGGATTTCGCCCATGACTTCGGGGGGAGTGATTCCGGCTTCCTGTTTCGGTTCTGCGGCAGGAGGGGTGGGT
>JAKJFA010000082.1 GCA_022705135.1 Pseudomonadota bacterium | reverse complement strand
CCTTGCCGTCTGGAAACCGCCCGAAAGCTCCGGGAGCAGCAGGGCAAGGGCGGCGACAAATCCGGCACCGACGATCCCGTGGATCAGCTCGACTTCGAGTTCGTCCTCTTCGCCTCCGCCGTCATCGATTACGACTACATCATGGGCCTCATCGCCAAGTTCTCCGCCAAGGGGCCGGGCAAGGCCAAGATGACCCGCGAAGAACTCATCGGCCTCATCAGCGCCGACGCCAAGTTCATGAACGAGCGCGACGACATCGCGGCCTACATCAACACCCTGAAGGCCGGCGAAGGCCTCAGCGAAACCGCCATCCGCGAGGGCTACCTCCGCTTCAAGGCGGCGAAGAACGCGAAGGAACTCGCCACCATCGCCGCCAAGCACAGCCTCGCCACCGATGCCCTGCAAACCTTCGTGGACGGCATCCTTAACCGCATGATTTTCGATGGCGAGCAACTCAGCGACCTGATGGCGCCGCTCGACCTTGCTTGGAAGGCGCGCAGTCAGGCCGAATTGGCGCTGATGGGAGACTTGCGTCCGCTCCTCGTCAAGCGCGCCGGAGGCCGCGACATTTCTGGGCTCAGCGCCTATGAGTGAGACCCCGTTCACCGAAGCCGCGCTGCTGGCGCGCGTGGCACTGGGCGAGCACACCCGCCAGCAGTTCAAACGCAGCTTCCACAACCCGGATGCCCTGGCCGCCGAATTGGCCGCCTTTGCCAACAGCGGCGGCGGCACGCTGCTGATCGGTGTTGCCGACGACGGCATCATCACTGGCCTGAGCGCGGCGGACGTTCGCCACCTCAACCAAATGCTCAGCAACGCCAGCAGCCAGCATGTGCGCCCGCCCATTCACCCTCACGCCGAAAACGTGCAAACCCACGCCGGGCTGGTGATGGTGGTGACCGTGCCCAACGGCTTGGCCAAACCCTATCTGGACCAGCAAGGCCGCATCTGGGTCAAACAAGGCGCCGACAAACGCCATGTGACTGCCCGCGAAGAAATGCAGCGTATGTTCCAAAGTGGCGGGCTGGTCTACGCCGATGTGGTGCCTGTTACGGGCACCACCAGCGCCGATTTGGATGAACCCACCTTTCGCCGCTACCTCAGCCAGCACTACAGTGCAGACACCGCCCAAACCGGGCTGCCGCTCGATGCCATTTTGCAAAACCTGGGCCTGGGCGATGGCCGCGAACTTACCCTCGCCGGCCTCATGCTCTTTGGCCGCAACCCCCTGCGCTGGCGGCCCGCGTTCACCATCAAGGCCGTCGCCTTCTTCGGCACCAGCATTGCCGACAGTCACTACCAGGACAGCCAGGACTTCAGTGGCACCTTGCCTGCCCAATATGCCGAGGCGCTGGCCTTTATCAAACGTAACCTGCGCCGCGTGCAGGGCGACCAGGGCTTCAACTCACCGGGCATCTTGGAAGTGCCCGAAGTTGCCCTGCAAGAGCTGCTGGTCAATGCCCTCGTGCACCGCGACTACTTCACCAGCGCGTCCATCCGCATTCTGGTGTTTCGCGACCGCATCGACATCATCAGCCCAGGCCCCCTGCCCGACAGCCTGAGCATTGACGACATACGCCACGGCAAAACCAACCGCCGCAATCCCACGCTGAGTGAGCATGCCTTTCGGCTGCTGCCCTACCGGGGCATGGGCAGCGGCATCCCCCGCGCGCTGGGCGAGTGGCCCCAAATTGAACTGATCAGCGAAGTCAGCGGCAACCAGTTCACCGCCAGGGTGCAACGGCCGAAGGCGCAAGGGGAAGGCGCTGACGAACACGTAACCCCGCAAGTCACAGGGCAAGTCACAGGGCAAGTCACAGGGCATGTCGAAGCCCTGCTCTTGGCCATGGGTGAGGGGTCTTGGAGCCGCAAAGCGTTGATGGAAAAACTCAGCCTGAAGGGACGCGACAATTTCGAAAAGCTGTATCTCGCGCCCGCATTGGCGCAAGGGCTGATTGAGCGAACCATCCCCGACAAACCCAACAGCCGCTTGCAGCAATACCGCCTGACCGAAAAGGGCCGGAGCTTGTTGAAATGAGTAAAGGACAAAAATTAGAGCCGAAGCTGCGGTTTCCGGAGTTTCGGGGGGCGGAGGGGTGGACACCTGAGCCGATGGGCGAGGTCTATTCGTTTAAAGGCAACAACTCACTTTCTCGCGACAAGCTGAACTATGTGGCCGGTTCCGTAAAGAACATCCACTACGGTGATATTCACACCAAGTTCTCGACCCACTTCGACATCACGAAGGAGCTTATTCCATTCATCAATGAATCCGAGGAAGGCATTGTTCGAGATGCAAACCTTTGCGCCGAAGGTGACATGATTTTCGCGGATGCTTCCGAGGATATGGCAGACATTGGCAAGAGCATTGAGGTTGTCAGGCTGAACGGAGAACGTGTAGTCGCGGGACTGCACACGATTCTCGCCCGCCGATCTGGAGACCGAATTGCTTTGGGCTTTGGTGGACACCTCTTCAAATCGGGATGGGTTCGCACTCAGATTCAGAAAGAGGCGCAAGGGGCGAAAGTCTTGGGCATTTCTGCCAATCGGATGCGGAACCTTCGCTTACCTCTGCCGCACGACCCCGCCGAACAACAAAAAATCGCCGAGTGCCTGAGTTCGGTGGACGAGCTGATGGCCGCGCAAGCGCGGAAAGTGGACGCGCTCAAGACCCATAAAAAAGGGCTGATGCAACAGCTTTTCCCCCGCGAAGGCGAAACCCAACCCAGCCTCCGCTTCCCCGAATTCCAAAACGCCGGGGAGTGGGAGGAGGCAAGTCTAGGTGATTACTTTGATCCCATTCGGAACGGCTTTGTCGGCACTGCGACACCGTATTACACCACCAGCGACGGGGTTCGATACCTCCAGGGACGGAACATCAAGCAAGGACGGATTGAAGCCGATAACTTGATTTACATCACCAACGAATTCCACAATCGGCAGCGCAAATCCCACCTGAAGGAAGGTGACATCCTGATGGTTCAATCAGGTCATGTTGGCGAGTGCGCGGTCGTTAGCTCCGAGTTCGCGGGATGCAATTGTCACGCTCTGGTCATTCTCACTCCGAAACGGAAGCTAAGTTCGGACTTCTTTGCTCACTACTTCTATTCGCCGATTGGTGAACTTGCCATCTTCCAGATCACCACGGGCAACACCATCAAACACATTCTGGCAAGTGAGTTGAAGACCTTGCCGGTTCTTGTCCCCGACTTTGCCGAACAACAGCGCATCGCCTCGTGCCTGAGCAGCCTCGACACCCTGATCACCGCCGAAACCCAAAAGCTCGAAGCCCTCAAGACCCACAAGAAAGGGCTGATGCAGCATCTTTTCCTATCCCTTGAGGCGGTTGCCGCATGAGCGCCAAACCATTGTTCACCGTTTCCAGCCGCACCATGCCTGATGCGATCATTTTCGTGGCGCCACGAAAATGATCGCGCACCGAACCGCCCAACTTAAACCATGAACGACCTCATTCTCTACACCACCGAAGACGGACGCAGCCAGATCAAGCTGCGGGCCAAGGACCAAACCGTCTGGCTGACGCAGCGGGAGATGGCTCAGCTTTTTGACGTGACCACCGACAACGTGGGGCTACATCTCAAGAACATCTTTGCGGACGGGGAGCTGGAGGAGAAGCCAGTTACCGAGGAATCCTCGGTAACTGCCGCCGACGGCAAAAACTACCTCACCAAGCTCTACAACCTCGACGCCATTCTGGCCGTGGGCTACCGCGTGCGCTCGCCGCGCGGGGTGCAGTTCCGCCGCTGGGCCTCAAGCATCCTGAAGGAGTACCTGAGCAAGGGCTTCGTGATGGACGACGAGCGGATGAAGAACCCGGACGGACGCCCGGATTACTTCGACGAGATGCTGGAGCGCATCCGGGATATTCGTTCCAGCGAGCGGCGGATGTATCTTCAAGTCCGCAATATCCTTGCCCTTGCGGC
>JAKJFA010000081.1 GCA_022705135.1 Pseudomonadota bacterium | reverse complement strand
GATATAAGTTTCCATATATGGCTACCTGCCTGTTTCCACTAATGGCAATTTTTCAACTATTCGATCTTCGAGGCCAAGGGCATGAATCGCTCCGTAAGAAACCAGCCACAGTTTACGATTCTTGTCCCATCTGCCCCCACGTTCTTTGACTCTTTGCTGAATTCCGGTTTCGTGAACTTTTACTTGGATCAGAAAGCGTTTCTCTGCTTTCGGAGGGCGAACGTCAACAATCAGTTCGACCGTAGTATATGAATTAAAGGGGCCTTGGTCGAATTTCCCTTCGCATGGGTTTAATCGGATCAGGATTGATCTTTTCCTTTGAATCGCAGGGCTGGGTATTGCATGTTCTTGATTCATCGGCCGGACAGGGCTTTCCGCTCCCTTCCGGCAAACTGATAATGACCGGACTTCGTGTTCTTGTTCCTCCACCGCAGGGCTTCGAACATTTAGTCCAGTCGGACCATACATATTGGCAATCCTTTGGACTGGGTTGTGTATTGCGGACTGGCGCGTCTGCCGGGGGCAGGGATTTTATTGGTTCCACCTCATGACTGGCTCTTGCTGAAAGCGCCATCATCGAAAGAAACACTGCAAAAAGAACCGGCCGTCCGTTCATAATCCAACCCTCCAGCGGCTCTGCCGCCTCAATTGCCCGCGCCGATGCTGCGGCCGAAAAATAATTGTGAATGATTGTAATATTCATTGGGGTCAGACCCTGAGGTCAATGCCAAAAACCGTTTTCCAGAGGCGTAACACGGCGTCGATGTGTTCCTGAACCAAAGAGCGCTCGATGCGGGCGTCGGGATGGTCGTTGAGCCGGTTGATGTGCTGCTGGCGGCGGTATTCGCGGTAGGCGTTGCGGGCGCCCTCGGCTTCGTTGGCCGGAATCAGGCCCAGTTCGGCCGCCATCTTGAGCAGGGCGATGTTGCCAAGGTTGCCGGTCAGTTGCGGGTATTGATGGGCATGCCCCAGCACCAGGCATTGCACGATGAATTCGACATCGATGAGGCCACCCTGGTCTTGCTTGAGATCAAAATCGGTGATGCTGTGCGAGGCATGGGCGTCGAGCATTTTCTGGCGCATGGCCAGGACTTCCTGCTTGAGGCTGGCAAGATCACGTGTGCGGCAAAGCACCTCGCAGCGAATGGCCTCGAAGCGCTGGCCGATGCCGGGGTCGCCGGCGCAGAAGCGGGCGCGGGTCAGCGCCTGATGTTCCCAACCCCAGGCTTTTTGCAGTTGATAGTCGCGGAACGCATCGATGGAAACGGCCAGCAGGCCGGATTCGCCATTCGGGCGCAGCCGGAAGTCGGTTTCGAACAGGATGCCGGCAGCCGTTTGCGTCGACAGCCAGGTGGCGAGGCGGCGTCCCAGTTTGGCGTAATTTTCCGGCGCCTCCGGGTGTTCATCGTCGTAGAGGAAGACCAGATCGAGATCGGCGACGTAGCCGAGTTCCTTGCCGCCCAGCTTGCCGTAGCCGATGACGGCAAAGCGCGGTTGGTCACGATGGCGTGTTTTCAGGCTGTTCCAGATCAACGGCAGGGTTTCTTGCAGCAGAATATCGGCCAGTTCGGTCAGATGGTCGGAGATGCGCTCGATGCTGTGCAATCCGGCCAGATCCTGGACGAGCAGGCGGAAGACCTGGGCGTGGTGCATTTCGCGCAGAAGGTCCATCTGGCGTTCGACATCGTCGGTGTGATGGGTGAGATGCTGGCGCAGGTCGGCGCGAAAAGCCGGCCAGTCGGTGGCGGTTTCGAGGACGCGGGGGTCGAGCAGCTCATCGAGCAGGAGGGGGTGCTGGGTCAGATAGTCGGCGGCCCAGGAGGAGGCGCCCATCAGGTCGGCGACACGCCTCAGGGCCAGCGGATATTGCTGCAGGAGGGCGAGATAGGCGCCGCGGCGGCTGATGTTTTCGAGAAAGCGCAGGCCGCGCGCCAGGGTGGCATCGGGGTCGGGCGTGGTGGCGCAGGCTTCGATCAGGCGCGGGCCGACGGCATCGAGGCGTTCGCGGTTGGCGGCGGGCAACTGCCGGTAGCGCATCGAGGCGCGCAACGCGGCGAGCTGGGCAGCGGCCTCTTCCGGCTGGCGCAGGCCTTGTTGTCGGAGTTCGTCCAGCTCGTCTTCCTGATCGAGTTGGCCCAGCCATAATCCCGTCAGTGGGTGCTCGCCTTCGCCAGGGTCGGTAAAGACGGCGCCGAAATGCTGGCTGACGCGATTACGGTGGGCGTTGAGCGGCTCCAGCAGCGCTACCCAGGTGGCAAAGCCCATCGAATGGGCAATCAGGCTGCGCTCGTCTTCGCCGCTGGGCAGCATATGGGTCTGCTGGTCATCGACGTATTGCAGCCGGTGTTCGAGGCGGCGCAGGAAAATGTAGGCGTCGCGCAATTCAGCTTCGGCCTGCGCTTCGATCAGCTGATGTTCAGTCAGCGCGCGTAGAACTTCGAGCGTCGGCCTTATTTGTAGCGCCGGGTGGTGGCCGCCGCGGATGAGCTGATAGACCTGGGCGATGAATTCGATTTCACGGATGCCGCCCGGGCCGAGCTTGATGTGTTCCTGCATGCCTTTTTTGGCGACTTCGCGCCGGATCTGGGCGTGCAGGCCGCGCATGGCATTGATGGCGCCAAAATCGAGGTATTTGCGAAAAACGAAGGGCCGGACGATGCGGCGAAGGACGGTCAGCCATTCTTCCTGCAGGTTGCTGCCGGAGTTGAGGAGACGGGCCTTGATCCAGGCGTAGCGTTCCCATTCCCGGCCTTGCGCCATGAAATAGGTTTCCAGCGCCGACAGGGAACACACCAGAGGCCCCGAGTCACCGTAGGGCCGCAGCCGCATGTCGACGCGGAAGACCTGGCCGTCGGCCGTAACATCATCAAGCGCCGCAATCAGGCGTTTTCCCAGGCGGCTGAAGAATTCGAAATTCTCGATGCGCCGGGGGCCGGCGGTTTCGCCCTCTTCGGGGTAGATGAAAATAAAATCGACGTCGGACGATACATTGAGTTCACGTCCGCCGAGTTTGCCCATGCCGATGACCATGAGGTGCTGCGGGCGCGAATGGCTGTCCAACGGCGCGCCGAATTGGGCGCTGAGGTGGCGGTGCAGCCAGGAGAGGGCGAAATTGGTCGTGATTTCGGCCAGCAGGGTCATGCTCTCGGTGATTTCGGAGAGCGGGGCGTCCCCCGCCAGATCGCGCAGGATCAGGTGCGCCATGACCTGCTGGCGCAGGCGGCGGAGCAGGACGTGCAGCGCTTCCTCATCCCCCGGCTCGGAATTCAGTTGGGAGCGCAGGGCGTCCTCGCTCAAGGGAACTTTCCAGGTGGAAGCCAACTCTTCGATCAGGGCGGGACGGGCGGCAAAAAGCTGGCGCAGATAGCGGCTGTGATCGAGTGCCGGTTGCCAGCAGGAAGGTGTGTTCATGGCTTGAGTGAACGGCGTTTTTGGCCTTTGGGGCAAATGGCCCGCAAATTCGATGCCCTCGGCCAGGCGCTTATTCAGTAGAATCCGCAAATTGATGATGGAGAGGATTGTAGTGAGCTTGGGCGCCCTCTGGCAAAAAAAGAAAGGCACGGACCACGGCGATTGGCCTGCGCTGTGCGCCGGGCTGAACCGGGTTCTGGCGGTGCCCTGGGTGCGTCCGGCATTGCGCTGGGCTTGGCGCGGCGCGCTGGCTTGCTATCTTGTTTTCTTCGTCCTGCTGGTCGTGCCGGCGGTTCCTGCCCACCAGCCCGAAATCGAGCAGGCGGCGTCTTCGGCGATTGGCATGCCAGTCAAGATCGAGCGCATCACTGCCGGTTGGCAGGGGATTAACCCGAAACTGACGCTCGACGGCGTTCGCTTGATGGATCAGAAGGGACAGCCGGCGCTGGCGTTCAATCGGGTCGAGAGTGTCCTTTCCTGGCGCAGCCTGTGGCGGCTCAAGCCCATTCTCGCCCTGTTGGCCGTTGATGGACCGGT
>JAKJFA010000080.1 GCA_022705135.1 Pseudomonadota bacterium | reverse complement strand
TGGCTTCGCTTCCTTTCGCGCATCCCATCCCGGAAAGCCTGCGCCGCAACCCCGTGGAGTTCTTCAACAGCCTGTTACGCAGATCGCTGTCCATTTGAAGGATAATTGCGTCTTGTCGACTCTTCAGGAGCGTTTCCGATGGCTGACCGGGAGTTTATCCTTGCGCCGAGCATACTTTCCGCCAATTTCGCCAAGCTGGGTGAAGAAGTGGCGAACGTGATTGCTGCCGGTGCCGATTGGGTGCACTTCGACGTCATGGACAACCATTACGTCCCCAACCTGACTATTGGCCCGTTGGTGTGCGAGGCGATTCGGCCTTGTACGCAGGCGCCGATCGACGTGCACCTGATGGTCAAGCCGGTCGATGCCCTTATCCCGGCTTTCGCCAAAGCCGGCGCCAATATCATCACTTTTCACCCGGAAGCCTCGGAGCATGTCGACCGCACCCTGGGCTTGATTCGCGATCAGGGCTGTCAGGCCGGGCTGGTGTTCAACCCGGCAACGCCGCTCGATTTTATGGAGCATGTGCTCGACAAGCTCGACTTGGTGTTGCTAATGAGCGTCAATCCCGGTTTTGGCGGCCAGAAATTCATTCCGGCAACGCTGGCCAAGGCCAAGCAGGCGCGAGCCAAACTCGATGCCTATGAACAGCAGAGCGGTCGCCGCATCCGGCTGGAAATCGACGGCGGCGTCAATGTCGGTAATATCGCCGAAATCGCCCGTGCCGGGGTTGATAGCTTTGTCGCCGGTTCGGCGGTCTTTGGGGCGGGCAAGGAGAGTGATCCGCATCGCTACGATTCGGTGCTGGCAGCCTTGCGGAGCGAGCTATCAAAGGCATGAAGGTTCGCTCGGTCACTTTTGACCTCGACGGTACCCTGCTCGATACCCTGGCCGATCTGACCGAGGCCTGTCAGACCATGCTCACAGAGTTGAGGCAACCATTGCGTCAGCGCGAAGAAATCGTTAGTTTCGTCGGCAATGGCATGGCGGTGCTGGTCGAGCGCTGCTTGACACGGGAAGAACCACCCTCAGAAACAGAATTGGCGGCAGCTATTGCTAGCTTCCGCCGCCATTACACCGAGGTCAACGGCCGCAATACACGTTTTTATCCCGGCGTGCAGGAAGGACTGCAGCTTTTCCGCAACGCTGGCTTCAAAATGGCGGTGGTGACCAACAAGCCGGCCGAATTTACCGGCATGCTGCTTGAACGCATGGGGGTGTCCGGGATTTTCGATGCGGTGGTTTGCGGCGACACCACAGCCTTCAAGAAGCCGCATCCCGAGCCTATTCATCATGCCTGTCGGCTGATGGGGACGCATCCCGGCGAAAATCTGCACATTGGCGATTCCATCAACGATATCCAGTCCGCCCGTGCCGCTGGCAGTGTCGTATTTTATGTGCCGTATGGTTACCACGAAGGTGATCCGGTGGACAGCGCCGATTGCGATGCGCTAGTATCCGATCTGGTTGCCGCCTTCGAGCGGCTCAACACTTTCTGAAAAACCCGCAAAAACATGAAGAAATTGCAAAACTGGAAAGAATGGCGCAGTTGGCGTGGCTGGCGCCGCTGATCCATTTCCCTTTTCTGCTTTTTCTTTCGATTAGTTCACCGTTTTTGCGAGGTTCCCCATGACTGAAACCGAATTCAACGCGCTGGCGGCGCAAGGCTACAACCGCATTCCCGTCACGCTCGAAACTTTTGCCGATCTCGACACGCCGCTTTCCATTTACCTGAAACTGGCAAGTGGACCCAGTGCGGGCCCCTACACCTATCTGCTCGAATCGGTGCAGGGCGGCGAGCGCTTTGGCCGCTATTCCTTCATCGGCTTGGCCAGCCCGACGCGCATCGCCGTCTATGGCCACGAAGTGTTGGTACTGACCGGCAATCGCATTGCCGAGCGCGAACACGACACCAATCCGCTTGAATTCATCGGCAAGTTTATGAAACGTTTCCGTGCTGCGCCTTCCGATGGCTTGCCGCGCTTTTGCGGCGGACTGGTCGGTGCCTTTGGTTACGACACGGTGCGCTATGTCGAAACCCGGCTGACCCGTACCCAGAAACCGGGCGATCTCGGCACGCCGGATATTCTGCTGCTGCTTTCGGAAGAAATCGCCGTCGTCGACAATCTTTCCGGCAAACTGACCCTGGTGGTCTATGCCGAACCCGGTGTTCCGGGGGCTTACCAGAAAGCACGGACACGCCTGAAAGAATTGCTCGGCAAGTTGCGCTCACCCGTCTCTATCCCGACTGAAACACCTGCCCAGTCGGCGCCGGCCAATTCGGTCTTTGGCGAAGCGGCCTTCAAGCGTGCCGTGCAGAAGGCCAAGCAGTACATCAAGGATGGCGACATCATGCAGGTGGTGTTGTCGCAGCGCATGACCAAGCCCTTCGCCGCCAGCCCGATGGCGCTCTACCGCGCTTTGCGCACCCTTAATCCGTCGCCCTACATGTTTTATTTCGATTGCGAGGATTTCTACATCGTCGGCGCTTCGCCGGAAATCCTGGTGCGGCTCGAAGGCGACACCGTGACGCTGCGGCCGATTGCCGGCACGCGTAAGCGCGGCGGCTCACCGGAAGAAGATATCGCCCTTGGCGTTGAATTGCTGGCGGACGAAAAGGAACGCGCCGAACACACCCAGTTGCTCGATCTTGGACGTAACGATTGTGGTCGCGTGGCGGAAGTTGGCACGGTGAAGGTCACCGAAAACATGCTGATCGAGCGCTACTCGCATGTGATGCACATCGTTTCCAACGTCGAAGGTAAGCTGCAACCCGGGCTGACGGCGCTGGATGTGCTTAAAGCCACCTTCCCGGCTGGAACCGTCTCGGGAGCGCCCAAGGTGCGGGCGATGGAAATCATTGATGAGCTGGAGCCGGTCAAGCGTGGCATTTACGCGGGTGCTGTCGGCTACCTCGGCTTTCATGGTGACATGGATCTGGCCATTGCCATCCGCACGGCAGTGCTGAAGGATGGCCAACTCAACGTGCAGGTCGGCGCCGGCATCGTCGCCGATTCCGATCCGGCTGCCGAATGGCAGGAAACCCAGAACAAGGCACGGGCCGTTTTGCGCGCCGCCGAAATGGCAGAGGGCGGTCTGGACACCCGTTTCGATTGACCTTACTGTTTTGCACGGGAGCGCGGCAGAACCCCGCTGCGGTGCCGTGGTGGCCTTCAATCCTTCGGCTACGGCTCACAATAAGCTCACAACGCCATGACTTGCCAAATTATTTGTCACGACTATAATGCGCGCACGTAATATCTGGCCGGCGTTTTCTCGTTTTTGCGGGGCGCCGTTCGGTAGTACCTGCGGGAGCTCGCTCCAGCCCTTTTAAGTATGGTGAGGTCTTTTTCCTGATCCTTTTGATCAGCCTGCCGTGCGGAGCCCGTAATCGTTTTTCCTCCAGTTATTTTGGGGGTGTTTGTGGACGGCTGTCAGCCGGTTTTTTTCGGCTGTGGTGAAAACAAGTTTGGCAGAGATGTCTGGAGGTTATATACCAATGGCGCTCCGGGTTCCTGCCTCAGTTTTTTTGGGAGTTCAAATGTCTGATCCGAACCTGGGGAATGCCCCGCCTCCGTTATCCAACCTACAACGGAAAATCCGCATCAATTTCGGCCTGTTTATTATCTTTGGGTCTTAGGAAGTTAAAGAGGATTTAGACGTAATAGTTTGAGTAGTGCAAGGTATAGGCTATCACGACGATGGTTGAAGCGGAATTCAGTTTCTTTAAGGTGGAGATAAAAGGTTTGTTTAGAGATGCCGTTGAACTTTGCCAGCCTTCGTTTTGCGTAGCTCCAGAAGCTCTCGATACCGTTGATATGTCGTTCTCCACTGGCAAACTCATTAGCGCCATGATTGACTCTAAAATGCTTGTCGAAGCCGATATCGACCAAGCCATCGTACCCACGCCAGCCATCAGAATGGATGACCGAGGCGGGATCGATGTGGCCCCGGATAACGCCCTGGAGCGTAGCTTTGGTGCAATCGGGAACGATCTCGGTATAGACCTTTCCTTGCCGTTTCAACAGACCAAACACAATGGTTTTGCCGTAAGCACCACGCCCTCGTTTGCCTCGTACCCGATGCGGCCCAAAGTAGGATTCGTCCACTTCGACTGCGCCTTGAAGCGGAGAGGCCAACTCACAGGCCTGGGCAATCCGATGTCGAATCTTCAGAAAGATCGTGTTCG
>JAKJFA010000007.1 GCA_022705135.1 Pseudomonadota bacterium | reverse complement strand
AAGTGCATCGATGGCCGGATTTTGCCCGAAGACCACGGCCTTGAGGTCACGATCGAGGTTCTTCAGGGCGCTGCGGTCGTCGCTGCTGACGTGGTTGGAGGGAACGCGGGCGATTTTGGCGACAATTTCCTCGATGTCCTGCTTGCCGATGAGTTTCTTTTGTTTCGATTTGGGCAGAACCCGCTGGGCGGCACCCGCCTCGTCGATGACGTCGATGGCTTTGTCGGGCAGGTGGCGGTCGTTGATGTAGCGGGCCGAGAGTTCGGCGGCGGAATGAAGCGCCGAGGCCGAATACTTGATGCCGTGATGGGACTCGAAACGGCTCCTGAGTCCCTTGAGGATTTCGATGGTTTCCGGAACGGAAGGTTCGCTGATGTCGATTTTTTGGAAGCGGCGCGACAGCGCGCTGTCTTTTTCAAAAATGCCGCGGAATTCGGTATAGGTCGTGGCGCCGATGCACCTGAGCTGGCCGGTGGATAGGGCGGGTTTCAACAGATTTGAGGCGTCGAGCGTGCCGCCCGAGGCGGCGCCGGCACCGATCAGGGTATGGATTTCGTCGATGAAGAGAATGGCGTCGGGCGTGTCGCGCAACTGCTTCAGAACCCCTTTCAGGCGCTGTTCGAAATCGCCCCGGTACTTGGTTCCGGCCAGCAGCGCGCCCATGTCGAGCGTGTAGACATTGGCCTTGGCGAGTACTTCCGGCACTTCGCCGGCGACGAGGCTCCTCGCCAGACCTTCGACGATGGCGGTTTTGCCGACACCGGCTTCGCCGACCAGCAGTGGGTTGTTCTTGCGCCGGCGGCAGAGAATCTGGATCATGCGCTGCAATTCGTGGTCGCGGCCGACCAGCGGATCGATCTTGCCTTGCAGTGCCAAGACATTGAGATTGAGGGTGTATTGCTCAAGCGGGCCGGGCGCGTCCTTGTCGTTTTCGGTCTCCCCTTCGGCGCTTACCTTGGGTTGCCCGACCTTGCTGATGCCGTGGGCGATGTAATTGACCACGTCGAGCCGGGTGACGCCCTGCCGCTGCAGGAAGAACACGGCATGCGAATCCTTCTCGCCGAAAATGGCGACCAGGACATTGGCGCCATTGACTTCTTTCTTGCCGGAAGACTGGACATGCAAAATGGCGCGCTGAATGACCCGCTGGAAGCCGAGCGTCGGCTGGGTATCGATGTCATCGTCGCCGCTGACAACGGGTGTGTGCTCGCCGATAAACTTGCCCAAATCCTGGCGCAGAGCGTCGATTTTGGCGCCGCAGGCGCGCAGCGCTTCGGCAGCGGACGGGTTGTCCAGCAAGGTGAGCAGAAGGTGCTCAACCGTGATGAACTCATGGCGCTTCTGCCGTGCCTCGACAAAGGCCAAGTGCAGGCTGACTTCGAGTTCCTGGGCAATCATCAACTTTCCTCCATGACGCAAGCCAGCGGGTGCTGGTGATTTCGGGCGAAGGCGTTCACCTGTTCGACCTTGGTGGCAGCAACATCGCGTGAAAAAACTCCGCAGCAGCCACGACCTTCATTGTGTACTTGGAGCATGATGTGTGTCGCCCGTTCCTTGTTCATGGCAAAAAAGCGTTGCAAAACGACAACAACAAAATCCATCGGAGTGTAGTCGTCATTGAGCAACAACACCTTGTACATCCTCGGTGGCTGGACGTTCGTGCGCTGCGCCTCCAGGACGCTGCCTTCCTCTTGTTTCGTTCCCATGCTTTGATTCTATACGGCTTATGTCCTTCTGCAACAGGGTTGTTATTGGGCGTGTACTGGTTCCGATCGGACGATTTGGAACCAAGGCTTGGTTCGGGCAAGCATCTGCGAGGCATTTTCGCTGGGGCTGCAAATTATCCGACATGTAAATCAGCTTGACTGCTTTGAATAATGGGCGTAAAAGACCAAGGTGTCTGGAATCGGGCGTGTTACGGGTGTCTCAAAGCATCGGTGGGCGAATGATCAGACAGGGCTTCGGGGTCACCCGTATTATTTTGTTTTTTTGTAGGAAGTAGCAATATGGCAACAGGTACAGTTAAGTGGTTCAATGATTCCAAGGGTTTTGGCTTCATTACTCCGGATGATGGCAGCGAGGATCTTTTCGCGCACTTCTCCGCGATCAGTATGTCCGGCTTCAAGACCCTCAAGGAGGGCCAGAAAGTGTCGTTTGACGTGACACAAGGCCCCAAGGGAAAACAGGCGTCCAATATCCAGAACGCCTGACCACACCAGGTTAAGGATTCAATGGCGGCTCGGTAGTACCGAGCCGTTTTTTATTGCCGGGGGTTTGGGTCAGGCGGCTGCCTGGGTCGGAATTTTGTGGCCGCGGCGGACGATGCGATTCTGGGAATCGACATAGATCAGATCGGGCTCGTGCCGTGCCAGCTCGATTTCGTTGTAGATGGCGAAGGTGGCGATAATCAGGATGTCGCCGGGGGCGGCACGACGGGCGGCGGAGCCGTTGACGGAAATGACGCCCGAGCCGCGTTCGGCGGTGATGGCGTAGGTGGTAAAACGCTCGCCGTTGTTGACGTTCCAGATTTCCACCTGCTCGTTTTCGCGGATATTGGCCGCGTCAAGCAAATCCTCGTCAATGGCGCATGAGCCCTCGTAGTGAAGCTCGGAGTGCGTAACAGTGACGCGGTGCAGCTTGGACTTCAGCATCGTTCTCTGCATGGCCTTGTACCCGTAAAAAAAGGTTAGGGAAGCGCATTGTAGCCACTACACCCGGCCTGTCAATGAGATTTTGGCGCGGCGGGCGAAGCAAAAAAACTCTTTATAGCTCCATGTTATCGATCAATCGCGTGCTCCCCAGCCGGGATGCGGCGAGGACGACCAGTGCCTCCTGGTTCGAGGAGGGGGGCATCAGGTCGCTTTGCCGGCGCACGGCAATGTAATCGGTTTTCCAGCCGTGCGTGTCTAGCGCCGAGACGGCCGATTGCTCCAGCTTCCTGAAATCGCGGTCACCGGCGGCGACGGCATCGCGCAGCCGGCACAGTTCGCGGTACAGGCGCGGTGCTTCGGCACGTTCGGAAGGGCTGAGGTAGCCGTTGCGCGAGGAGAGCGCCAGACCGTCCTCGGCACGCACCGTCTCGCCGCCGATGATGTCGATGGGCAGGGCCAGTTGGCGCGTCATGTTGCGTAGAACCATCAGCTGTTGGTAATCCTTCTTGCCAAAGAGGGCGGCTTGCGGCTGGACACAGTTGAACAATTTGAGGACGACGGTCGCGACGCCACGGAAATGGCCGGGACGGAATTCGCCTTCGAGCCAATTCTGGATTTCCGGCGGATCGACCAAGTACTGCTGCGGTTCCGGATAAAGATCGGATTCGGTCGGGGCAAACAGAATATCGACTCCGGCGGCGGACAACTGGTCGCAATCCGCCTGAAAGGTGCGCGGGTATTTGTCGAAATCCTCGCTCGGGCCGAATTGCAGACGGTTGACGAAAATGCTGGCGACGACGCTGTCGCCATGCTCCCGTGCTTGGCGCATCAGGCTGATATGGCCTTCGTGCAGGTTGCCCATGGTGGGAACAAAGGCGATTCGGCCCCGGTTTTTCAAGGTAGAACGCAGCGTGTCAATGGCGGAAATGATCTGCATGGTCGATGGCTGAGGAGAAAAGGAATGGTGGGGTCAAAACCGGAGGGAGATGGCGACGCTCAGTAGCAATGCTCCGGCGCCGGGAAGGAGCCTTCCTTGACGGCTTGGACATAAGCAGCGATGGCGGCTCCGATCGAGGGCTGGCCGGCCATGAAATTCCTGACGAAACGGGCTTTGCGTCCGGGAGAGATGTCGAGCATGTCCTGCAGGACCAGAACCTGCCCCGAACAGGCCTTGCTGGCGCCGATGCCGATGGTCGGGATGGCGAGCAGGGCGGTGGTTTCGGCTGCCAGGGCTTCCGGGATGGCTTCCAGGACAACGAGTGCGGCTCCGGCTTCCTGCTGCGCCAAGGCGTCAGCCTTGAGTTTGGCGGCACCGCTGTCGCCTTTGCCCTGGACCCGGTAACCGCCGAATTGGTGTACCGACTGTGGGGTCAGGCCGACGTGCGCGCAGACGGGAATGCCGCGCGAAGTTAAAAAGCGGGTCGTCTCCGCCATTTCTTCGCCACCCTCGATTTTGACCATTTGGGCGCCGGCGGCCATCAATTCGGCAGCGTTGCGAAAGGCGGACTGGGGCGATTCCTGGAAGGTGCCGAACGCCATGTCGGAAATAATCAGCGGGTGCCGGCAGCCACGCGCGACCATGCTGGTGTGGTACACCATGTCTCGCTGAGTAACGGGCAAAGTCGAGTCATGGCCCTGTACCACCATGCCCAGCGAATCGCCGACGAGGAGCACTTCGACGCCAGCCGCCTCGCACAGAGCCGCAAAACTTGCGTCATAGCAAGTGAGCATGACAATTTTTTCACCGCTGGCGGCGAGTTTGGCGAGATCGAGCTGAGTCAGCCGCCGTGTGTCGACGTGGGAGGACATACGTTATTCCGGAAGTTGGGTGCAGAGGGGCGAGGCTATTCCTGGCGGCTTGTTTTCGAGCTGTCCGCAATTCGATCCAGGCAGTCCACCACTTCACCGCTGGCGCTCTCCATTTGCGCCAGAAGCGCGAGGCCGCCGTTAAAATCGCTTGCCCGCAATTTGGTGATGGCTTCCCGAGCGTACTGGTGCACGAGCTGGTGCGGCCGTTCAAGCTGGGCATAGCCGTCGGCGCGCGAAAAGAGGGCTTTGCCGGCTCCTTCGTAGTACCACTGGCCGAGACGGCAGTTGGTGTGCCCGGAAAAATCCTCGGCAGTCTTGCCGGAAAGGCCCATGAAGGTCTTATACACCTCAAGTTTCATTGCCAGATGGTCAATTTTGGCGAGTTCGGTGAATGTGGTGGTTGCCGCCAGTTGAATACCACCTTCCATTTGGGCGGAGAGGTTGATGATGTCGTCGATGCTGCTGGTCGCCGCCTGGCCGTCACGGGTATTCTCTTCGGCTTGGCCAGCGAGGGCGCTGATATTGGATTTAGCGTTTTGCGTATCGCCCTGGATGGTTTCGACCAGGGTGGCGATGTCGGCGGTGGCCTTGGTGGTGCGTTCGGCCAGCTTGCGCACTTCATCGGCAACCACCGCAAAGCCGCGTCCCGCCTCGCCGGCGCGAGCGGCTTCGATGGCGGCGTTCAAGGCCAGCAGGTTGGTCTGAGCGGCGATTTCCTTAATGAGGGCGAGAATGCCGCCGATCTGCGTCGCGCTCGAATTGAGGCCATCGACGCTCTCCATGGTGCTGAGCGAAGCGGAAGAGAGCTTGGAGAGCTCCTCCGTTAGTTTGCTCATGGTGTTGTGGCAACTCACCGAAAGCGCATTGTTTTTCGAGGCGTCGCCCAGTTTGTCCCGGAGGGCTTCCGCCAGGTTCCCGAGATTTGACTGTGTGCTTTGCAAGGTGGCGCCAAAAAGCTCGAAGTTGCGGAAGAGTCCCTCCCAGTTTTTGCCCGAAGCCGGGCCTGCCTGGCTGGCCCGTGCCTCCGCCTCCGCCTTGGCGCGCTCGGCGGCTTGCAGACGGCCCTCAAGCGTCTGGACCTGAGTGTTCAGGCTATTGACTTGGCGCTTGAGTTCGATTTCCTGTTTCGATTCGCCGAACCAACCCATGATGTTCTCCCAGCCTCAAGATCGAAAGATGAAGTATACGGCACCTAGGATACACAGTGCTGCCCACAAGTAGTCAAGTTTTAGTGGTTGATGCATGTAAAAAAGCACGAAAGGCACAAAAACCGCCAGGGTGATGACTTCCTGCAGAATCTTCAGCTGGGCCAGCGAAAGCTCGGCGCTGCCGATCCGGTTGGCGGGAACCTGGATGAGATATTCGAAGAGGGCGATTCCCCAGGAGAGGAGCGCCGCAATCCACCAGGGTTTGTCGCTCATTTGCTTGAGATGGGCATACCAGGCGAAGGTCATAAAGATATTGGATGCGGCGAGGAGGAGTGCCGTCTTCCAAAGGGTGGGCAGATTGGTGGCGAGGGCGAAATTCATGGTAGGCGTGTCACAGACTGGTTGGCGACGGCAGGCAGCCAGGCACAGAGGTTACCCCGGCCGGGGAGAACGAGATCCGGAGCGATTTCGGCCAGCGGGACGAGGACGAAGGCACGCAGATGGAGGCGCGGGTGCGGCAAAGTCAGGCTGGGGAGATTGAGCGTCAAGTCATCGAACAACAAAAGATCCAGGTCCAGCGTGCGCGGATCGTTTTTGGCGCGCCGGGTACGGCCGAAATCGGCTTCCAGCGCGAGCAGGGCGGCAAGCAATCCCTGGGGTTCGAGCCGGGTTTCAAGTCGGGCCACGGCGTTGAAGAAGTCGGGCTGGTGGACGCATCCGACCGGTGCCGTGCGATAGATCGAAGAGGCGGCGACGAGGCGTGTCGCATCGAGGTGGTCCAGGCGGTCGAGGGCAGCGCGCACGGTGGCGTGCGCATCCCCCAGGTTGGCGCCGAGTGCGACATAGGCCTGATGCATTGAACTCATTCGGCGACTGCCGTTTCCCCCGCTGTCGTATGGCGGGGCTTGCGCCGGCGCCGTTTGCGGGCCGGTTTTTCGGCAGGCAGCAGCATTGTGGCGCGTCGCTCGCCATCTGCTTGCTGAAATTCGGTCCACCAAGCGCCTAATTCGTTGTCGATTTCTCCGGCCTCGGCGCGCAGCAGAAGAAAATCGTAACCGGCGCGGAAGCGCGGGTTTTCCAGCACGGCGTAGGGGCGTTTGCCGCTGCGCTGTTCAAGACGAGGCTGCAAGGCCCAGATTTCCTTGATGTCGCCGGCAATACGGCGGGTGATGGCGAGTTTTTCTGCCTGGCTGTCCAGCACCTCGTCCATGGCCAAATGGAGCGCCGGGATGGGGTGCTCGCCGCCGCTTTGGTGTTTTTCCCTTTGCGCCAGCACCTGATGCCAGAGCAAGGTGGCGAAGAGGAAAGCGGGTGAAACCGGTTTGCCGCAACGTACACGCCGGTCGGTATTTTCGAGTGCCAACATGACGAATTTTTCGCCCAGCGGTTGCTCGAAAATGACGTCGAGCAAGGGCAGGAGGCCGTGATGCAGACCCTCTTCGCGCAGTTGCAGGAGGCAATTCAGGGCATGGCCGGAGGTTAGGAGTTTCAACATTTCGTCAAACAGACGCGCTGCCGGCACATTTTCGAGCAACCCGGCCATGGTGCGGATGGGTTCGCGCGCTGCCGGGTCAATGATGAGTCCCAGTTTGGCGGCGAGACGGACGGCACGCAGCATGCGCACCGGGTCTTCCCGATAACGTTTCTTTGGGTCGCCGATGACACGCAAGGTCCTTTGTTTGATGTCGGCAACACCGTGATGGTAGTCAATGATGGTTTCGGTTGTCGGGTCGAAGTAGAGTGCGTTGACGGTGAAATCCCGGCGCGTCGCGTCTTCGGCTTGAGAACCAAAGACGTTATCGTGCAAGACGCGGCCATGAACATCGGTCTTGGCGTTGGAACCCAGATCACCCCGGAACGTGGTGACTTCGACGACTTCCTGGCCCTGGTAAACATGAACGATCTGGAAACGGCGTCCGATGATCCGCGAGCGCCGGAAGCAGCGCCTGATCTGTTCTGGGGTGGCGTCGGTGGCAACATCGAAATCTTTTGGTTGCTGGCCGATCATCAGGTCGCGCACCGCGCCGCCAACAATATAGGCCTTGTGGCCGTGCTCCTGCAGCGCTTCACACACCCGCCGGCTGCCGGGGCTGATGTGGTTGCGGCGGATGCCGTGACTGGCAGTGGCGATGAGTGCCTGGGAGGGTGTTGCCTTCTGGTTTTTGTTGCGGCCAAGAACGCGGGATATGAGTTTGCGGATCACGTTGCGGAAACGATGGGCCGGAAGCGGCCCGACCGCGCGATTCTAACGCAGGCAGCGCTTTTTCAGCGGTTTTCTTGTCTCGATTGCGGCGCGATGGACGCTTGTTGTTGCGGATGGGCGATTTTGCTCTGGCCTCTTTCGCCGGATTTGTGTTTGAATAGAGTCCGTTGTATGTCCGGATAGAATGATTCTATGGCTGATCGGCGCTTGCGCATTTTTCATGCGGTGGCAAAACAGGGGAGTTTTACCCGTGCGGCGGAATCCCTTTTTATGTCCCAGCCCGCTGTAACCTTCCAGATCCGGCAACTTGAAGAACGTTACCAGATCAGGCTGTTTGAACGCGGCCATGGTCACATTTCGCTGACCGCGGCGGGCAAAGTGGTGATGGATTTTGCCGAGCGCATCATTGGCCTTTCCGATGAGATGGAAACACGGCTGGCGGAAATGACGGATGAGATGCGCGGCTATTTGCAAATCGGCGCCAGCACGGTGGTTGCCGAGGCTCTGATGCCGTCTATTCTCGGCGAGTTCAATGCTCTTTTTCCACAGGCCCGGTTGCGCCTCGTGGTGGCGAATTCGGAAAGCATCGAGAGCCGGGTTGCGGCGCATACCCTCGATATCGGTTTGATCGACGGCCAAGTCGGCGAACCGTCTGGACTGGATGCGGAATTTTGCGGCGAGGATGAGCTGGTGGTCATTTGCGCACCCGATTATCCCCTGGCGAAATCGCGCAGTCTGACGGCCAAGCAGTTGCGTGACTACGAATATATTGCCCGCGAACCGGGGTCGGGAACGCGCCGCAGCATTGATGAATACTTTAGCAGTGCCGGGGTGTCGCCCGATCAGCTTAAGCGCCAGATGGAACTGGGCAATCTGGAAAGCCTGAAAGGCGTCGTGGCCACCGGTTTGGGGTACGCCATCACCTCGGCGCGCTGCATCGAACAGGAGGTGCAGCTAGGCCGGCTGGTCGGAATCCCCTTGAAGCCGGGGCTGACGCGGCGCTTGTCGGTGATTCTGCCGAAAGACCGCTTCCGCTCCCGCTTGGTGAGCACTTTTGCCGAGTTTGTTAAACAAAAGATCAGGGGAATGACCTCTTGAGCCCCTCCCGTCCGCTTCGCGCCCGAATCGATATTACCGCATTGGCGCACAACTACAGGCTGGTGCAACGGCATGCGCCGCGCGCAAAAGCCTGGGCGGTGGTTAAGGCAAATGCCTATGGACACGGCTTGTGGCGGGTGGTCGAGGCCCTGCGCGGAGAAGCCGACGGCTTTGCCATTCTGGAGCCGGAAACCGGTGCCGCCCTGCGCGAGGCCGGCGTGCGGCAGCCCATTCTGCTGCTGGAAGGCGTCTTTTCGGCGCAGGATGTTGGCTTGCTCGTCGAACATCGCCTGACGGCGGTGGTGCATTGTTGCGAGCAACTGGAATTGATCGAAAAGACCGCGCCAGCAGGGGCCCCTCTGGCGCTCTATATCAAGCTCAATACCGGCATGAACCGCCTGGGCTTCTCGGCAGACGATTTCCCGACGCCGCAGGAAATGGCCACTCGCCTGCCGCAGGCAGAGGTGACTTATATGACTCACTTTGCCAATGCCGACGACGAGCGCGGTGTCGATTGGCAAATGGAGCGGTTCCAGGCAGCACTCAAGGATTGGAAGGGGCCGGTCTGCCTGGCTAATTCGGCCGCCGTTTTGCGCCACCCGCAAACGCATGGCGATTGGGTGCGTCCGGGCATCATGTTGTATGGTTCCAGCCCCTTTGCCAACGAAAGCGCTGCTAGTCTCGGCCTGCAGCCAGTGATGACGCTGGAGAGCCGCATCATCAGCGTGCAGAAGGTGGCGCCTGGCGAACGGATAGGCTATGGCGGTACCTTTACGGCCGACCGCGTCATGCGGGTGGGCACGGTAGCGTGTGGCTACGGCGATGGCTATCCCAGGCACGCTCCGACCGGCGGGCCGATTGCGGTGTGCGGGCATAGGACGCGCATTCTTGGCCGGGTCTCGATGGATTTGCTGGCCTGCGACCTGACCGAGATTCCGATGGCCGGGATCGGCGCGCCGGTGACGTTGTGGGGACGAGGCGAAGGCGGCGATGTGCCGGCCGACGAAGTAGCGGCCGCAGCTGACACGATTGCCTACGAACTCTTCTGTGCCTTGGCGCCGCGGGTGCCGGTGGATACGTTGGGCTAAGTGCGTTCCAACGCCAGTCGCGCGGCGCGGCAACCGCTTCTGACGGCGCCTTCCAGCGTTCCGGGATAATCGGCCCAGGTGTAGTCGCCTGCCAGCCAAAGCCCTTGGGTGGTGGTTTCCGGGCCGGGTCGTTTCAGGTTGGGGCGGCAGGAGAAGGTGGCGCGTTTTTCGCGCACGACGCCATGCCACAGTGGTTTTCTGGGCAGATTCAATTCTCTGGCGAGCAGCTTTGCCAGTTCTTCGTCACTTTTTGCTTCCCATGCGCCGTGGCCGGAAAGAATGCAGGTGATCATGCCGTGGCCGCGGTCGATGGCCCATTGCCCAATGCCGCCTTGCTGGCTGAGCATGGGGACAGGCAGGGTGGTGCCTTCCGGATAGGCCAGATAGACGGTACCGATGGGCTCGAATTCGAAACCGAAATTGGCTTCTGCGCCGAGCAGGATGGCGGCATGTTGCGGTGCGGTGGCGAGGATGACGGCGTCGAAGGGTTTGCCATCGACACAGGTGTCGGCGATTTCCTGTACCCGGTGGCTCAGGCGCAACTCGGCTCCATTGGCCAGTAACCATTTCGCCGCCGGTTCGGGAAGAATTTGGCCAAGATCGACTTTGGGCAATAGCAGGTCGGTATCCTCGCGGCGCGGGCTGCCCAGGCTGTCGCGCAGGGTGTTGGCAAACAGTTGCGCCGAGGCCCGCTCAATCGGCGTATTGAGGGCAGCCAGGCAAAGCGGTGCCCAGAGATGGCGGCGCAGGGCGCCGGTCTGGCCGGCAGCTTCCAGCCACTCGGCGACGGTACAGTCGGCGGGGAGTTTGAATTTGCGCGCTTTGAGGCTGTCCATCCAGCGGGCGGTGGCGATTTTTTCGCGCAGGCCGACGCCGCTCGCCGTCAGTAGTCCCCAGGCGAGGTTGAACGGCGCCGGTATTTTGGGCAAGCGCATGCGAAAACCGGCGTTGTCCTGAATGGCCAGTGGCAGGCGTTGCAGCAATTGTTCCGGATCGACGCCGATCTGTCGCATCAGCGCCAGAATTTCACGGTAAGCGCCCAGCAGGATGTGCTGGCCATTGTCGAGGCGATGACCGTCGAGGGTAATGCCGCGCGCCCGTCCGCCGAGTACGCGGCCGGCCTCGAACAGCGTGACCTGTTGGCCGGCAGCGGTTAGCTCAACGGCCGCTGCAATGCCGGCCCAGCCGCCACCGATAACGGCAATACGTTTCATAATGGAAGCCGCCTCAGCGACTCACGAATCTCCCCTCTCCCTTTCGAGGGAGAGGGGTCTGGGGGAGAGGGGAAAATGACTGGGTTCATAGGAATTTTCACGCTGTCACCCACGTTTTCCACGCCAACCAGAGCTTGTGCAGTGACGAGAGCGAAACGCGCTGGTCGAGCACCCGGAAATTTTCTTGCTGGATTTTCTTGAGCACGGCGTGGTAAACCGCCGCCATGACCAGACCAGGGCGCTGCGCTTTGCGGTCGATGGCGGGCAATTCGGAGAGGGCTTTCGTGTAATAGCCTTCAGCCCGATCGACCTGAAAGCGCATCAGGGCGATAAAGGCTTCGGAAGCGCGTCCGGCCAGCAAATCGTCAGTGCTGACACCGAATTGCTCCAGTTCGTTGAGTGGCAGATAGATGCGGCCGCGTTGGGCGTCTTCGCCGACATCGCGGATGATATTGGTGAGCTGGAAGGCCATGCCGAGGTCGAGGGCATATTGGCGGGTGCGCTGCGGGTCCTGCATGCCGAAAATTTCGGCGGCGACCAGGCCGACAACGCTGGCGACGCGGTAGCAATAGAGCCGCAATTCCTCGAAATCGGCATAGCGGCATTGTTTCAGATCCATCTCCATGCCGTTGATGATTTCGAGCAGGTGTCCCTTGGGGAGGCTGAATTGCCGGCAAACTGGTTGCAGAGCCTGGCCAACCGGATGTTCGGGATGGCCGCTGGCGATGCGTTCGACTTCTTCCCGCCACCAGGCAAGTTGGGCGGCCGCTTGGGTCCTGTCCGGCGTTTCGTCGACGACATCATCGACTTCGCGGCAGAAGGCATAAAACGCCGTGATGGCGCGCCGGCGCTCGGGCGGCAGAAAGCGGAAGCTGGCGGTAAACGATGAGCCGCTTTGGGCGGTGCGCTCCTGGCAGTATTCGTCGGGGGTCATGGTCGATTTCACCCTTTACATGGTCAGGCTGCGGCCGGCCAGTACCAGCCAGTCCCAAGGGCCGAGCTTGGGCCGGTGGCGGAAAATGTCGCCGCGTACGTGCTGAGTGCGTTCGAGAATACGCAAGCCGCCCTGAACCGTAAAGCGGATCTCCCAACCCATGCGACCGGGCAGATTATGCACCAGCGGCGCGCCGGCAAGCATCATCTGGCGGGTGCGCTCAATCTGGAAGTCAATCAGCTTTGCCCAGTTTTCCGACCAGCGCTGGCTGGCGATGTCGTTCTCGCTGATGTCGAAGCGCGCCAGATCACATTGGGGTAGATAGACGCGATCCTTGGTCCAGTCAATCGCAATGTCCTGCCAGAAATTGGCGAGTTGCAGCGCCGAGCAGATGGCATCGGATTGCTTGAGCTGATGCGGTTCGGTACGCTCGAACAGATGCAGCACCAACCGGCCGACCGGGTTGGCGGAACGGCGGCAGTAATCGAGCACCTCGTCAAAATCGGCATAGCGCTTCTTGACCACGTCCTGCGCAAAGGCGTTGAGCAGATCGCGGAAAAGTGGTACCGGCAATTGGTGCTGGGCGATCACGCTGGCGAGATCGACAAAAAGCGGGGTTTCCGGCGTTTGGCCGGCCTCGATGCGGTCCAGTTGTGCCTGATAGGATGCCAGTCCGGCCAGACGTTCTTCGGCCGGTGCGTCACCTTCGTCGGCAATATCGTCGGCGCTGCGGGCAAAATGGTAAATCACCTCGATCGGCCGCCGCAGCCGGGCGGGAACGAGCAGGGAAGCGACAGGAAAGTTTTCGTAATGATCGACCGGCATGGCGGCAGAGTATAGCAGGGGCAGCCGGCTGCACCGCTGCCTGGGCAGGCCGGTGGTAGAATGCGGCGGGATGCGGACGTGGCGGAATTGGTAGACGCACCAGATTTAGGTTCTGACGCTGTAAGGCGTGCGAGTTCGAGTCTCGCCGTCCGCACCAAAAAACAATGAGTTACATTCACTTTGTTGTGATGCATCCACCGTAATTCACTCGATTTCGGGCGATTTTTGTCCCGTTTTGCCAAAATATTCCCAACTTGAACACGCTTGATTTGAACATGATTGAAAAATAGAATGGTCTCGCTTTTTACTTGGAGGAAATCATGGATATTTCTGGTTTGTCACTGGTTGAATTGATCGATTTACAAAAACGGATTCCCGCCGAAATTAAGCGTCGTGAAGCCAAGGAAAAAAATGCCTTGCTTGGTCGGGTGAAAAAGATGGTCGCCGACCACGGTTTTTCACTTGAAGACCTTTTGGTGGATAAGGGAAGCAGCAAAGCTAAAACGCGTGCGCCGGTCAAAGTCAAATATCGCCACCCAAAAGATGCCAGCCTGACCTGGACCGGGCGCGGGCGCACGCCAAAATGGGTCGAGCAATGGAAGACCAGCGGCGGAAAGCTGGAGCAGTTGCTGGTTTCTAACTGATTTTTCGTCCGTTTGCTCTGACGGCGGCGGAGCGTCGCCGTCTTTTTCTTTCGAGGGTTGATTTTCGGTGTCTGCCTGGTTTTTCCGTCGCTGTCTCTACGCTATTCCCATTTTAATCGGCGTTAATTTGCTGACCTTTGTTTTATTTTTTGTGGTGAATACGCCAGACGACATGGCGCGTATGCAGTTGGGCGTGAAAAGGGTGACGCCGGAGGCGATTCAGAAATGGAAGGCGGAGCGCGGTTATGATTTGCCCTATTTTTGGAATGGTGATGCGCAGGGGCATCAGGTGATTTCAAAAACAATATTTTTTCAGAAGTCGGTACGCATGTTTGTCGGCGATTTTGGGCGCGGCGAGGATGGCCGCGACATCTTGCGCGAAATCTCCAACCGCATGGGGCCGTCGCTTGCCATCGCACTGCCGACCTTCATTCTCGGCCTGTTGGTCACTATTGTTTGCGCTTTGACCCTGGCGTTTTTTCGCGCCACCTCGCTCGATTTCTGGGGCGTCGTCCTCTGCGTCGGGATGATGTCCATTTCCGCCCTGTTTTACATCATCGGCGGGCAATATCTGGTGAGCAAGACCCTGCGTTTGGTGCCGATTTCGGGTTACAGCGAGACGCTGGATGCTTGGCGCTTTCTCGTGTTGCCGGTGGTGATCGGGGTGATTTCCGGGCTTGGCGCATCGACGCGTTGGTACCGTACCATCTTTCTGGAGGAGGTCGGCAAGGATTATGTGCGTACCGCCCGTGCTAAGGGTTTGCCCGAGACGGTGGTGTTCTACCGGCATGTGCTGAGAAACGCCATGATCCCCATTCTGACTGGGGTCGTGGTGGTCATTCCTTCGCTGTTTATGGGCTCCTTGCTCACTGAGTCCTTTTTTGGCATTCCGGGCCTGGGCAGTTACACCATCGACGCCATTCATGCCCAGGATTTTGCTGTCGTGCGCTCCATGGTTTTCATCGGTTCGGTGCTGTACATTGTCGGCCTCATCCTGACGGATTTGTCCTATACCCTGGTTGATCCACGTATTCGCCTGTGAATTTCCAGATTGTCCTCCTCTGGTCTGATGCCTTGCTTTGGCTGTTGCTGGTGTCCGTTTTGGGCTTCGCCGGGCTGGTGTTGAGAAGCGAGCCCCTGCGGGCTGCCTGGGGCAAGATCGGGGCCAGCCGCAAAGGCATGGCCGCGGCGACCCTGCTGGTGGTGTTCGTCCTTATCGCCCTGCTCGATTCCCTGCATTACCGGCCGCGTTTGCCGGACATGGCAGAGGGCAGGCCGGTGTATGGCGTTGAGGTTTATTCTCTGCTCGATGTGGTTTTGACCCAGGCCCGTACGCGGCTGGAAAAGACCTATTCCGCACCATTCGCTACCCGCTTGTACGCCAAGGAGAACATCGAGCAGGCCGATGGCCGGCGCGTGCGCGATTATCCCCGTCTGAAGCATGGCGGGACGCATCTGGGCGATGCGGAAGACGGCGTGGCGGCGGATGCCTTTGTCACCGCCTTGAAAGGATGGGCACTCGCCCTTGCACTGTGGATTCTGCTGGCTGCGGCGCTGACGGCCGCGTTGGCCTGGCGGCGCGGGATGACCGTGCGGGATTCCTGGCGCCCCCCCTGGCGCTGTCGTGACGGGTTGGCCTGGGATGCCGTGTTATGGACTTTGGCGCTGATCCTGTTGCTGGCCGTGCCTCTGGCCCTGCTTTCCGCCGATTATCATGTGTTTGGTACCGACAAGGTGGGGCAGAGCGTTTTGTACCAAGTGCTCAAAAGCGTGCGCACGGCGCTGGTGATTGGCCTGGTTCCGACTCTGGTCACCTTGCCGCTGGCCCTGCTCTTCGGCCTGCTGGCCGGCTATTTTGGCGGCTGGCTGGATGATGTGATCCAGTACCTCTACACTGTGCTGAGTTCCATTCCCGGCGTCCTCCTGATCGCGGCGGCGGTGCTGATGATACAGGTGGTGATCGACACCCATCCCGACTGGTTTGCCTCGGCGGTCGAGCGCGCCGATCTGCGCTTGCTGGCGTTGTGCTTCATTCTTGGTCTGACCAGCTGGACCGGGCTTTGCCGTTTGCTGCGCGGTGAGGCGATGAAGCTGCGCGAACTCGATTATGTTCAGGCGGCGCGTGCCTTCGGGGTTGGCCATACCGGCATCCTGACCCGTCACGTTCTGCCCAATGTCATGCATATCGTGATCATTTCCGTGGTGATGGGCTTTTCCAGCCTGGTCTTGTCGGAAGCGGTTTTGTCTTATGTTGGGGTTGGTGTTGACCCGAACATGACGAGTTTTGGCACCATGATTAATAACGCCCGTCTTGAACTGGGGCGTGAGCCGGTGGTTTGGTGGTCGCTGCTGGCGGCCATGGCGAGCATGTTCATTCTGGTGTTGGCCGCTAATCTTTTTGCCGATGTCGTGCGCGACGCTTTTGATCCGAGGACGGTGTGATGTTGACGGTGCGTGATGTGCGCGTGGCCTATACGCTGGGTGGGTTGGAATTGACAGCGGTCGATGGCGTCAGCTTCGATGTGGCCGCCGGCGAAACCTTTGCGCTGCTGGGCGAATCCGGCTGCGGCAAGTCGGCTACCGCGCTGGCGATCATGCGTCTGCTGCCGGCCAACGGACGCATTTTGGGTGGCAGCGTGTGTCTGGGCGAAGAAGAATTGCTGGCGCTGCCGGAATGCGCTATGCGGCGCGTCAGGGGTGGGCGCATGGCGATGATTTTCCAGGAGCCATCGACCAGCCTCAACCCGGTGCTGACCATCGGTGTGCAGATTGGCGAGGTGCTGGCGCAGCATGGCGAATTCCCCAAGGCAGAGGCGCGTCGGCGCATGATCGAATTGCTGGCGCTGGTTGGCATTTCGGACGGTGCCCGGCGGCTCGATGAATTTCCCTATCAGCTTTCCGGCGGCATGAAACAACGGGTGATGATTGCCATGGCACTGGCTGGTACGCCTGAAGTGTTGATTGCTGACGAGCCGACGACGGCACTTGATGTCACCGTCCAGGCGCAAATCCTTGATTTGATGACAAAACTCCAGGCCGAGCGCGGCATGGGCATCTTGCTGATTACGCATGATCTGGGTGTGGTGGCGCGCATGGCGCACCGCATCGGCGTCATGTACGCCGGCGAACTGGTCGAGATTGCGCCGCGCCGGGAATTTTTCGAGGCGCCCGCCCATCCCTATGCTCAGGCGCTCTTTTCGGCGCTACCCGACGCGATGCGGCGGGATGAGGAATTATGCACCATTCCCGGTCAGGTTCCGGGCTTGGGGGAGATGCCTCCGGGATGCCGCTTCGCTGATCGCTGTCCGCATGTCATGCCGGTGTGCCGCGAGCAATCGCCTGATTGGCGCACGGTGGAAAACGGTCATGTCGTGCGCTGTCATTGGCAGGGCGGCAGTGCCGGCGAACCTTGTGGAAAAAAAGGGGGGGATAACCAAGCGGCCGTTTCGGGTGAGCCCATTCTGGCAGTCAGCGATCTCAAGGTTCATTTTCCAATCCGGCGCGGCATCCTGCAGAGCACGGTCGGCCATGTCAAAGCGGTCGACGGCATTTCCTTCGAGTTGCCGGCAGGCCGGACGCTGGCCTTGGTGGGAGAGTCTGGTTGTGGCAAAACGACGGCGGGCAAGGCGATTCTGCAATTGCTGCCCGTGACCGCCGGCAGCGTCCGGCTGGCCGGAACCGAACTGACGAGTTTGTCGCCGCGCCAGCTGCGGGCGCAGCGCCGGCTTGCCCAGATGATTTTTCAGGACCCCTTTGCTTCGCTCAATCCGCGTTTGCGGGTGAGCGAGATCGTCGCCGAGGGCATGCGAGCCCTGGGAGGCAAAATGTCGACGGTTGAACGTCAGGTCGCAGTGGTGGAGTTGTTACAGCAGGTGGGGCTGGATGCTGCTGGTAGCGGCCGTTATCCGCACGAATTCTCGGGCGGGCAACGGCAGCGCATTGCCATTGCCCGGGCTCTGGCCGTGCGTCCCGGTTTGATCATTTGCGATGAGCCGACGTCGGCGCTGGATGTTTCAGTGCAGGCGCAGATTCTCAATCTGCTGAAATCGCTCCAGAACGATTTTGGCGTCGCCTATCTCTTCATTACCCACAACTTTGGCGTGGTCGAATATCTGGCGCATGAAGTGGCTGTGATGTATCTCGGGCGGCTGGTCGAGTGCGGCAGCGTTGATGATGTGCTGCGCCGGGCAAAGCATCCTTATACCCAGGCTTTGCTCTCTGCCGTTCTGGTACCGAGGCTGGAAGGGCAGGGCGAGGTCATTCGCCTGCAAGGGGAAATTCCTTCGCCGGCCAATCCGCCTGCCGGTTGCCATTTTCATCAACGCTG
This sequence comes from Pseudomonadota bacterium, assembly GCA_022705135.1. GTDB lineage: Bacteria > Pseudomonadota > Gammaproteobacteria > Burkholderiales > Rhodocyclaceae > UBA1934. Next base: position 37,095 of record JAKJFA010000007.1, on the reverse strand, counting down.
CGCGCAGGCCATGCCGGTTTGCCGCCAACGTTATCCGGAAGTAACGGCGACAGAATCCGGCCATACGGTGGCCTGCCATCTCTACGCTTGACCTGCGTCTAGCGTCCTTTTCTTTTGGACGGCGCGGGTTTGCGGGGTGTTCCTGTCGTCCGTTTTGTCATTTTGCTGGCCTTGGCGGCGGGTTTGTGGCGGTGGGGCTTGGCTGCCTTTTTGCCGTTTCTTGCCGGGTTTTTCAGATGCCGCTCGGGGGCCGACTGCGGCGGTTTGATCTGTTCGGGTGTGCTTTTTAGCCCCTCGTTTCCCCGTGCCGGCACGAGCAGCGAAGTGCCGGCCGAAATGCTGATTCCACCCTTGATGCCATTGACCCGCTTGAGGTCCGCTAACGAAATGCCGAAACGGGGGGCCAGCTTGTCCAGGCGTTCGGTCGATTTTGCCGTGTAAAGCTGCCATTTGGAGAGCGGTGCGCCGTGGTTGTTCAAGTTGTTCTGGAAAGACTCGAGCTTTTCGGCCGGAATGACCAGCATTGCCTCGCCGCTGATGACGGGCCGGTTGTGCGCCGGATTGAGTTTGATAAATTCATCAACCGGTATGCCGGCCAGGCGTGCCGCCAGATGGATATCGATTGGTTTGCCGGTCTGGACGGTGGCGAAATAGGGCCGGTTGGGGATGACCGGAATACCTAGTTCGGCAAGCGTTGCAGTGCTGGAAAAGATATTCTTGAGCGCAATGAGTTTGGGGACATATTGGCGTGTTTCTTCCGGCAGGGTCAGGCTGGAGTAATCGGTGGGCAGTCCCTTGGCGGTGTTTTTCTGGATAGCGCGTTGTACCGCGCCCTCACCCCAGTTGTAGGAGGCCAGCGCCAGATGCCAGTCGCCATGCATTTCGTAGATGGACTGCAAGTATTCGAGCGCTGCTTCTGTCGAGGCGAGAATATCGCGCCGCTGGTCGTGCCACCAGTTTTGTTTCAGATCGAAGCGCTTGCCGGTCGATGGGATGAATTGCCAGAGGCCGGAGGCCTTGGCGCGCGAGTAAGCGGAAGGATCGAAGGCGCTTTCGACGATGGGCAGCAGCGCCAGTTCCGTGGGCATGCCGCGCTTTTCCAGTTCTTCGACGATGTGGTGGATATAGGGCCGGCTGCGCTCGATGACGCGCCGCAGATAATCAGGGTGATTCAGGTACCACTGCTGCTGCTGCAAGACCAGCTCGTTGTTGAGCCCCGGCATGCAAAAACCGTTGCGCAGGCGTTGCCAGAGATCGTCGGTGGGGGCGGTGAGGTCGATAGTCTCGGATAAGGGTGGGGGGACGACCAGTTCCCGCACATCCAGGGGGGATATTTCCACTCCGGGCGATTCATTGCGGCGCTCGTAGCGCTGTGTAGGAAGGCCCGATACCGGATCCAGTTCAAACGGAGAGGCCGGAAATTCTGGCGCTTTCGTTTCCTGGGGTGGAACATAGGGTGCTGGAATGCCGAATTCGGGGCTGAGTTCCTGAGCCAGGGGTGAGGAGACCAGGCCGAAACCAAGGAGAAGTGCCGGAATCAGGGAATCAAGTTTATTGCACCGCACGGCCTGGGCTTCTCCTGCTGCGACTGGTTCGGGGCGCGGACTGCGCCGACACGAGACGGATTATAAACGCCAACGTTCCTCTTTCCGGTCCGGCCTGGCGCAGGCAGAAAAAAACCGGCGCTTGCCGGTTTTGAATTGTTGGCGGAGTGGACGGGGCTCGAACCCGCGACCCCCGGCGTGACAGGCCGGTATTCTAACCAACTGAACTACCACTCCGTGCCTGTAGCCTCGAATAGGGCTGTCAAGCCAAAATTTTGGCGTCCCCACGGGGAATCGAACCCCGGTTACCGCCGTGAAAGGGCGATGTCCTAGGCCTCTAGACGATGGGGACCCGGAACTTTTTCTCTCGGTTTGGTGGAGGTAAGCGGGATCGAACCGCTGACCTCTTGCATGCCATGCAAGCGCTCTCCCAGCTGAGCTATACCCCCGCACCCCAAAAGAAGGGCGAATTATAGGCAGCACCTCGAGGCTTGTAAAGCCCGTGCCGACAAAATGTTTTCAGCAGTATGGTGCCAGTTTTTGGGCTGTCATGTCACGGCCGATCAGGTGAATCACCGCGTCCACAGAGGGGGTTTGCGTCTGGCCGACAAGAAGAACGCGCAACGGCATTGCCAGTTTGGGCATCTTGAGTGCGTGCCGGTGTACGACTTCCTTGATAAGGGCCGAAATTGCCGGAATGTTCCAGTCGATTTCGGGAATCCTGGCGGCGAACTCAGAGAGCGCTGGCTTGGCGTCGTCGTTCAGGTGCTGCGCCAAGAGTTCGGGGTTCGGATGAATCGGGACATAAAAGACTTCGACGGCATCGGTCAGCAGATTGAGGGTATTGCAGCGATCCTGGTAGAGGGCGATAGCAGCCGCTAGTTCTGGGCCTTTCGTTGTGTCGACGCCGCGCGCTGCCAGTCTTGGTCCGATTTTCTCCGCCAACCCGGCAGGTGAGGCCTGCTTCATGTAGTGCTGGTTGATCCACAGGAGCTTTTCGGTATTGAACTGGGCGGCGGAAGGCGTGATGTGGTCCAAATCGAACCATTCGACAAACTGCTGGCGCGAAAATATCTCGTCGTCGCCGTGCGACCAGCCGAGGCGGGCAAGATAGTTGATGACCGCTTCGGGCAGGTAGCCGTCCTCGTCGTACTGCATGACGCTGACAGCACCGTGGCGCTTGGAGAGTTTGGTGCCGTCGTCGCCCAGGATCATCGACAGATGCGCGTATTGCGGCACGGTGGCGCCGAGCGCCTGCAGGATGTTGATCTGGCGCGGCGTGTTGTTGACATGGTCGTCGCCGCGGAGGACATGGGTGATGCCCATGTCCCAGTCGTCGACGACGACGCAGAAATTATAGGTGGGCGTGCCGTCGGCGCGGGCGATAATGAGGTCATCCAGCTCGCTGTTGGCGAATTCGATGCGGCCCTTGACCTGGTCGTCCCAACCCACGGTGCCGGCCGTCGGATTCTTGAAGCGAACCACGGGAGGAACGCCAGGCGGAGGCGCTGGTAGGATTTTGCCGGATTCCGGTCGCCAGCGTCCGTCGTAACGCGGTTTCTCTTTGCGGGACTCCTGGATGGCGCGTAAAGCGTCGAGTTCCTCCTTCGAGGTATAGCAGTAGTAGGCAGTGCCGGCGGCGAGCATCTGCTGGATTACGTTCTTGTAGCGCTCCATGCGTTGCGTCTGGTAGAAGGGGCCTTCGTCGTGCTCCAGACCCAGCCAGCGCATGCCATCGATGATGGCTTGCACGGCTTCCGGCGTGGAACGGGCGATATCGGTATCCTCAATGCGCAGAATGAATTTGCCGCCGTGGCGGCGGGCGTAGGCCCAGGAAAACAGGGCGGTACGGGCGCCGCCAATGTGGAGAAAACCGGTGGGGCTGGGGGCGAAACGGGTGCGAACGGCCATGATGATCCAGAAAGCTGAAAAGAACCGCATTCTATCCGACTCTGGCGCTTGTTTGACCGGCTGGGCGACCTGTGGTTAAATGCGCGCCTTCTCCAGAACTTCGGGTTCGGGCGGTTAGCTCAGGGGTAGAGCACAGTCTTCACACGGCTGGGGTCACTGGTTCGAAACCAGTACCGCCCACCAGGAAAATTAAGTCCGGCCCAGTCGGAAATCCCCAATAATCTTGTACATTGCTCCTTCGCGCACGACCCTGAGTTGACGCCCCGGGAAGTATTCGGGCAGGAAGTGGAGCAAAAGATCCTGGGTCAGGGCTTCGATCTCCGCACGCTCTTCCGTTGCCACCGCTTGGTCGGTCGCCAGAATGATTTCGACCAGATAGCCGCGGCCGTGCCGGCTGCGGTAACCGGGCGTGAAAATGACATCCACGTCGAAAAGGCCGTCCGCCTGTGGGTTGGCCGTTTCGCCACGCTGCGGCCGGTTGCGGCGCAACTTCCACTGATGGCCGTAGCGGTCTTCCAGGATGTGATCGATCCGGTCGAGCATCGCTTTCATGGTGTGGTCCCATGCCATGAGCCTCGGATGCATTTCAGGTTCCTTGGTGGACGCAGGCGGATGACCCGCGAAAAAAAGCCCCGCCGTAGCGGGGCTTTTTGGGATGATTTCTTACGATTACTTGACTGGCTCGTTGGCGATGATTTCAACGTCAACGCGACGATCCGGCTGCAGGCAGTCGATCAACGCCTTGGTCTTCTTGTCGCCTTTGCACTTGTCGCCCGTCTTCGGATATTTCTCACCCTTGCCTTCGGTGTAGACGCGGTTGGCTTCCAGACCCTTGGAAACGATATATTCCTTGACGGCAGCGGCGCGCTTCTCAGACAGCTTCTGGTTGTAGGCGTCGGTGCCGATGCGGTCGGTATGGCCGACGAGCAAAACAACCTGCAGGATCAGGCCCTTGGTTTGGGCAACAACATCATCCAGCGCCTTCTTGCCATCCGGACGCAGCACTGCCTTGTTGAAATCGAACAGCGCGTCCGCGGCCAAGGTGATCTTCTTGCCGCCAACGCCGGGCTTGGCCACATCGGCCTTGGCCTCGCAAACGCCTGCGGGCATCAGAGCCTTGTCGCACTCGCAGCCGGCGGGTTGATCCTTGGCGGCGGCAGCCGGAGTCCAGTAGCCGGTGCGCCAGCACAGGCCGGTGGAATTCTTGACAATTACGCCGCCGGAGCCGGGGGCACGGACGTAAACCTGTTCCTGAGCTTGTGCCACGCCAATACCCAGACCGGCAATCAGGGCCAGCAGGGCCGATTTCTTGGCAATTTTATTCATCATCGTTTTACCTCATTAAGGAAGATTATCGAACTGACTGACCCGCTCATTTTGCGCTTCAGTATCCAGCAGGGCGGATTTCTAACCTATTCTGCCATAGACTGGCGGTGTTATTCAAATCGTTTTCCGGCAAAAACGCAAGTTTTTTGTCCCGGACACAACACTTTCCAGCGACCCAGACATGCGAAACCTGTTCGCGGCCGGCAACATAGACCAGATGCGAAATGGGATTATAGCAGGGTTGCGTTTCCGGCGCTGAGAAGTCGATGGCGCAGAAATCGGCTTCCTTGCCCGGCTTGAGGGAACCAATGACGTGGTCGAGTCCGAGCGCCCGGGCGCCGTTAAGGGTGGCCATGGTGAGCAACTGATGCGCCGGCAGGCTGGCAGCGTCGCCGCTATACACCTTTTCGAGCAGCGCGGCATGGCGCATTTCCTGCAGGATGTCGAGCCGGTTGTTGCTGGCGGCGCCGTCCGTTCCCAGGCCGATATTGATGCCACTTTGCGCCATCGCCGTGATGTGGGCGACGCCGCTTGCCAGTTTGAGATTCGATGTGGGACAGTGTGCCACCGAGCAGCCGTGTCGCGCCAGTTCCTCGATTTCCCCAGCGTCTACATGGACGGCGTGCACAGCGATGAAATTGGGGCCGAGCAGTCCCAGGCGCTTGAGCCGAGCAATGGGGCGGCAGCCAAAACGTTCCAGGCTTTCCTTGATCTCGCCGCTGGTCTCGTGAAGGTGGCAGTGCATGGGCAGCCCAAGTAATTCGGAAAGGGTGAGCACACGTTCAAATCCGGCGTCTGAAACGGAATAGGGCGCATGCGGGGCCAAGCAAAAAGAAATCAGAGGGTGTTTGAGCCACTGGTCGCGTATGGCCAGACCCTTGGCCAGGTAGTCGTCGGCATCGCTGGCAAAGGCGGTGGGGAAATCGATGATGGTGATGCCAAGTGCGGCGCGCATGCCCAGTTGCGTGGCCGCTTCTGCAGCCGCCTGCTGGAAAAAGTACATGTCGTTGAAGCAGGTGATGCCGCCCTTGAGCATTTCGGCGCAGGCGAGCAGGGTTCCGTCCCGGACGAAATCGCTGGAAACGTGCGCTGCCTCTGCTGGCCAGATGCGTTTTTGCAGCCAGTCCATGAGTGGCAGGTCGTCGGCCATGCCGCGCATTAGCGACATGGCAGCGTGGGTGTGCAGGTTGATAAGGCCTGGAATGAGAAGATGGTTGGGAAGCTGAATGTGCTCATCGGCTTCGTAGCGCATGTGGGCTTCGTTGGCAGGAAGTAGATCGACGATCCGGTGGCCGTTGACGGCAAGGGCGTGGTTGGTCAGCAGGGCATCCGGTTCAACCGGGGCGATCCAGCGGGCTTCTACGAGCAGGTCGATTTTTTCGGGCATGGAGATGGGAGAAGAAAGCATTCGGGATGGCGTGCTAAAATACCAAATTTCGCCCAATACAACCATGCGCCTTCTCTGGGCGCCTGTCAGCAGTGAGTACGATGAATCAATTCGCCAAGGAAACCCTCCCGGTCAGTCTCGAAGACGAAATGCGGCACTCTTATCTCGATTACGCCATGAGCGTGATCGTCGGCCGTGCTCTGCCGGATGCGCGTGATGGCCTAAAGCCGGTGCATCGCCGCGTACTCTTTGCCATGCACGAACTCGGCAACGACTGGAACAAGGCTTATAAAAAATCAGCGCGCGTCGTCGGTGACGTCATCGGTAAGTATCACCCGCACGGCGATGCGGCGGTTTACGACACCATCGTCCGCATGGCGCAGGATTTTTCGCTGCGCTACATGCTGGTTCAGGGGCAGGGCAATTTTGGCTCGGTCGATGGGGACAGTGCCGCAGCGATGCGTTACACCGAAGTGCGCATGGCCAAGATTGGTCATCAACTGCTGGAGGACATCGACAAAGAAACGGTTAATTTCGGCCCGAATTACGATGGCTCGGAGCAGGAACCATTGGTCCTGCCGGCGCGCATCCCCAATTTGCTGATCAACGGTTCGGCCGGGATTGCGGTGGGCATGGCGACCAATATTCCGCCACACAATTTGAATGAAGTGATCGCGGGGTGCTTGGCCTTGCTGGAAAACCCGGCGATCAGCATCGAAGATCTGATCGCGCATATCCCGGCACCGGATTTTCCTACTGCTGGCATCATTTACGGCATCGGCGGTGTGCGCGAAGGCTATTTGACGGGGCGCGGCCGGGTGATTATGCGAGCCAGAACGCATATCGAAGATCTGGACAAGGGCAATCGACAGGCGATTATCGTCGATGAGCTGCCTTATCAGGTGAACAAGAAGACCCTGCTGGAAAAAATTGCCGAGCTGGTCAATGAAAAGCGGATCGAAGGCATCTCCCATCTGCAGGACGAGTCCGACAAATCCGGCATGCGTGTGGTGATTGAACTGAAGCGCGGCGAACTGCCTGATGTAGTGCTCAACAACCTGTACAAGATGACGCAGTTGCAGGATACCTTCGGCATGAACATGGTGGCGCTGGTCGATGGCCAGCCGCGCCTGTTGAATCTGAAGCAGATGTTGGAGTGCTTCTTGTCGCATCGGCGCGAAGTCGCGACAAGGCGTACCGTCTTTGAACTCAGGAAGGCGCGCGAACGCGGCCATATCCTGGAAGGCTTGGCGGTGGCCTTGTCCAACGTCGATGAAATCATTGCCCTGATCAAGGCGGCGCCGACGCCGGCCGATGCCAAGCGCGGCCTGATGGAACGACTTTGGCGCAGTCCGGTGGTGGAAGATATGTTGCAGCGCGCGGCGGCCGATGCCTCGCGGCCGGAAGGCTTGGCGCCGGAATTCGGCCTGTCAGCGCAGGGCTACAAGCTTTCCGACGAACAGGCGCAAGCCATCCTGGAATTGCGCCTGCAACGCCTGACCGGCCTCGAACAGGACAAGATCGTTGGCGAATACAAGGAAGTGATGGACAAGATCGCTGATCTGCTCGACATTCTGGCCAAGCCCGAACGCATTACCGCCATCATCGTTGAGGAATTGACGGCCATCCGCGATCAGTTCGGCGATGCGCGCCGTTCCGAGATCGTCACCAATACCACCGAATTGGGCATCGAAGACCTGATTACGCCGCAGGATATGGTGGTGACGATGTCGCACGGCGGTTATATCAAGTCGCAACCGTTGACCGATTATCGGGCGCAGCGGCGTGGCGGACGCGGTAAGTCGGCAACGGCGATCAAGGAAGACGATTTCGTCGATCACCTGTTTATTGCCAATACGCACGATTACATTCTGTGCTTCTCGAATCGCGGCCGCTGCTACTGGCTCAAGGTGTATGAGGCGCCGCAAGGCAGCCGCACCAGCCGCGGCAAGCCCATCGTCAATCTCTTCCCGCTGGAGGAGGGCGAAAAGATCAATGCCATCCTGCCAGTCAAGGAATTTGCCGAAGACAAGTATGTGTTCATGGCGACCATCATGGGTACGGTCAAAAAGACGCCGCTGTCCGATTTCTCCAATCCGCGCAAGGCCGGCATCATCGCTGTGGCGCTCGATGAAGGCGATTACCTGATCGGCGCCGAATTGACCTGCGGCAGCAATGACATCATGCTGGTTTCTGATGGTGGCAAGGCCGTATGGTTCGACGAGGAAGATGTACGTCCGATGGGTCGTACGGCGCGCGGTGTGCGCGGCATGAAGCTGCAGCCGAAGCAGCAGGTCATCGCCCTGCTGGTGGCGGAAAACGAACAGCAGACGGTGCTGGTCGCCACCGAAAACGGCTACGGCAAGCGCACGGCGCTGGGCGATTTCCGCCATTCCGGGCGCGGCACGCAGGGTGTGATTGCTATTGCGGCGAGTGCCCGCAACGGCAAGATTATCGGCGCCAAGTTGGTCGGCGACGAAGACGAAATCATGCTGATCACGACCGGTGGCGTGCTGATCCGCACGCGCGTTTCCGAAATCCGCGAACTGGGACGTGCTACGCAGGGCGTGACGCTCATTTCGTGCGACGAGGGCGAAAAACTGGCCGGTCTGGAAAAGGTTGTCGAGACGGAGGAAGAGTAATGGCGCGGTTGTGGAATTTCAGTGCCGGACCGGCGGCCTTGCCGGAAGAAGTTTTGCGTCAGGTGCAGGAAGAGTTGCTCGACTGGCATGGCGCTGGTTGCGGCATTATGGAAATGAGCCATCGCGGCAAGGAGTTTGGCAGCGTCATTGCGCAAGCCGAAGCTGATTTGCGCGAATTGATGACCATTCCTGCCCATTACAAGGTGCTGTTCCTGCAAGGGGGCGCAACCTTGCAATTTGCCCAGATTCCGATGAATCTGCTGGGCGAAGGTTGTGCCGATTATGTCGTTTCCGGTTCCTGGTCGAAAAAGGCGATCAAGGAAGCCGAGCGGGTTGCCGGCAAGAGCAGAGTGCGCTGTGTTGCTTCGGGCGAGGCGGGAAATTTCACGGCATTTCCCGATCTGGCGCAGGCCCAGCTCGATCCGCAAGCCGCCTATCTGCATGTATGCACCAACGAGACGATTCATGGCGTTGAAGTGCACGATGCTGGCATTTTGCCGACCACTGTGCCACTGGTGGCGGATATGTCCTCGCACATCTTGTCGCGGCCGGTCGATGTGTCGCGCTATGGCCTGATCTATGCCGGGGCACAAAAGAATATCGGCCCTTCCGGCCTGGTTCTGGTCATCGTGCGCGAAGACCTTGTCGGCAAAGCCTGGCCGCAGACGCCGTCGGTGATGGATTACGCGGTGATGACGGAGAACGGTTCGATGCTGAATACGCCGCCCACACTGTCCGTTTACATCGCCGGTCTGATTTTTCAGTGGCTGAAACGGCAAGGGGGTTTGGCGGCGATGGAAGCGCTCAATATCGCCAAGGCGAAGTGTTTGTATGACTGCATCGAAACCTCCAACGGCTTTTACCGCTCGCCAGTCGAAAAAATCTGGCGCTCGCGCATGAATGTGCCTTTTACCCTGGTGCGGCCGGAACTGGATGCACCCTTCCTGGCCGAATCAAAAGCGGCCGGGCTGCTGGCGCTGAAAGGCCATGCTTCGGTGGGCGGCATGCGGGCCTCGATTTACAATGCCATGCCACTGGCTGGCGTCGAAGCGCTGGTGGCGTTTATGAACGATTTTGCTGCACGGAACGCCTAGACAGAGCCATGAGCGAAGAATTGCAACGCGATCTGGCCGGTGTGCGGGCCGAAATTGACACCATTGACGCCCAGTTGCTGCAACTCATCAGCCAGCGCGCGCGCTGTGCCCAGAAAGTCGGCGAGATCAAGGCACGCCACGGCGAAATCGGCCATATTTATCGCCCCGAGCGCGAAGCGGAGGTGCTGCGGCGCATTCAGGAAAAGAATCCCGGCCCGCTGACCAACGAATACGTCACTTTCTTTTTCCGTGAAATCATGTCGGCCTGCCTGTCGCTGGAACAGCCGCTGGGCGTGGCTTTTCTCGGGCCCTTGGGAACTTTTTCGGAATCGGCGGCGAGCAAGCATTTCGGCCAGTCGGCCCGCCTGCTGCCGCAGATTTCGATTGACGATGTGTTTCGTGAAGTCGAATCCGGACATGCGCAGTACGCGGTGGTTCCGGTCGAGAACTCGACCGAGGGCGCTGTCGGCCGCACCATGGACCTGCTCCTGGCCACGCCTTTGAAAATTTGCGGTGAAGTCAATTTGCGCATCCACCAGAATTTGCTGACGCGTGTGGGCAAACTGGAAGAGGTGACGCGGCTCTACTCGCATGCCCAGTCGCTGGCACAGTGCCACGAATGGTTGAACCGCATGCTGCCCGATGTGCCGCGCATTTCGGTGGGCAGCAATGCACAGGCAGCGCAAAAGGCGTTGGAAGAGGAGGGCGCCGCCGCCATTGCCGGCGAAGCCGCGGCTATTCGCTATAACCTGCCGAAACTGGCTGAAAACATTGAGGACGAACCGAACAACACGACCCGTTTTCTGGTGCTGGGCCGTCATGATGCCGGCCCTTCTGGGCGCGACCGCACGTCGCTGGTGATGTCGGCGCCCAACCGCACCGGCGCGCTGCATTATTTGCTGGAGCCTTTCGCCACGAATGGCGTATCGATGACACGGTTGGAATCGCGCCCGGCCAAGCATGCCTTGTGGGAATATGTTTTTTATGTCGATATTGAGGGTCATCGCGACGACGCCCCGGTGAAGGCGACGCTGGACGAATTGGCCCGGCGTGCCGCATATCTTAAGGTGCTAGGATCCTACCCGGTGGCCGTTTATTGAGGAAGTTATTATGAGTTTAATGGATTGTTCTTTGTCCTACATTCGCTCCATCTCGCCCTATCAGCCAGGCAAGCCGATTACTGAACTGGCCCGTGAAATGGGCTTGCCGGTGGAAAAAATCGTCAAGCTGGCCTCCAACGAAAACCCTTTGGGTATGAGTCCCAAGGCGCAAAAAGCAGTGGAAAGGGAACTTTCCGGAGTCGCCCGTTATCCCGACCAGTTTGAGTTGATTCAAGCCGTCTCTTCGGTGAGTGCCCTGGGCATGGAGCAGGTGGTGCTGGGCAATGGCTCCAACGACGTGCTTGACTTGATCGCCCGTGTGTTTCTGGCGCCTGGCCGTTCGGCGGTATTCGCGCAGCACGCTTTTGCCGTTTATCCGCTGGCGACGCTATCGACAGGTGCTGAATTGATCGCGGTGCCAGCGAAGAATTTTGGTCATGACCTCGATGCCATGCTGGCCGCTATCCGGCCCGATACCCGCATTATCTGGATTGCCAACCCCAATAATCCAACTGGCACCTTCCTGCCTTATGCCGAAGTACGCGCCTTCATGGCGAAGGTGCCGGCCGATGTCATTGTGGTGCTGGACGAAGCCTATAACGACTATCTGCCGCCTTCAGAGCGTCAGGATGCGGCGCAGTGGATCAAGGATTTCCCCAATCTGGTCATCACCCGGACCTTCTCCAAGATTTACGGTCTGGCCGGCCTGCGCATTGGCTACGCTTTGGCTGCGCCGCAAGTGGCTGACCTGATGAACCGCGTGCGTCAGCCCTTCAATGTCAATAATCTGGCCTTGGCGGCAGCGATTGCCGGGCTGGAGGATCATGTGTTTGTCGCCGAGAGCTACGAGCTGAACCGCCGCGGCATGGAGCAGATCATTGCCGGCTTGAAGCGGTTGGGGCTGGAACATATTCCCTCGCACGGCAATTTCGTTACCTTCAAGATGGAAAAAGCGGCGGCAGTGAACCAGAAATTGTTGCAGCAGGGGGTGATTGTTCGCCCGATTGCCGGCTATGGCCTGCCCGACTGGCTGCGCGTGACCATTGGCACCGAGCCGGAAAACGCCATTTTCCTGCAGGCGTTGGCCAAGGCGCTGTAATGTCTGAGTTTGGCAAAGTCGCCATTTTCGGCGCCGGCCTGATCGGCGGCTCTTTCGCTTTGGCGCTGAAATCCGCCCGGGCGGTGGACGAAGTGGTGGCGTTTGGCCGTACTCCGGCTAGTTTGCAGGAGGCGCTGGAGCTTGGGCTGATTGACCGTGCCGGCATCAATCCGGCGCATGAGATGGGCGATGCCGATCTGGTGCTGATTGCGACGCCGGTGGCGCAGATGCCGGGCATCATGGAACGCATTGCGCCCTATCTCGGGCCGCAGACCATCGTTACCGATGGCGGCAGCACTAAATGCGACGTTGTGGCGGCGGCGAGAGCGGCCTTTGGCGACAAAATTGCTCAGTTTGTTCCGGCGCACCCCATTGCCGGGGCGGAAAACAGCGGCCCGTCAGCCGCGCGCCATGATCTCTATCAGGGCAAGAAAGTGGTGGTGACGCCGCTGGAAGAAAACGACGACGAAACGCTGGATCGGGTCAAACGCGCTTGGGCGCTGTGCGGCGCTGATATTTACGAGCTGACGCCGGAATACCACGACCGTGTCTTTGCCGCCGTCAGCCATCTGCCACATCTGTTGTCGTTTGCTTTGGTGCACGATCTGGCGGTGCGCGAAGACAGCGAGATGTTTTTCACTTTTGCAGCCTCGGGCTTCCGCGACTTCACCCGCATTGCGGCGAGCCACCCGGAAATGTGGCGGGATATTTGCCTTGCCAATCGGGCGGCGATTTTGCAAGAGCTGGAGCGTTATACGCAGGAGCTGGACGAACTCCGTTCAGCTTTGCTGGGAAACGACGGTGAAAGGCTGCAGCAGGTCTTTTCGCTGGCGCGACAGGTGCGGCGGGAATGGGCCTCAGACCAGTAACCTATCCCTTGCGTTTCTGCACCGATTTTTTGATGCGCTGGACGTGGCCGCGGCCCAAGCCCTTTACTTCGCAGCCCAGCTCGAAATAGCGCGTGATGGTGGCGTCGCCCAGCATACCGAAGCAGTCGATGATCGCAATCGGGTGACCTGCCGCCTGGACGACCTGTTCCGGTGTCAGCTTGCGGTAGGCTTCGTGCGGCACGGCGAGCACCAAGGCGTCGATGTCGTGCATGGCCTGCTGCAAATCGGGTTCCATTTGCAGGTTGGACAACTCGTCCTGATTGCGGAAGAAACGTTTCCAGGAAAGATTGGCGTTGTCCTGATCGGTGAATTCCCACCAGTCCTCGACATAGGGATCGTGTACCTTCATTTCGGCGCCCATTTCGGTGAGCTTGCGCACCACCAGTTCTGAACCGCTGTAGCGCGTATCGCCCACGTCCTGGCGGTAGGAGGCGCCGGCAATCAGGATGCGCGAGGCGGCAATATAGCGATCCATGTTGCGCAGCGCGTCACGGGTCATTTCGGCCACATGCAGGGCGCGGGTGTCGTTGATGTCGATGGCGACCGGCGTGATGCGGAAGATCTTGTCGCCATCCTCAAAGCCGAGAATGTGCTTGTAGGCCCAATAACCCAGGCCGCCGTCCTTCGGCAGGCAATAGCCGCCAATGCCGGGGCCGGGGAAGATCATGTTGCTGTGCGTCGGCCGCATCTTGATGGCGTTGATGACCTTAATTAGGTCGACGCCGTTGCGTTCGGCAAATAGCGACCATTCGTGCAGATAGGCAAGAATGGTGGCGCGATAGCTGTTTTCGACGATCTTGGCGGTTTCCGATTCAATTGGTCGATCCATGACCGTAAGCGGAAATTTTTCGGTATTCAGCACTTCGCGCAGGAATTTCTCGACACGCACCCGCGCCGCATCATCACAGCCGGAGCAGACGCGCCAGAAGTCGCGGATACTGGCGACATACTCGCGACCGGGCATGACGCGCTCGTAGGAGTGGGCCAGCAATGGCACCGCATCGAGCCCGCGAGCGGCAAAGGCTTTTTTAAGAATCGGCCAGGCGACGAATTCGGTGGTGCCGGGGGCGACGGTGGTTTCGATCAGGGTCAGACAATGCGGCTGGATATTCTGGCCGATGGTTTTCATCGTCGCTTCCAGCGCGGCCATGTCGCACTCGCCGGATTTCATGTTGCCCAGTTCCTGCTTCAGGAAATCGCACTGCACGTCGATGACGACGCAGTCAGCCAGATCGAGCACCTTGTTGTTGTAGGTGGCGATCAGCGTTTTCTTTCCCAGCACGCAACGGCGGATGAGGACGTCGACCTGGGGGTCTTCCGCTTTGACCGGCGATTCGCCACGATTAAGCATCGGGATTTTCCAGAACACCTTGGGCCAGGGCAGGTCGACGCCGATGACGAATTTGCTGGGCTTGCCGTTTTTGTCTTCGCAGTCAGCCACGATGGCGGCCATGACAGCACCGACGAAACCGATGCCCATAACGACCACCACTTCCTGTCCTTTGGCGCGGGCGGTTTCGGCCAGAACACGAATGCGCTCGTATTCGGCAGCGTATTCGGCGGGGTCGGGCAGCGCGAAAGTTTCGCCGTGTGGTGAAGTGGAAGTATTGGCTAAGGTGGCTGACATGATGATCCTGACGATGGATTTTGCTGAATTTTGAAGGTCGGGAATTATTTCATGTGGCCAGCAGGCTTGCAAAGAGAAGCGAGGAAAAATACAGGCAACATGTTAAAATTAAAACTCTTTTGAAGGGCAAGACCAAGCGTTTTGTCAGTGACGTTTTGCTTCTCATGACAGGTGATCACAGGATGCATTGGTACGTTGTCCATACCAAACCGCGGCAGGAAAAAACAGCCTTGTTGAATCTTGAACAACAAGGTTATGAATGCTATTTGCCTCTCCTTCCAACGGAAAAAATCCGGCAAGGTGGCCTTGCTGTGGTTGAGGAGCCGCTTTTCCCCCGCTATTTGTTCATTAGGCTGGATGCGGGGGCTTCAGGTAAAAGTTGGGGACCCATCCGTTCAACCAGGGGTGTGAGTCGCTTGGTGACTTTTGGCACCGAGCCGGCCAAAGTCGCTCCGTGTTTGATCGATACCTTGCGGCTTCAGGACAATGCCGGCGCGAAACAGCCGTTGCGCCTGTTTAAACCCGGAGATCGTGTGGTGGTGACGAATGGGCCTTTTGCTGGCATCGAGGTGGTTTACCAGATGAGCAATGGCGAAAGCCGGGCCATGGTTCTGCTTGAAATGCTCAGCAAGCCGGTGACGATGCATATTGCGCCGGTGAATTTGCGCAAGGTGGGCTGAATCGGGCTGCATTTGTTACCCGGCTGGGGTGCTTGTGGCAAAATGCTTGCTCGCCGACCGTCTGTTGCAGGCGGTTGCAGAACCTCCGAATGATCTTCTGACCGCGCTTGCTGATCGTGATACGGCATGGCGGTAGCGTGGGTTTTCCCGTATTTTTTCAGGAGCGCAGTTTGGCGCACATGCCGAATTTGAACATGACCGTATTTGAGCGCTGCAAACAGAAGCTTCTGGCTGAACCCAAAATCTGGCTGGTGACCGGCGTGGCTGGCTTTATCGGCAGCAATCTGCTCGAAACCCTGCTCAAGCTGAACCAGCGTGTGGTGGGGTTGGATAATTTCTCGACGGGCTCTCAGCGTAATCTCGACGAAGTGCAGGCCGCAGTCAGTCAAGAACAATGGGCTCGTTTCCATTTCATCGAAGGAGATATCCGTGATCTGGAAACCTGCCGTAAGACGATGTGGTGGTCGGGAAGCGAATTGGGAACGGTCGATTATGTGCTGCATCAGGCAGCGCTGGGCTCGGTTCCGCGCAGCCTGGAAGATCCGGTTCTGACCAACCAGAGCAATATCGACGGTTTTCTGCATATGCTGGTGGCAGCGCGCGATGCCGGGGCGAAAAACTTTGTTTATGCGGCGAGCAGTTCCACCTATGGTGATCATCCCGGCTTGCCCAAGGTCGAGGACAAGATCGGCAAACCCTTGTCACCCTATGCAGTGACCAAGTACGTCAATGAGTTGTATGCCGATGTTTTTGCCCGGGCGTATGGCTTCAATACTGTCGGTCTGCGTTATTTCAATATTTTCGGTCCGCGTCAGGACCCAGACGGGGCGTATGCGGCAGTGATTCCGAAGTGGATCGCGGCCATGCTCAAGGACGAAACCGTTTATATCAACGGTGATGGCGAAACCAGCCGCGATTTCTGCTACATCGACAATGCTGTCCAGGCCAATCTGCTGGCGGCGACGGCTACAGATGAGGCAGCAGTCAATCAAGTTTACAACATTGCGGTCGGTGATCGCACGACATTGAACGAGTTATACAGGCAGATCGGCGAGCATCTGGCAGTGCATTGCGAATCAAAGCCGAGAAATCCGGTGTACCGCGAATTTCGGGCAGGCGATGTGCGCCATTCCCTGGCAGATATCGGTAAAGCGGAGCGTTTGCTGGGTTATGCGCCGAGCCACCGCATTGCTGACGGAATTCGTGAAGCCATGGCGTGGTATGTCAGGCATTCCCGTTGACAGGATGTTTCAAGGGATGCGCTGCATGATTCCGGGAGAAGGAAAATAATGCTGAAAAATTCATCCATTTTGATTACAGGCGGCACCGGCTCCTTCGGCCATACCTTTGTGCCGATGACGCTGGCCAAATACAACCCGCGCCGGCTGGTCATTTATTCCCGCGACGAGATGAAGCAGTGGGAGATGGCCAAGCGGTATGGGAACGATGAACGGGTACGTTTTTTCATCGGTGATGTGCGCGACAAGGATCGCTTGGCGCGTGCCTTGAATGGCATCGATTACGTCGTGCATGCAGCCGCGACCAAGATTGTGCCGACGGCCGAATACAACCCCTTCGAATGCGTCAAGACCAACATCAACGGCGCCATGAATCTGATCGACGCCTGCATCGACTGTGGCGTCAAGCGGGTGGTGGCGCTTTCCACCGACAAGGCCAGCAGCCCTTCGAATCTCTACGGTGCTACCAAGCTGACCTCGGACAAATTGTTTATCGCCGGCAATTCTTATGCCGGCAAGGGCGATACGCGTTTTGCCGTGGTGCGTTACGGCAATGTCATGGGTTCGCGCGGCTCGATCATTCCCTTGTTTCTTTCACTGGCGGACAAAGGCGTGTTGCCGATTACCGATGATCGCATGACACGCTTCATGATTACGCTGGAGCAGGGCGTGGAGTTGGTCTGGCATGCCTTCGACGATATGGTCGGTGGTGAAATCTACGTCAAGAAAATCCCGTCGATGCGGGTTGCCGATGTTGCAAGAGCCGTCGCTCCCGAGGCTCGCCATGAAATCATCGGCATTCGGCCGGGAGAAAAGCTGCATGAGCAGATGATCAGCCCGGAAGATGCGCTGCATACCTACAGCTATGCCGGCCATTACAAAATCCTGCCGGCCATCCATAATTGGAGCAAGGATCCCGAGCGGATCAATGACGGCGAACTGGTGCCCGCCGATTTCAGCTATTGCTCGGACAACAACCGGGAATGGATGACGGTCGAAATGCTGCAGCAGTGGATCGCCGCCAATCGCGAAAAGATCGGAAGCATTTGATGATTCCCTACGGTCGGCAGGACATCAGCGAGAGCGATATCGCGGCAGTTGAGGCTGTCCTGCGTTCAGATTTCCTGACACAGGGACCGGCGATTCCGCGTTTTGAAAAAGCGATGGCCGAATACTGCGGCGTAGCCCATGCTGTCGCGGTCAACAGTGCCACCTCGGCCCTGCATATCGCCTGCCGGGCGCTTGGTCTGGGGGCGGGCGGGCGCTTGTGGACTTCGCCCAATACTTTTGTGGCTTCGGCCAATTGCGCGCGCTATTGCGGTGCTGAAGTCGACTTTGTCGATATCGATCCGGAAACGCTCAACATGAGCGTGGCGGCACTGCAGACCAAGCTGGAACAAGCCGAGCGGGAAGGCACTCTGCCGGATATCGTGGTCCCTGTCCATTTTGCCGGCCAGCCCTGCGATATGGCGGCAATTGCCGAGTTGGCCAAGCGTTATGACTTTGCCGTGATTGAGGACGCCTCGCATGCTGTGGGCGCTCAATACCGGCAGGAACGCACGGGCGCTTGTACCTATTCCGAGATCACGGTGTTCAGCTTTCATCCGGTCAAAATCATGACGACCGGCGAAGGCGGCTTGCTTTTCACCCGGCGCGCTGATCTGCATGAGCAGCTCGGGTTGTTGCGCAGCCATGGCATCACCCGCGATACGGCCAAGATGACCGGGCCATCGCAGGGTGACTGGTATTACGAACAACTGGATCTGGGCTACAATTATCGCATTACCGACATGCAGGCGGCTTTGGGCTTCAGCCAGATGAGTCGTCTCGACGAATTCCTGGCGCGGCGGCGTGATCGGGTGGCGCGCTATGATGAAGTTTTCCGTGACTGGCCCATTTCGCTTCAGAAACAGCCGGATTGGGCGCAGTCGGCGCATCATCTTTACCCCATCCGTATTGACCCGCAGCGCTGCGGCAAGAACCGGGCTGAGGTTTTTGCCGCGCTGCGCGCCACTGGCATTGGGGTCAATGTGCATTACATTCCGGTGCATACCCAGCCTTATTACCGGGCGCTGGGCTTTGCGGCGGGCGACTTTCCAGAGGCGGAACGCTATTATGCAGAAGCCATCAGCTTGCCGATGTTTTCGGCAATGACTGAAGCGCAACAGGATTTCGTCATTGAAAGTCTGGCCGAAGCGCTGGAGGTGAGTACGCATGCCTGACCGTAGCCGCTTGGGATTGGGAACCGTCCAGTTCGGGCTGGATTATGGCATTGCCAATAGCGAAGGGCAGGTCGGTGCGGAAGAAGTCTCTGCCATCCTCGATTTTGCGGCGAAAGCCGGGTTGAAAGTGCTGGATACGGCGGCGGCCTACGGCAGCAGTGAACTGGTGCTCGGCGAGCAATTGCCGGCTGCTTCGTCATTCAGGATCGTGACCAAGACGATTCCGGTCAGGCGCCCGAACATTACCGGTGAAGACGCACAAAAGGTGGCGGAAACCTTTCAGGCTTCGCTACGCCGCTTGCGCCAGCCAAGCATTGATACGGTGCTGGTGCACCATGCCGATGATCTGCTTGTTCCTGGCGGCGAGGCGCTTTATGCGCAATTGATGGAATGGAAGCAGCGGGGGCTGATTGCCCGCGTCGGCGTTTCGGTGTATGACCGTCCGCAAATCGACCGTCTGCTCGAACGTTATCGTTTTGATGTCATGCAGTTGCCGGTCAGCGTTTACGACCAGCGCCTGATTGCCAACGGTACCTTGGCCATGTTGCATGATGCCGGTGTGGAAATCCATGTGCGCTCGGTGTTTCTGCAAGGCATCCTGTTGATGCAAACCCACGATTTGCCAGCGCATTTTGTAGCCATGGCCGGACATCATGAGTGCTATTTGGATAGGCTGCAAGCGGCGAATGTTTCGCCTTTGGCGGCTGCGCTGGGTTTCGTTGCCCGGTTGGCGGAAGTCGGGATTGTTTTGGTCGGAGTCAATTCGCTGCGGCATTTGCAGGAATGCATCGCCGCCTTTGATCAGTCCGCCGCTTTGGATTGCGCCGAATTTGCTATCGATGATGCCCAACTGATCGATCCGCGTTGCTGGCCGTCTCGTGGATAAGCCCATGAATCTGGTGGCCATCCTGCAAGCCCGTTCGTCTTCTTCGCGTTTGCCGGGGAAAGTATTGCGGCCCATTCTGGGCGTGCCGATGCTGTTGCGGCAAATCGAGCGGATACAGCGCTCCAGGATGCTGCATTCGCTCGTGGTGGCGACCAGCAGCGATGCCAGTGACGATGCCTTGGCAGCAACCTGTGCCCAAAACGGTATCGCCTGTTTTCGTGGCAGTCTTGACGATGTGCTCGACCGTTTTTATCAGGCGGCGCAAAGTCAGAAGGCCACGGATGTGGTCCGTTTGACCGGCGATTGCCCCTTGGCCGATCCGGAAGTGATCGACAAGGTGATCCAGGAATATCTAGAGGCCAACGTCGACTATGCCGCCAATGCCCTTGAACCGAGCTATCCGGATGGTCTCGATGTCGAGGCTTTCCGTTTTGCCGTGCTGGAACGGGCTTGGCGCGATGCCCATATGGTTTCCGAGCGCGAACATGTGACGCCCTATATTTACAAACATCCCGAACAGTTCAAACTGCTCAAGGTCTGCAATGCCGAGAACCTGTCGCATTTGCGCTGGACGGTCGATAACCCGGAAGACTTTGAATTTGTCAGCCGCATCTACGAAGCCTTGTATCCAGGCAAGGCTGATTTTACCACGGCCGACATTCTCGCTTATCTTCGACAGCATCCCGGTCTGGGCGCGGTGAATGCCCATCTCGAGCGCAATGAAGGGTATCAGCGCTCATTGGCGAAAGACGGCTCCACAGCGACTGACAGCTAGGCGCACGCACTGTTTTTCAAGTCATTTTCAAGGAACGGCAGGTAATCCCCATGATCAAGATCAATCATTTTGAGAAATCAAACGAATTTTCCCGGCAGATTCACGATCTGATTCCCGGTGGCGCGCATACCTATTCGAAAGGCGATGACCAGTTTCCGGTCAATGCACCGAAGGCCATCACGCATGGCAAGGGTGCGCATGTCTGGGATCTCGATGGTAACGAATACATTGATTGCAGCATGGGGCTGACTTCGGTCTGCATCGGCCATGGCTACGAACCGGTGGCGCAGGCCGTCTGCGAGGCGGCTTACCGTGGCACCAATTTCCAGCGCCCGGCGACCATCGAACTGGAAGCGGCCAAGTTGTTTCTGGAGACGGTGCAGTCCGGCGATATGGTCAAGTTTGGCAAAAACGGCTCGACGGTGACGACGGCGGCGATCAAGCTGGCGCGCGCCTTTACCGGCCGCAATCGCGTGGCGATTGCCAAGGAACACCCCTTCTTCAGCTACGATGACTGGTTCATTGGTTCGACGCCTTGCGATCGCGGCATTCCGGCGCAAGTGAAGGCCATGACTGCATCCTTCGGTTATAACGACTATGAATCCGTCGAAAAGCTGCTGGCTGATAAGGACCACGACATTGCCTGCCTGATCATGGAGCCGGTTAAGTTCGATGAGCCCAAGGACAATTTCCTGCACAAGGTGGCGGCGCTGTGCAAGGATCGCGGTGTGTTGCTGATCCTCGACGAAATGATCACCGGCTTCAAGTGGAGCCTGCAGGGAGCGCATAATTATTATGGCGTCAAGCCTGATCTGGCGACCTGGGGCAAGGGCATTGCCAACGGCTTTTCCGCCTGTGCCCTGACCGGCCGGGCCGATGTCATGGAGCTGGGCGGCATTCGTCGTGAGGGCGAGGACAAGGTTTTCCTGATTTCGACGACCCACGGTGCCGAGACCACCGGTCTGGCGGCCATGGTGGCGACGATCAAGGAATTCAAGCAACACAACATGATCGAGAGCAACTGGGCGCGCGGCAAGGTGTTGAAAGAGCGCCTGCAGCAGGTTGTGCAAAAACACGATTTGAGCAATGCATTGCAGATCGTTGGTTTTCCCTGCTTCTTTGCGCTGGTTTGTCGCAATGCTGGGGGCGTGCCGGACGATGCCTATCGCACGCTGATGATGCAGGAAATGATTGTGCGCGGCGTACTGTTCCAAGGTCTGTTCTACCCGACCTGGTCGCACCAGCAGGCCGAAATGGATCTAATGGTGATGGCATTCGATGAGTCTTGCGCCGTCTATAGCAAGGCTATCGCGGCAGGAACAACGGAAAATCTGCTGATCGGCAAGCCCGCGAAAGCGGTTTTCCGCAAGAAGATCTGAGACGCTTGTTCAGGCTACGCTGATGCAGACCAGGGTCGTCATCCGGGCCGATGCCTCGGTAAACATCGGTTCGGGCCATGTCATACGTTGCCTGACCCTGGCCGAGGTCTTGCGTCAGCAAGGCGCGACCGTCGAATTTGTCTGCCGGGAGCATGTCGGCAATCTGCTGGAACTCATACACCAGCGTGATTTCGTCGCGCATACGCTTGAATGTGACGAATGGTCTGAGGATGCGAGGCAAACACTGGCGGTTTTAGGTAATCCAGTTGATTGGTTGATCGTCGACCACTATGGGCTTGATAAGCGTTGGGAGAGCCAACTCAGGAGCGCTTGCCGTCATTTGATGGCCATCGATGATCTGGCCGACCGACCGCATGATTGCGATCTGCTGCTTGATCAGAACTACTATCTCAATCCGGAATGCCGTTATCAAGGCTTGTTGCCGGACCAGTGCACACAACTCCTTGGTCCAGGTTATGCCCTACTTTCTACGGAGTATGAGCAGGCCTTGCAGGAGCATCAGCCGCGCGCCGCCAGAATTGAAAAAGTGCTGGTTTTCTTTGGTGGTAGCGATCCCACCGGCGAAACAGAGAAATTGCTGACGGCAATCGAGTCATTCAGTCTTCCTGAATTGTCATTCGATGTGGTGGTTGGGGCGAGCAACCCGAAATGTCACGTTATCGAGGCTCGCTGCCAGCAACTGCAGAACGTCCATTTCCATTGCCAGACCAGCGAAATGGCCATGCTTTGTGCTGAGGCCGACCTTGCGCTGGGAGCGGGTGGAAGCGCCAATTGGGAAAGATTCAGCCTTGCCTTGCCTTGCATGGTGGTGACGACGGCAGAAAACCAGCGTGAAACCGTGGCAGCGCTGGTTCAGGATGGTTATGTGCAATGGCTCGGCTGGCACGCCGAAATTACGCCGCAACATATGGCAAAAGCCCTGTGTCGGGCCGTGGAACAGGTTGAGGAAATGATTGCGATGGGCGAACGTGCGCGAAGGCTCATTGCGGGAAAAGGGCGTTTTGGGGCGCAGTACGTGGCCGAATGTATATTGAGTGCGGCATGAAAAGTGGCGGATAGGATGAGCACCAAAGTTGTCAAAAATCCCTTGGGATACTACGAACTTGAGACGCGCCCGACGCAGGAGGAATTGAAGGCGTATTACGCCGACAAGTACTACCAGAGCGCTCAGGGTAGTTATGAGATTGCCTATTCCGACGCGGAAAAGGCCTATTTCCGTAACAAGATTGCCCAAAAGCTGATTGCTGCGAATCCGCATCTGGACTTGTCAAGCGCTCGCGCGCCTCGTTTTCTGGATGTTGGGGCAGGTGAGGGCTGGGCACTGGCGTACTTTTCGGAACAACGTTGGGACTGTGTTGGCCTTGACTACAGCAGCTTCGCCTGTGCCTCGCAAAATCCGGATATTGCCGGAACCATGCAAGTTGGTGATGTCTACGAGAATATGGCTGCCTTGATTGGCGCTGGCGAGCGTTTCGACCTGATTCTGCTCGACAATGTTCTGGAGCATGTGCTCGATCCCCTGGCTCTACTGGTTGAATTGCGGAGCTTGCTGCAGACGGGGGGCGTGTTGCTGGTTGAAGTGCCGAATGATTTTTCGAGACTGCAGCAATATCTGCTCGACCATGAGCATATCGATCGTCTGTTCTGGGTTGTCGCTCCCGACCACATTTCTTATTTTGGCCCGGAAGGGCTGACGGCGTTGTCCCGCGAGGCAGGCTGGGAAGTCAGGGATTTGATCTCCGATTACCCGATTGATCTTGGCTTGATTAATCCGCTGACCAATTACGTGATGGATCGTAGCCTGGGCAAGCCTTGCCATCGTGCCCGGATTGAAGCGGAAAATCTTTTCCACGCCATTTCGCCGGAAAAAACGGTCGGCCTTTATCGGGCGCTGGCCGACCTCGGCCTGGGACGTGACCTGACAGTGGTTCTGGTGCCAAAGAAATGAGTGCCATTAAAGGGATCGTATTGCTTTCCGGGCCGACCAGCGGCCTTGGACTCGAATTGCTACGGTTGCTCGGGCAACAGGATGTTGCATTGGTCGTCGTCGGCCGAAAACTGGAGCGGATTGGCGATGTGCTTGCCGCGATTTCCGCGCCGGTTCATCGCATCGAGTTCGATCTTGCCGAGGCCCAATGTCCTGAAAAGACTGAGCAGCTTGAAAAGGCGTTGTTCGAGGTTTTAGGCAAAATCGGTCTGGATCGGCTTGTTTTTGCCAGCAATGCCGGCATCGTTGAACCGATCGGGCAGGTTGGCGATGTTCCGGTTTCAGGCTTTAACGCGCCGCTGGCCATCAATCTGCTGGCACCGGTGGCCATGACCAATGCCTGCATGCGCTACGTAAAAAGCGTGAATGGCCGTCTGTTTGTGTTGAACGTGTCTTCCGGTGCGGCAACCCGTCCCTTGCCCGGTTGGGCGGCGTATTGTTCGAGCAAGGCGGCGGCCCGTATGTATTTTGATGTCCTTGGCTGTGAAGCGCCGGCGATTGTACGGATACAGCATTTTGATCCCGGCGTTCTCGATACGCCGATGCAGGCGAAAATCCGCGCTGCTTCCGAGCAGCAGTTTCCGTTGGTGCAGCAGTTTTCCGCCTTGAAGAATGAAGGCCGCCTGAAGCCTCCGCTCGAAGTGGCGCGCCAAATGGAACTGCGCATCATGGAATGGCTGCAGCAATGAAGCTGGGCCTGCTCAGCGACATTCACGGCAACTCGCTGGCCTTGCGCGCCGTGCTGACCAGTGCTGAGCAACTGGGGGTCGAAGCCCTTTGCGTGGCCGGAGATATTGTCGGCTATTACTATCATCCGGATGAGGTTCTCGATCTGCTCGATCACTGGAAAACTTGTCGAATCCAGGGCAATCATGAACGGATGCTGGCGCTGGTCATGGCCATTCCGGCCTTGCTGCCGGAACTCGAATTGCGTTACGGTCGCGGGCTTCGCTGCGCCATCGAAGGCTTGCAACCGGAACAGCAACAAGCGCTCTGCACCTTGCCGCAACAGCTTTCCATCGAACTGGGTGGGCGCAAGATCCTGCTGGCGCATGGAACGCCTTGGGATGCCGATTGTTATATATATCCCGATGCCGGCGAAGAGTTCTGGCGCAGTTTTGAAGCTTATGGAGCCGACCTGATTGTTCTCGGGCATACGCACTACAGCATGCAACGCCAGACCGGGCAAACGCTGGTCGTCAACCCAGGCTCCGTCGGGCAACCGCGAGATGGCAGACCGGGCGCGGCGTGGGCGTTGTACGATACCGATTCCGGCAAATGCGAGCACTATGTCGAATCCTATGACATTGATGCCGTGCTTGCTGAAGTTATGCAGTATGACCCGCACAACCCCTATTTGCGCGATATCTTGAGAAGACAATGACAAGAATCCTCATTACGGCTATCGGTGGCGACATTGCGCAAGCGGCGGCCTCAATCATTCGACAATCCTTGCCGGACTGGTCCATTGTTGGTGTCGATATGGATACGAGGCATGGCGGCTCGCTATTTGTCGATCAGTTCAGCGTTGCGCCTTCTGCCCTCTCGGACGGCTATCTGGACTGGCTGAAAAAATTCATCGCCGAGCAGAGGATCGATTATTGCCTGCCGATGTCCGAAGCCGAACTATCGGTATTTGCAGAGCTGGACAGTGATCATGTGGCGGGTGCCCGACTGCTTTGGGCTGGCAAACTGCCCGTCAAGATTGGTTGTGACAAGCTGAAAACGGCCGATTTCATACGGGCGGCCGGGATTCCAGCGCCGTGGACGCTGGCTGCAACCGAGGATGCCGTGCCGCCCGAATTCCCGTGCCTGTTCAAGCTGCGTTGCAGCGCCGGATCGAAAGCCGTGTTTGTCTGCAAAAGCCTGGATGAGGTGTATTTTTTCAGGAAACGCTATCCGGAAGCTGTGCTGCAGGAATATTTGCCCGGCGACGACAAGGAAGTGACCTGTGCCGTCTATCGTTCAGCGAGTGGCGAGATTGAGGTGCTGCAAATGCTTCGCCGACTGGTGGGGGGCTTCACCGGCTGGGCCAGGGTGATCGATGAACCTGAAATCACGGCGCAATGCCGCAGGCTGGTAGAAGCGCTCGACCTGAGAGGGGCGATCAACGTCCAGTTGCGTATGACTGCTGCTGGGCCACGGATTTTCGAAATCAATCCGCGCTTTTCGTCGACCCTACTGATGCGACATCTGGCGGGATTCTCCGATCTTTTGTGGCTGCTGGACGAGGTTCAGGGCCGTCCGGTTCGCCTGCAGCGGCCGGTAGCCGGCACACTTCTGGCCAGAACCCAGGGCGCTGTGGTGCTGGCAACACCGTCCAAGGAGAATGGCAATGAGCATTGAAATCGACGGCGTAAAAATCGGGGCTGGAGTTCGGCCATTTGTCATTGCCGAAATGTCCGGTAACCACAATCAATCGCTTGATCGTGCCCTGGCGATTGTCGATGCCGCAGCCAAGAGCGGCGCGCAGGCGCTGAAAATCCAGACGTACACGGCGGAAACGATGACCCTTGATATCGAGGGCGGCGAATTTGCCATTTCGGATCAGGGCAGCCTGTGGAAAGGTTCTTCCCTCTTCAAGCTCTACGATGAGGCGCATACGCCGTGGGAATGGCATGCGCCGATTTTCGAGCGGGCACGCCAGCAGGGCATGATCCCCTTCAGCACGCCCTTCGACGAGACGGCCGTTGATTTTCTGGAAAGCCTCGATGTGCCGTGCTACAAGATCGCTTCCTTTGAGAATGCCGATCTGCCGCTGATCCGCAAAGTGGCGGCGACCGGCAAGCCGATGATCATTTCCACCGGCATGGCGACCATTGCCGAACTGGACGAAACCGTGCGCGCGGCGCGCGAGGCCGGTTGCCGCGATCTGGTGCTGCTCAAATGCACGAGCACCTATCCAGCCACGCCGGAAAACACCAACATTCTGACCATTCCGCATCTGCGCGAACTGTTCGGTACCGAGGTCGGTCTGTCCGACCACACCATGGGCATCGGCGTTTCGGTGGCTAGCGTGGCGCTGGGCGCGACGGTCATCGAAAAGCATTTCACCCTGAGTCGCGCCGATGGCGGCGTTGATTCCGCCTTTTCGATGGAACCGGCGGAAATGGCGGCACTGGCGGTCGAGACCGAACGTGCTTGGCAGGCGCTCGGCAAAATCCAGTACGGCGTTTCGTCGGCACAGGAAGCCAAATCTCTCGCCTATCGGCGTTCCCTCTACGTGGTGCGCGATCTGGCGGCCGGAGAAACGCTGGATGCGGAATCGGTGCGTGCCATCCGGCCCGGCTTGGGTCTATCACCGAAATATTTCGACATTATTCTTGGCAAGAAGGTCAAAACGGCGGTCAAGCGCGGTACGCCGCTTTCCTGGGATGTGTTGGGCTGAAAATGACGGTTGCCGGGACGTTGACGACATTGCTTGAGGCAGCCGGCCTGCGGGCGGTCTTGCGTTCGGCGCAACCCGGCTTGTGGACAGAGACCGGGTTGCTCTTGCCTTACCTGCCGGTCAGCTTCTCTGCCGCGATGATCGATTATCAACTGGCCTACTGGTCCGGCAATGGGGTGCCGATCGAGGATTTGTCGTTGATCCTGCTGCACGATAATCGCCCCTGCGGACTGTGGCCCTTGAGCGTTTCCCGGCTTGCCGAAGGCCCGTTTCTCGGTGCCAGCGGCCTGATGCTATCCCCGCCGCTGTTTGTCGCCCATCTGGCGGCGCGCTCTGTGAAGACATTGAGCGCTCAGTGCCTTGAGGTGGCGATGCAATTGGCGAAGGCCTTACAAATTGTCAGTTGGCAAAGCGGCGAATCCTTTATCGGTCAGACAGGACTCAGCGAATGGCATGATCGTGCGCTACGCCATGGTGCAAGCGTCAGCCTGCAGCATGAACTGTATGCTGATCTCACCCCTGATCTGGCGACCATCAAAAGCACCTTCCGCAAGAGCTTCAAAGCCTTGGTGACTTCCGGCACCAAACACTGGCAGGTGGCGTTGCTCGAAGGGGAGGGGAAGGAGGTCTGGGAGGAGTACCGTTTGTTGCATCTCGCAGTCTCGGGGCGGGTGACACGTTCGCTGGAAAGCTGGGAAATGCAATATCGGGCCATCTTGGATGGCGATGCTTTTTTGGCTTATCTGCGTGATGATGCTGGCAAGATGGTGGGCGGTGGTTTGTTCCATGTGACCCGCGACGAGGGACTGTATGCCATTGGCGCTTATGATCGCGATCTTTTCGACAAGCCCTTGGGTCATGTCGTTCAGTACCGTGCCATCGAGGCAATGAAACAGCGCGGAGTACGCTGGTACAAGCTGGGGCTGCGTTGCTATCCCGCCGATGATCCGGCGCCTGCCGACAAGGATCTGGCGATTGCCGACTTCAAGCAGGGCTTTGCCTCGCATCTTTTTCCGCGCTATGTCATCCAGCACAGAATTTCTTGAAACCGAGGGCAGGATTTGATCTCTATGACGAAGACACATGATGATTCCGTCAGCCGTTTTGACCAGTTATTCCGGGAAAAGGGCATCCGTTCGCAACGCAGCTATCCCAACGAGCAGTTGATCCAGTTTGTCGCTGGCAACTGGTTTGCACTGGCGCCGGAACAACGGCGCGAGATCCGGATTCTTGAGGTGGGTTGCGGCAGCGGCGCCAATCTGTGGATGCTGGCCAAGGAAGGCTTCTCGGTGTATGGCATCGATTCGAGTGCGGCAGGAATCGCCATAGCGGAAAGCCATCTGCGCGATAAATGGGGCGTTTCGGCCAGTCTCGAGTGTGGCTCTGTGGTTGACTTGCCGTATGGCAACGGTTTTTTCGATGCCGTTGTCGATGTTGTGACTCTGCAACACCTGAATCTTGAGGATTCAGCCCGGGCACTGGCCGAGATTCGCCGGGTTCTCAAGCCGGGCGGCCAATTTTTCAGTTACCGGGCCTCTGACCGCTGCTCAATGTTTCTCAATTCCGGGGCTGATTTTGTTGATGCGGTGACTGTCAGCAATGTCGCCAATACCGCGATGCCATTGCATGGAAATGGGCCGATGTCTTTCTGGGGGCCAGCGCTTGTCCGACAAATTTACTTGGCGCAAGGTTTTGAAGTGGAATCGATTGAGCGACATGCCAGAACCTATGGTAATTGCAGCTGTACCGTCGAGTACTTGGCTATTACAGCAAAGAACTCTTCCTGAAACATGGGTTCTGCTGATTCAGTTCCGGAGATGGAACCCGCCCTGGTTTCGGTCGGTCTGGCTTCGTACAATCGACCGCAACTGCTGCGTCGGGCGATTGATTCGATTCGCGCCCAGTCCTATCGCAATCTTGAGATTCTGGTCAGCGATAATGGCAGTACCGATCCAGAAGTGCATGAACTCATCAAGAATTTTGCCCAGAATGATCATCGGGTCAAATTTGTTCTTCATCCCGAGAATCGTGGTGCTTTTTTCAACTTTTGCTGGTTGTTGTCGCAAGCCAAAGGCGAATATTTCATCTGGCTGGCCGATGACGATTACTGGTGCGATGGTTTTCTCGAAAGCCTGATGGCGAGCGCCAGGCAAAGCGGTGCGGCGCTGACTTATGGCAGGGCATCTGTTGTCGATGTGCCAGTTGCGGAAAAGGATGCCATTGCCAAGGAAATGTCGAGCACAACAGGTGCTTTCAGCAGCGTGCTGCGTTTTATCCGCTTCGATTCGGATTCGATTTTCTACGGTGTGTTCAGAAGAGAGACTGGCCAGAAATTGTGTGGGTTTCTGCGCAATTGGCGGTTACCGGTCGGTTGGGCATCAGACTATCCTTTTCTTGAATACAACTTTGTCAGTTATGTCTTTCTTTATGGCATTCTGGCGACCGGTGGCTTTTGCAATGCCAGCAGCGATAAAACGATTCACTATGTCGGGGGACGGGCGCCATTCCGAAATTTGCCAAGCTTGGGGCGACGGCATTTGGTGCTGTTGCTGGCTTATGTTCTGATCCACATGCAAATGGTGGTTCGTTTTGCGCGGTCTGCTTTTACAGTGGGTAGCCTGATCGGAGCGTTGCTGGCTCCAGTAGCAGGCTCGTTTCTGTTTTTGCGGCGGATCGGCATGATACTGAGCCAGCGATTGAGAAAAAATCCGAAAAATATCG
This sequence comes from Pseudomonadota bacterium, assembly GCA_022705135.1. Taxonomy (GTDB): domain Bacteria; phylum Pseudomonadota; class Gammaproteobacteria; order Burkholderiales; family Rhodocyclaceae; genus UBA1934. Next base: position 7,178 of record JAKJFA010000007.1, on the reverse strand, counting down.
AGTTGTCGCGTTCACCAGAATCTTCCTTCGATTCGAGCGATATGCAATGAAGCTGGTCTTGTTGGTATATGAATTGATTCCAAAGGACTGGAAGCGGAAATTTTTCTTCCTGATGCTGGTTTACGTTGTTCTTGGTGTTCTGGAAATGCTCGGCGTGGCATCTGTACTGCCCTTCATTGCGCTGCTTTCTGATCCGCAAGTGCTTGAGAAAGGCTTCGTCGCCGGGATTGTGGGGTCAGTTACATCAGTAAAACTTAGCAGTGTGCCGGTGTATTGGATCGGAGCATTTGTTCTCACCCTGTTTTTGGCGACGAACATGTTGGCGTTGCTTTCTACATGGCTCTCGGTACGATTTTCCAACCGGCTTGCAGTGCGTCTTGCTACTGACGTATCGACGCGGTATTTTGCGCAAGGGTATGATTTTTTGCGCTCGAAGAGTCCTTCGGTTCTGACCAATTACACGGTCCGGGAGGTTGAGAAAATCGTTTCTGGCGGAGTGTTGCAACTTTGTCTGGTTGTCAGTCGGTCATTCCAGGTCGGACTCATTTTTTTGCTGTTGGCTACCGTATCGCCAATCTTTTCCTTGGCGTTTTCATTAGTTTCTTTGTTTTTGTATGTGTTGTTTTTTTGGTTCCTTAGGGGGCGACTGGCGACTGCCGGTCAGGATTTGATTCGGTCATCGGGAAATGCTGCCAACTCGGCCAACGAATTGTATTCCGGTGCTAAGGAAATCGCCGTTCGGGGCAATCTTGATTTCCTTCTCAGCGATGTCCGCAACTGGCTGTTAAGACGGGGTAAAGCGGACGAAGTCGCACGTGTGTTCCCGATTATTCCGAAATATGCCATAGAGCTCGCTGCGTTTTCGGCAATTCTGAGCGTTCCGATCTACAGGTCATGCATTGGCGAGGAGTACCGCTCTATCCTCCCGTTAATGGCTTTGTTCGCCTATGCCGGATATCGCCTGTTGCCTGCATTGCAACAAGTATTTTCGGCTTTCAGCACACTCAAATTTGTTGGGCCGACGATTGAGTATTTCAGTGTTTTTCTGAAAGAAGAAGCCATTAAAACTGAGCAGAGACTTCCTGCGCTTTCCACTTTTTCAAGGATTTCGGCGCGCGAAATCTCCTACACTTACCCAGGTGCCGAGAATCCGGCACTCAGTATGCTTTCGTTCGAAATCAAGTTTGGAGAAAAAGTTGCAATCGTTGGACTGTCAGGGGTTGGCAAGAGCACGGTCATAGATATCTTGCTCGGGTTGGTGGCACCGTCGTCTGGAGAGTTGTTGGTCGATGGCAGGGATTATTCGCAAGACGGATTGGTGTGGGAGAAAGGTAGCCTCGGCTATGCTCCACAGACGCCGATGATGTTGAACAAGACGGTTGCGGAAAATATTGCGTTTGGTGTTGCCAATGTCGCGAGATGTGCAGAGGTTGCGAAGACAGCATGCATTGACGATGTAATCGAAGCGCAGCAGGAAAGTTATTTGACACACCTTGGCAACGACGGAATTACGCTTTCCGGCGGTGAGTGTCAGAGGATATCAGTGGCGCGTGCGCTGTATCACTCTCCTGTGGTGGCTGTTTTTGACGAACCCTCCAGTGCGCTCGACCCACTTGGTTCTCGCCGATTGATCGCTAACTTGTGCGATCACGCACTGGGAGTAACGACTATTATCGTTACCCACGATTGGGATGTTCTCGATTTGTTCGACAGAATCATTGTTCTTGGTAATGGTAGCACTATTTGCGAAGGGTCATATTCCGATGTTATCCAATGCGTAAATGGGCTTAGAGAATGCGAGGGCAAATAAATGATTGATATTTCTTCAAAGTTGATTAGAGCGGCTTATTTTCTATTCAGGCCTTTTATTTCGCTCATATTGACTGAGCGTTTTCTTCTCTCGTTGGTCAAGGGACGTAGGCATCTTCTGGTAATCGCACCCATGAAGTCTGGTTCAACATGGTTGTCTACGATTCTGGAACATTTGACGGGATGGAGAACATCCTTACTGGCTCCAGCCTACTGTCAGCGAGGCCAAGAAATTGAACTTCGTCATCTGGTGACGCGTAACGCGCTGCGCAACACGGTTTTTTCTCATCTACATCTGCGCTATTCCGATTATTCAGAAAGAATTATTCGCGAAACAGGATTGCAATGTGTTCTGATGACCAGAAATATCTATGACACGATTATAAGCCTGGCCGATCATTGCGATAAGTACAGCCTCAAAAAGCCCCTTTTTTATATGGCCGAAGTGGATTGGCGCGGTTTAAGCCGCGAAGAAAAAATCGACCGGATTATTGATCTCGCAGTCCCCTGGTACTTTAATTTCTATGCCGGATGGTTCTCAAATATTGAGAGACTCAATGGCCAAATAGTGGTTGTTCGCTATGAGGATTTGGTCTCGGATACTGAGCGTGAACTGAAGGTGATTTGTGAGAAATTCGGGATTGAACAACACATGGCGCCTGGTGAAGCCATATCGTTTTGCGAAGGGCAGCCGACTTTGAAAAACACTGGTATTCCAGGGCGTGGAGCCGAGTTGTCGAAAGCGGTTGTCGAGAAAGTGGAGCGAATGGCTTCGTATTACCCATCTGTTGATTTCACCAGCATCGGCATTTTTTGCAAACACCAGGAGCCTGTGTGACAGTGGTGATCGAATTTCAATATCCCAGGCGTTGTCTGCGGCGGAGCTGTTTCTTAAGGTTTTTTTGGGGGTTGTATGAGTGTGAAACAAAGGTTCAAACATTGGCTATACACGAACCATCCGGGCTCAAAAGCTAAGGTCGAGCGGTTTTTTGAGAAATCGCCTCGCTTGCGCAGGTTGCTCAAGGTTGGATTCACGCCGACCTTCAAGGGTTGGGGCATGAGCACGTTTACACATACGCCGTGGGGTACTTCTTCGAATCACGGCGAGATTGAAAAGTTGTACCTGGAGACCTATCAAAAATTGCTCGATCAGGTTGGGAAAAAAGCCTTCAACCTGACGCAGTTCAGGGATATCGACGCCCTTGAAATGCTACAGGCTTTGATGTGGCGCCACTATATGGTTTATTGGAGTGCTGCCTGTGCCGCTCGTCGTACCAGTTCGAGCGTAAAGAACCTGGTTGAATGTGGTGTCTGCGATGGGCTGACTTCCTTCTTTGCGATGACTGCCGCCGCGAACTCAGGACAGGAATGGGGCGCATATCTTTACGACGCCAGGGAAGGCATGCGGGATGACTTGTTGCTCGACCGTGAGAAAGGCAATGAGGGCGAGTATTCCTACCTGAATGTCGACGTGACGCGATCCAACCTGTCCATGTTCGGAAACCGGGTTCGCTTCAACAAAGGGTTTATCCCCGATTCGTTTGCCGTTTCCGAGAATCCTGACCAGATCGTCTGGCTGCACATTGACCTCAATTCGGCGACGCCGACGATTGCCGCACTGGAATATTTCTGGGACAAGATGGCCTCAGGTGGCGTAATTCTGTTCGATGACTATAGCTGGCCGGGCTACGAAGACACCAAGAATCTGGTACTCGACTGGTTCAAGGGTAAAGATGGCATACTATTGCCTCTCCCGACCGGCCAAGCCATGATTTACAAGGATTGAGCCCGGTGTATCTGTTCTGCGTGACGCAACATCCTGAGGCTAAGCCGTGCGCTTTCTGATACTGGTTTTCAGGATTGTTCCGAAAGATTGGCACCGGCGCTTTTTCATGCTGGTCTGCCTTTACGTTGTACTGGGTATTTTCGAAATGCTAGGTGTTGCTTCGATCATGCCTTTCGTTGCGCTGCTTTCTGACCCTTCGGCACTGGGTAAGTCATCGATCGGGCAATTATTCCTGAAAATGAGTTCGGTTCCGGTAGATCAGTTACCCGTTCATGGCGTTGGGTTGGTTGTCCTCTGCTTATTTATACTGGGGAATCTTCTCGGTTTGGCTTCGATGTGGCTTTCGATTCGCTTTTCCGCGCGATTGGGCGTCCGTCTGGCAGGTGATATTTCGATTGGTTTTTTTGCCAAAGGTCTGCAGTTTTTGAGGTCGCAGAATCCGACGATTCATGCCAATTACATGGTAAGAGAGATTGATCGTGCTGTTACAGGCGGAATACTCCAGCTCTGCCTGGTCGTCAGCAAGACTTTTCAAGTGGCCTTGGTTGTTGCTCTTCTTGCCTTTGTCTCTCCCGTCTTTTCTGCAGTTTTCGCCTTTGTTGCCATAGTGATGTACACATTGTTCTTCCGGGTTTTGCGGAAAAGAATGTCGGGGGCAGGAGAGGAAATTCTGCATGCGAACGGGAATGCGGCGCGAGCCGCGACTGACCTCTTTTCCTCGGCAAAGGAAGTCCTGGTTCGTGGCAACCTTCAATATTTTGCCAATCGGGTTTGTAGCTGGTTGCTAAAGGGTCACCATGCAGATGAGGTATCCAGGGTTTATCCCATGATGCCCAAGTATCTGATTGAACTCATTGCATTTTCCATGCTTTTATCGTTACCGATCTATCGTTCGTGGAGTGGGGGAGATTATCGGGCACTGGTGCCATTTGTCGCCCTTTTTGCCTATGCCGGTTACCGCTTGCTGCCCAATCTGCAGCAGGTCTATGCGAGCCTGAGCATCCTGAAATTCAATGCGGCAGCTGTTGAGTACCTTGGCAAATGCCTGGATGAGGCCAGATCCATCAAGACTCCCTCATTCAGGATCGAACACCTGCAGCGAGACATCGTATTCAAGGATGTCGGATACAGTTATCCAGGGAGTGAGGGGACGGCAATTTCAGGCATTTCCTTTTCCATTGCCAAAGGCGAAAAGATTGCCATCGTCGGTCTCTCGGGTAGTGGCAAGACCACTTTGCTCGATATCCTTCTCGGCTTGGTGCCACCCACGACCGGAATGGTTCTGATCGACGGTGCAGATTGCTCCGGAAAGAAGATCGACTGGTCACCGAGTACGATTGGCTACGCGCCGCAAGCGCCCTTGATTCTTGGTGCATCTGTTGCCGAAAATATTGCCTTCGGCATTTATCCGGGGGCGATTGATCAGGAGCGTTGCCAGGAGGTTGCGGATTTTGCGCTGGTCAGCGACGTCGTTGCCAATCTTCCGCAGGGCATGTCGACCTTGCTGGGCGACGATGGTATTGCACTTTCGGGTGGGGAGAGCCAGCGTATTGCGATTGCGCGTGCCCTGTATCATTCACCGGAAATTGTGGTTCTCGATGAGCCCTCAAGTGCGCTTGATCCCATTCTCTCCGCCCGTCTTTTCGAACGTTTGTGTGCGCAGGGATTCGAGAAAACAGTGATTGCGGTTACCCATGACTGGGAAGTTCTGCCAGCCTTCGACAAGGTTGTTCTGGTCGATGCTGGTAAGTTGATTGGTATCGGAACCCACGCTGAGGTAGCGTGCTTGGTCGAGGATTTGCGTAGGCGAGAGGCTCAGGAGGGCTAGAGGTATGAAAGCAGTGATTCTTGCCGGCGGGCTTGGTACGCGCATCAGCGAAGAGAGCGTTTCGCGGCCGAAGCCCATGATCGAGATCGGCGGCATGCCGATCCTTTGGCACATCATGAAAATCTACTCTGCTCACGGCATCAATGAGTTCATTGTCTGCTGCGGTTACAAGGGTTACATCATCAAGGAGTATTTCGCCAACTATTTCCTGCACATGTCGGATGTGACTTTTGATATGCAGAAAAATGAAATGCAGGTGCATCATCGTTATGCCGAGCCCTGGCGGGTGACTTTGGTCGATACCGGCGAAGCGACGATGACCGGCGGACGTCTGAAGCGGGTGGCCGATTATCTGAAGGAAGAAGAGTCTTTCTGCTTTACCTATGGCGATGGAGTTTCCGATGTCGATATTGGCGCATCGATTCGTTTCCATCAGCAGCACGGCAAGTTGGCGACCGTAACGGCTGTCCAGCCGGCTGGTCGTTATGGCGCGCTCGACATGTCCGGTCAAAATGTAAACGGATTTGTCGAGAAACCTAGGGGGGACGGCGGCTGGATCAATGGAGGTTTTTTTGTCTTGTCCCCGGCATGTTTGCCCTACATTCAGGGTGATGCGACTTCATGGGAGTCCGAGCCTTTGGGTAATCTGGCGCGCGATGGTGAATTGATGGCCTTTGAGCATACCGGTTTCTGGCAACCGATGGATACCTTGCGCGAGAAAAACATGCTTGAGGATTTATGGCAAAGCGGCTCCGCGCCCTGGAAGGTCTGGCAGTGAACAAGGAATTTTGGCGCGGCAAGCGCGTTTTCATTACCGGGCATACCGGTTTCAAGGGTGGTTGGCTCAGTCTGTGGCTGCAATCGGTGGGGGCGGAAGTGCATGGTTATGCGCTGGCACCGCCAACCGAACCGTCCTTTTTTGTCGAGGCCAAGGTCGAGGCAGGCATGGCCTCGCATGTCATCGGTGATGTTACCGATTTATCGCATCTGAAGGCGGCTTTGCAAAAGGCCAATCCGGAAATTGTCTTTCATCTGGCGGCGCAGTCGCTGGTTCGCTATTCCTATCGTGAACCGCTCGAGACCTTTGCGACCAACGTGATGGGAACGGCGCATTTGCTTGAGGCGGCGCGCTCGGTGGCCGGGATACGCGCCATCGTCAATGTGACGACTGACAAGTGTTATGAAAATCGCGAATGGTTGTGGGGATACCGCGAAAACGAAGCCTTGGGCGGGCACGATCCCTATTCGGCCAGCAAGGCCTGTTCCGAACTGGTCACGGCGGCGTTTCGTTCGTCGTTTTTAGCGGCTTCTGGAACTGCTGTGGCCTCGGCGCGTGCCGGCAATGTCATCGGTGGAGGCGATTGGGCGCTGGATCGTCTGGTTCCGGATTTTTTCCGGGCTTTTGACCAAGGTCAGGAAGTGGTGATTCGTTCGCCCAAGGCCATTCGTCCCTGGCAGCATGTGCTGGAACCACTGTCGGGCTATCTGGCCTTGGCTGAGCACCTCTATGCATCGGGTCAGGCTTTTGCTTCGTCCTGGAACTTCGGCCCGGCAGATGATGATGCCCGGCCGGTATCCTGGGTGGTCGAGCGGCTGGCCGAGGGCTTTGTAAATGCCAAGTGGCGCTGTGAAGCAAAGGCGGACGATCCGCATGAAGCGCATTATTTGCGCCTGGATAGCAGCAAGTCCCGCCAATTGCTTGCTTGGGCACCGCGCTGGTGTTTGCGCCAGGCCCTGCAAAAAACAGGGGATTGG
>JAKJFA010000079.1 GCA_022705135.1 Pseudomonadota bacterium | reverse complement strand
CCGAAAATCTTCCTTGACCCAAGCGCCCCGCCATTGCGTAGCGCATCGGCGATCTGCTGCGGCGTTGCGCCTTCCGGCACGGTAATGTCCGCTTCGGTTTCGTAGTCGATGGCCGGATAGTCGCCAACATGGACAACGCCATTGCGCACCGTCACGGGCTCGGCGCCGTTCGGTGTTTTGCCAACGGTCAGCGGAGACGCCTGCGGCGCCGATTGCTTCACCGGCTGGCGCTTTGCCAACTCGGCGCGCAGGCGCTGCTCGGATCCCGGCGACAGGTTGCCACGATCCAGGCGCCCTTGTAGTTCTTCGGCACTCCAGCGATCAATGGTCTTGATGCCGCGCTTCTCGGTGGGCAGGTTTGTTACGCCATCACCGTTCTGAATTTCTGGCGCTTTGGCACTATCCGAAGCCTTTAGTGCAGGTACAGATGCACTATTCGCCGCCGGCGCGTCAGGATTGACCATTGCGGACGGCGCTATTGCGTCAGTATTGGATTGCTGCGCTTGGCTTATTTGAACGCCACGGCGCTGGATCTCAGCCGTTGCTGCCTCCCTCCAGCCAGGCTGTCCATTCTCCACCCTGGCAGGACTGGTCACAACAGGAGCGCCCTGCTGCGCCGTGGCCGGCATGCCACCTTGGCCCTGCGGTTGAGTATTCGGAGCGGACTGCGCAATACTCGGAGCTTGCGCGGCGATGCCTGCGAGTATTCCAAGCTGCGGGGCTGCTTCACGATTGCCAGTCGTCGGAGTGTCAGCCTTTCCGGGTTTGGTACTGCTGGCCTCGGCTTGTGAATTCTGGATAGCGACTTGCTGCTGGGCGACATGCGCGGCATGGGCTCCGCTCTGCACGGCCAGATTGGCGGCAGCAGACAAGGTGCCGACCACCGGGATAACCGGAGCGTCAGCAATGCCAGAAGTAGCCGGTTGTTTTGCTACACTCTTGCGGTCAATATCCGCTGCGGATACCTTGGATTTCAGGTAGTCGCCCATCGTGAACGGGATTTCCTGGCTATCTTTGCCGGAAACGAACCCGATCTGTTCGGCAAAGGCGTTTTCAAGCGCCTTTTCGTAGTTGGTACGGGAAAAGCCTTGCAGTCGCGCCTCGTTGATCCCCATCAGCGCGTCGATACGCCGCTGAATCGGCTCTGGATCGTTGGTAATGGTCGGCATCGGGCGCTTGCGGTACTCGGCCTGCTGGCGCTCATATTCATCGCGCGCCGCCCAAATAGCATTCGATTCGGCCTGCGCCTTGTCGATGGCTGCCTGGCGCTCGGAATCGGCGGCAATGATCTGGTCGCCCGGCGTCCCGGTGTAAGTCGGCGCCGGCAAAGCCAGCATCGGCTTCTCTTCCGGCGTATCGGCGGCCGGCGGCGCGTCGGCCTTCTTCTCCTGCTTCGGCGGCATGACGTTGAAGGCGCCACCCATCAGCGCCCCGGCCAGCGTTCCCTCGACGGCGGCGCGCGACACACCATCATCCCAAGGCTTGCTTTGAGCGAGGTTGGACAGAACCTGTTCGAGAACGGATTGCGGCAATTCCTCGAACGCACCTTCGGAGACGGCACCGCCGGCCACGCGCTTGGCGCCTTCCTTGACTATCCCCTTGACGGTCTGATCCTTCGCCTCGTCGGTGACGCCACGCAATGCGCCACCGGCCAGGGCAACATCCGGATCGATGACGCCGAGCTTCGACGCAACCTTTCCTCCGAGTGCACCAAGTACGCCACCAGTGATGCCGGTTGCGGCAGATGCAGCGGCGGCGGTTCGCGGATCAGCATCAGTTTGCGACAACTGATCCATTTGCTGACCGGCCATCACGGCGCCTTCACCAACAAAGCCGGCAGTCTTCGGCGCAATAACGCCTAGTGTTTTTGCTGCAAACTGCCCCGCCTTCGCGCCGCCAACCATGCTCGGCAACGACTCGACCACCGAGCCAACCAGTTGCTGCGGGTTCTGGATGTACGACTTGGCGATCTGTCCGATACCCCGGAAGTCGCCGCCTGCCGCGTCGGCAAACGGCGTCTTGTTGTCTTCCCAAGCCTGGTCGACATTTCGCCTGGCCTCAACGCGGCCGGGAGAGTATTCGGCCTCTGCATCCCTTGCCCACTTCGACGGCGCGAATCCGGTAATCCCGCCAACTGTATCGGCAGCCTGACCGATCAGCGGCTTGCCAGTGATTGCAGCAACGGGGATGTCGGCCAGCCCGGTGACAATGCTCGGCAACTGTTCCACGCCTCGCTTGAGGTCGGTAACGAGGTCGCCGGCAATCCCCTTGTTCTGCTTCTTGTTCGCAGGCGGTGCGTCGAACTGGTCGAAGGGATTGGAAGCGCTGGAATTTGCGCCGTCGAATTGGTCGAACGGATTGCTCATTCTTAGAATCCTTCAGGGAGATAGCCGTACTTGGCCTTGAAAGCAGCGGCTTGATTCGGATTTTTCTTCAGGTAGTCGATTGCCGCAGCCGGCGCCTGCACCTGCCCGGCCTGCCCGCCATCCATCGGCACGAACCGTTGTGTCTGCGCATCGAATACACCACCGGGACGCTTGATCTTGGTCATGCCATCCGGGCCGATTTCTTCGCCGCCCGGGACGGTCAGGTAGCGGTCTGATGCCTGGCCCTTACCTCGCAATGAGTTCAGCGCAGCTATCGCCTGCTGATCGCCGGCAAGCGCCTTCTTCTGGATCTCGGCAATTGTTGAGGCGCTTTCGGTCTGCGCCATGATTCCCTGCGTTTGCGCCTGCTTCAGCGGAGATTCGACTGCCAGCCGGTTAGCCTCCGTATTCGCGGTCAAGTCCTGGCCGCGCGCCGTGATGCCAGCGCCAACGTCCTGGCCGCGTTGCGCGGTAGCGCTGCGAATACCCTCAACGCCAAGGTTCGCGTTTGCCTGGATAGCATCACCGGCCGCCCGGTTCCCATACTTGGCTGCGATCAACAGTTCATCCTGACGCCAGCGCGCCGTCTTCTCATCGTTCGATGCAGATACGCCGCCATCGCCCAGGATGCCAACGCCACCAGCCGGTTGCTTGTCGATCAGCGATTGCGTGATGGCATTGGCCCGAGCATGGCGGTTGAGCCCTTCCTGCACATCCTGCGCGCCGATGGACTGATTATTAAGACCGGAAACGGCGTCCTCTGGACGGATGTTGGCAAATAGCGGATTGGTCTTTGACGACGTGATCTTGGTTATCCCTTCCTGGCTAGTCGGATTGACGTTGTAGGCAACACCCTTCTGGACGAACCCGCCGCCGCTGCTATCGGGCCGGGCGCCATCCTTGCCGGTCATGAAAGTGCCATCTGAATTGGCTGGACTGGAAAACTGATCAGGCTTCGCACCGAAAGGATCTACCTTGACGGCGGATTTCCCATCATTCATTGACGGCGCTTGAGCAGTTGCCGGCGATGCTTGACCGGAAGCCCGCTCGGCGCGTAGTTGCTCATAACTCTTTTCGCCTCTGGCAGCGCGGGCGGAATCCTCGAAGAAGCCGACGATACCGTTAAGTATTCCGCTTCCAGCCTTGTCGGGAGGAATGGCGCCACCGCTGGGCGTATAAACACCACCCGCGCCATCATCGACAGTCTGAGCCTGAATGGCAGCCGGCCCCGTTGCCGCCGGGGCCGGGCTCTGCGGCTTGGCCAACTGGCTACGCATGGTTTCGATACCGCGCTGAACAACATCAGCCGGAAGGCCGCCGTTGTCGTAAATGGTCGGGCCAGGCGACTTGCCCAATGAAATTGAATCTGCTGACTGCGTACCGGCTGAAGGAAGCGGCGACGGCGACACGGTTCCGGTAACGGCTTGGTAGTTCATCTTGCGGGCCTCTTCGTCAAGAAGTCCGCCATTGGCAAGATTGGTTCCTTCTTCGACGGACACCGGGGGCTTGCCATCATTGGTTTGCTCGATGAATTTCTCGACCAGCGCATTCGCCTGCGCTACGTCGCCAGGCTTGGCCCCGAGCATTTCGCCGAGCGCCTGGCGCGTCTTCGAGGGAAGAACGGCTTCGGTATCGGACAGGTTGTAGTCCTTTCCCTTGATCTTCACCGGTACATCATCGGAGGTCGGCGTCCCTTTGCCACGGACAATGCCGCCATTGGCAAAGTTGGCCGCCTTGTCGATGGCCTCTTTGCGCCCGCGCAAGATACCGAGAATGCCCTGCCCGGAACTGGCCGGCTGAGTCGGTGACGGCTTTGGCTGCGGCTGAGTTTGTGCGACAGGGGCTGGC
>JAKJFA010000078.1:263-4528 GCA_022705135.1 Pseudomonadota bacterium | reverse complement strand
GCATCTACGGCTGCGACGATTGCCAACTGTGTTGCCCATGGAACCGCTTCGCGCGCATTGGCGATCCGGCCTTTGTCCTGTGCCCTATCCTTGAAAAAACCTCTCCAGTCGAACTATTCGCCTGGAGCGAGGCCGATTTCAACAAGCATCTTGAAGGCAGCCCCATCCGCCGCATCGGCCATGAACGCTGGTTGCGCAACCTTGCCATTGCGCTGGGCAACACCGCCCCCTGCCGCGAACACACCGATGCCCTCGGCAAACGTCTGGACCATCCCTCTCCGCTGGTTCGTGAACACGTGGCCTGGGCTCTGGCCAAACACACGGCCTACCTGGATTAACAACAAACGGCCCGTTCCGGCAAACACCTCAACCCGGTTCATTTGGTCTTTTTTCCTTCCGATCCGCTTGTTTTTTCCGGCTTCGTCAACAAATTACTCCAAAGGAATCCGTTTTTTTGAGATGATTCAACTCACTGGTGCAACACTGTCGCCGGTACCTATGCTTCCGCCGGAAGACGGAGAACAAGCTTGATGAGCATGCGACATATCCTGTCATCGCCAATACATCGGCAATTCGTGGCGCCACCTTTCCCCCGGGCTGCTTCGCGCTCCCGCCAGAACCGAAGCGGGGTGAGCGTCGCATGAGCGTTTATGGGAAAACCACCACCCCCGCCAATGCTTCCGGACAACGCATCGTCCAGTCATGCCTGGACCGGCTTTGTGATCTCCTTTGCAACTGGCTCGGCACCGTCCATCAGGAAATAACTGAAGATCTGTTCACCCTTGCCAACGACGCTCGTGACCGGATCATCCAGACCCAGTATTTTGACCTGCGTGGCCTGATCCTGAAACAGTGGCCGGAATTCATCTCGGCTTTTCAGAACGCCTTTCATGGCGCACAGGAAGGGGGCGCCGACCTGACCCTGGATATTTCCGATTTCTCCGGACTGTCCCTGGTCGATGACGACAAACTTTCGGAAAACATCCTGGTACGCGAATTCACCGCCCGCCTTGCCGAAACCTGCAACGAGGAACTCTTCGGTCTTGACCACCGCATGGCTGCCTTGCTTGACATTCAGGATGTCGATCAGGCCGGAAACCCAGTCGGCCCTTCGGTAATCTGCCAGGCGCTGGCCGATGGCGCCGCAAAATTCTGCGTCGATGGCGAACAACGCATCCTGCTGCTGCGCCAGATCGAACGCCCGTTGAATCGCGCCCTGCCGGCCATATACCACGAAATCAACGAGGAACTGATTGGGCTCAATGTCCTTCCCGACCTCAAAAAAACGTTCCGGCGGACAAGTCCAGGCGCGCCCGGAAATCCGCCCCCGATGATACCTTCCGAACCGCCAAGGGCCAGTGGCCCAGTCGAGGGCGATTTGTTTACCGCACTGCAAAGACTGGCCACCTCCCGGATCGCTGAAACCCTGCCCACGGCTGCGGCGGGGAAAGCAGACGCAGGTGCTCCGGGAAACGCCGCAGCGTTGCTTTCCGGCGGAAATCCGCTGACACCGGAGGCCGCGGCCAACGCAGCGGCACTGAGCCAGGCCTTTTTTGCTTCACTTGCGGATTTGCCACTGCTCCAAGGCGACGGAATGGTCAACCAGATCCATGTCCTCCGCTCATCGGGTGCCGCCAGCCAGGTCAGCCACCTCGAGGCGGTGACGATCGATATTGTCGCCATGTTGTTCGACTTCATTTTCAACGACAAGGACATCCCGAACGGGGTCAAGGCCCTGGTCGGCCGCCTGCAAATCCCGGTGCTCAAAGTCGCCATGGTCGACCAGAGCTTCTTTGCCAACCGCACCCACCCGGCGCGCCGCTTTCTCGACGAAATCTCCAAAATCAGCTTGCGCTGGGGCGGCAACATCGACCAGCAAGACCCTTTTTTCATCACGCTGGAAAGCCTGATCGAGCGCATTCAGAACGAATTTCAATCGGATATCGGGGTATTCGGCCGCGCCCTCGACGAACTACAAGCCTTTGTCGATGAGAACGAAAGCGCCGAAGACTCCGCCATCAAAACGATTGCCGAAGCTGCAGCCCGCCAGGAACGCGAAATTACGGCATTGGCCCAGGCAGAAAAAGCCGTCCACCGCACCATCACGACAGGCATACCGGAAGTCATGGCCGGTTTCTTTCGGACGCAATGGGTCCAGGTCCTTCAGAATATTGCTGTCGCCGAGGGTGAAGACAGCCCAGCCTGGAAGGACGCCCTCCAACTCATTCCCGACCTTGCCGAAAGCATCGTCCCCAAGAAAAAACCGGAAGAGCGCATGGCGCTCATCAGCGCGCTCCCCTCACTCTTGTCCCGGCTCAATCGCGGACTCGATCTGGTCAGCACCGATAAAACTGCCCGCCGTCCCTTTTTCGATACGCTGGTCACCCTGCATACCGCCGCGCTCAAAGGCGAGCCCGTCACGGCCACGCCTAATAAAGCCAGAGCCGAAGCCCCAACTGCACCGGCACCCGAAAAGACGCCCGCACCAGCGCCAAACGATGGGGACCTCGTCATCACCCGCAGCATGACCAACGGCGTCGAGGTGGAAGAAGTGACGCTGGTCGGAGCCCAAGTCACCTGGCGGGCGGATGATCGGGACATCGCCCGTCAAGTCGCCGAACTCAAGCGTGGCGACTGGGTCGAATTCCGCCAGGAAGAAGGCCCCCATTCCCGCGAGCGACTCACCTGGACGAGCCCGCAGCGGCATCTTCTGGTCTTCAGCAATCACCGGGCCGCCAAGGCCATTTCCATCGCCCCGGAAGCGCTGATTAAAATGATCCGCCAAGGCCAGGCAAGCATTGTCCGCGACACATCGATGTTTGAGCGCGCCATGAGCGGAGTGCTGGAATCACTCAACGCCCCCTGAGTTACAGGCACAAAAAAGCGGGGCCGCAGCCCCGCTTTGGGTCAAGCACGGACCGCCCGAATTACTTCTTGGCGGGTTCTGCGGGCTTGGCGGGTTCAGCCGGTTTGGCCGGTTCTGCGGGTTTGGCCGGTTCTGCGGGCTTAGCCGCTTCAGCCTTCGGAGCCTTCTTTTCAGCCTTCTTGGCTGCCTTAGCCTTCTTGGCTTCTTCAGCCTTAGCCTTCTTCTCGGCGGCCTTAGCTGCCTTGGCCTTCTTGGCCTCTTCCTTCTTTGCCTTCTTCTCGGCGGCCTTAGCTTCCCTGGCCTTCTTGGCTTCTTCCTTCTTGGCAGCAGCCGCAGCCTTCTTGTCAACCTTGGCCTCAGCCGGCTTGGCCGCAGGCGCGGCAGCTTCGGTCTTGGCGGGTTCAGCGGCCTTGGTCGGCTCGGCAGCCTGAGCGGTAAACGCAAAGGCGGCAGCAATCATCATGGCGATATATTTCATGGTTTCATCCTTGTTTCGAGTTCAGTGGATTGGAAGACCAAAATCATATTGGTCAGGGAAGCTAACGAACCAGTGATCCGCCGGTTGACACAGTGCATGTAAACCGCTCCCGTCTTCTGGGCGATCACTCGCCCAGCCAGACGCAAGCCTCTTCCTGACTCGCAAAAACTTCGACATCGGCATCGACAAACATCTGTGAGATCCAGGCGCTCCAAGTCACCCACTGGCTGTCGGTAATCACCGCAATCCTGTTGAAATCGTGGGAATGGGCGCGCGCAAACTTGATGTCTTCCCAGGCCACGTCCAAGGTGAAATCGGCCATCTGGGACAAATCAAAAATCAAATCGACCGGCCCCTCGAACTTCACCTTGGGATTGACCAGTTCTTCAAATTCCCGGTAGTCCGCCAGGGTGAATTCACCATAGACCGTCACATGGACACGGTGCGGCAGTTGATCGGTTACGATCATGTCTTGCTCCATCGTTGGTTATCGACAGGCGTCAGGGTGCTTGAAAATCAGCTTCCTGTCCATCCTTGCTGAACATTTGACCCGATTTCAGTATCGGGAGCGGCACAGGACGTTTGACCGCCGAGCAGTGCATGGGTTATTTTCCCGGTTTAGCTGATGCACTGCCACCATGAATGAACCCCTCTCCAACGATCTGAAATTTGAAACAGCGCTTGCCGCGCTCGAACAGATCGTGCGCGACATGGAAGGCGGCGAACTGCAACTGGAAGAATCCATTGTCGCCTACCGCCGCGGCGCAGAGCTTCTCAAGCACTGCCGCCATCTGCTTGTCGATGCCGAACAGCAACTGCGGGTACTCGAAGAAGTCGGGGAAGATTCCGCCGCAACGCGCCAGGAGAACCAGTGAACAAGGAACAATTCACAAGCTGGATGGCCCAGGTTCAGCAACGCAG
>JAKJFA010000078.1:0-253 GCA_022705135.1 Pseudomonadota bacterium | reverse complement strand
GCAGTGAGCAGGCACTCGCGCGGTTCTTGCCGCCAGCTGACAGCCTCCCGGCCCGGCTACATGAGGCCATGCGTTACGCCACTCTGGGCGGCGGGAAGAGAACACGCCCCCTGCTTGCCTTCGCCGCCGGCCATCTGACCAATGCCCCGAATGAACGTCTGGAAGTCGTGGCCTGCGCCGTCGAATTCATTCACGCCTATTCGCTCGTCCACGACGATCTGCCCTGCATGGACAACGACGTGCTGCGGCGGGG
>JAKJFA010000077.1 GCA_022705135.1 Pseudomonadota bacterium | reverse complement strand
AACCGCCGGCACCCCAGGAGTATTCCACGTCAAATACCGGCTCCTCCTCCTCTTTTTCCTCGTCAAGTTCGCCCTCCGTATGCCAGACGCCGGTGCATGAATAGGAATAAGTATATTCCGGGTAGTCGGGCGGAATCACCAGAGTGTGTTCGTCGGGTCCCGCAATGGTGACTGAGTCAATTACCGCCCGTTTGGCGGCAAACAAATCAGGCATCGCCAAAATCGACAAAAAACATAGCCAGGGAAACCATTTTCTCATTTTCCGCCTCCTGTCGTATTGTCTTGGATATTCGTTTTCCACGCTTGGTGATATGTCTTCGCCGCAGCTTCCGGCAAGCCCTGCGCAACCGCTTTTTCCAGCCATTTCATTGCTTTTTCGGCATCGCCTGCCCTTGCGTAGGCCTCGGCGACCTTGAGCGACCAGTAGCCCAGGCCGGGCTGCTGCGGGCGCAGGGGTTCCAGAGCGCGGTAGGTTGCCGCGACTTCCTCCGGCTTGGCGCCTGCGTAGCTTTGCCATTCCAGGCGGTCGGCCAGGACGCGGGTGCGCATGGCCTCGTCCGGCTTTCTTGCCAGGAAGTCCAGTGTTTCGGCGAACAGGGCGTCTGCCGACTGGTAGTCGCCTTCCCGTCCGGCCTGCTTTGCGCGGGCGTAGAGCAATGTTTCGCCGATGCGCGCCTGCATCGCTGCGGGAATGAACGTCAAGGCGGCATGTCGCGCCTTTGCCGTCACCCGCCAGTCGGCGGACTGCACCAGGGCCACGGCCGTCCGCATCATCGCTGTCGGTACATTCCCGCCCGCATCCGTTTGCCCCCAGCACTTGAAATGTTCCTGCCAGATGGTCTCCAGCGGATGGCTGCCGGGTGGCGTCCAGCGATGGATCGGCTCGTATTTGTCCAAGGCGAACATGCCGTGCCGGGTCAGGCTCCGGAGCAGGATCGCCGCCCGTTGCCTGTCGCCCAGTCCGCCGAGCCGCTTCACAGCAAGCTCAAAGCAATCCTGCGCCGGGATGTGGCCGCCTGCCGCCCGTCGGCAGTCGGCCTCCAGCAATGCAAGCAGCGCACTTGGCTCGCCATCGGTCTTTTGCGCTTCGTGCCGGAATTCCTCCGCCAGAAGCAAGGCTCTGGCCTCCAGGCTGGGAAGTGCCGCCGGTAAAGCCATGCTTGCATCGGCCAGCAGGGCCGCATGAGCCTCCTGCAGCCGGGTGGGGAGCATCGCGAATGCATCGGCAAGAGACGGCGGTGGCGCCGGCAGCCGCCACTCATCCAGGAACACGCCGGAGAGAATGACGTTGATGCTCATGTTCCGCCAGATGCGGAATTCCAGCCGGGTTGGGCCCTGGACGGCGAAGCGCTTGTAGAGTCCGCCGCCGAAGTTGCGGACCGGCGCCAGGCAGAGCAGCCGCCCGCCAGCATCCGTCACGGAGACCGTGTAGGCCCGCTGCGATTCGTAGTAGTTGTAGTCGTTGGCGAAATACAGAGCCAGGACATGCCGCCCGGCGGGTACGTCGCAGGCCATGAGCAAGTCCGGCCCATTCTCCAGCGGGTACTGCTCGCCATAGTCGTCGCGGTTGGCGGAGGTGTGACTTTTTTCATGCGGGTTCCACAGCGCCACCGGGTCTTTCTCCCGCAGCCGGGTGACCCACAGGCGGCTTTTTTCCTTCGGATCCGTGGTGCGGAAGCGGCATGGCATGGCCGGGCCGGCCCCGCCTTTCCGGTCGGTGATGAAGTTCTGGGCGGCGAGGAGATGGAAGTCCATGCCGTAGCCAAGGGGCCAGCAGCCGCGGGTGGAACGGTCGTCGCGCAATAGGGCAATCACCTTGCCGCGGTCGGCGGCAGGAGGCCGTTGCCGCAACTCGGCGATGCGCTTCAGGGCGTAGGCGGCTTCGCGGCGATGCCAATGGACCGGGGAGGAGGTTGTCAGCGCCGCGTATTCGTTGGCGGCGTTGTCCCAGTCGAACCGGTCCTCGAACGCTTCAGCCAGAGCCAGGCGGGCTTGCGAGGCCAGGACGGCGTCCTCCGGTCCGGCGGCGGTGCGCAAAAAGCCGACAGCAGCCTGAAAGTCTCCTTCGCCGATGCAGGCCATGCCCTGGCGGTGGGCGAAATAACTTGCCGTCGGCAGGCCCTTGTCCGGCAATTCATCCAGGAGCTTGCGGGCTTCATGGAAAGCGCCTTCGCGCAAAAGGGCGTTTGCCGCTTTCCAGCGGCACAGGGTGCGCCAGGATTCAGGGAGGCCGGATTCGCTTAAGGCGATGAAAGGCGCCGCCGTGCCGATCCCGGGGCGGTAGGTGGCGGCCAGGGCTTGGCTCCAGGCGGCGATCAGCGACTCAAGTTTTTCAGGCGGCAGGGCTTCGTCGGGAACGAGTGAAGCGAGGCACTGGTTGATCCCGGCCAGCGTGCGCCGGGTGATGTCCGCTGATGGCGGCTTGGCGACCAAGTTGAGCTGGCGCTGGTTTTCCGGCAACCGGGCGGTGGTGGAGAAGCAGCGGTCGAGGCCGCTGTCGAGGGCGCGGAGGAAAAGTGTGAAAGCCTCGCGCGGCAGTTCCTCTTCGAGCAGCAGTTCGGCAGTCTGCACTGCGGCTTCACGCATGCCGGGGAAATCGACGGCCAGATTGAGCCGCCGCCTGTTCGCGGCGATGGCTCCGCCGGGGCTCCTTGCCTTCGATTGGGCGGAGGCCGCCTTTGCGTGGGCGGCAAGAAGTGCGGAGACTGCGTCGTCCATCTCCACCCGGTTGCGTGAATAGTTGCTGGCCTTTTGCCGGACCAGTGCTTCCATGGCTGCAACGGGCTTCATCTCCGCCGCCTTGAGCCACTGCTCGGCAGCCTCGTCAAGGCGGTTCAGCGCGGCCAGGGCATCGCCAAGGAGATTGACGGAGTCCACAGCGGCATCGTCCTTGGCGTCTGGAGCGATGGCCTGCATGGAACCCAACGCCTCAATGGCCTCGGAATGGCGTTCCAGGCCCAGCAGGCAGCGCCCGAGCAATAGCAGGCGTTGACGTTCGCTTAGACCGTCGGGCGGGGTTTGTTTCCATGTTTCAAGCACCGGCAGAGCCTGGATGAACTTCTTGTCCTTGAATAATTGTTCGATATCCGCAGGGGTACTGGCGGCGGACTCCGCAATGGCAGGCGAAAGCATGGGCAAAAGCAGCAATGCAATCAGAAGCGCCCATGCCGGAATAAAAAAACGGCACAGTGCCCTTGTCCCGGATGCGGGATGATTCTGTCGCATCATGACACCCCCGCTGCTCATGGCAGCTTTCGTTATATCAAAAGGTGCAGTCCGTGGCTTCACAATATACTGTGGTTTGTGTTTTGTCAAGATTGTTATGAAAAAGGCTGACAATCTTTGTGACAATCTTTGTGACATCTTTGTGACATCTTTGTGACATCTTTGTGACATCTTTGTGACATCTTTGTGACATCTTTGTGACTGGCTGACAATCTTGAGAGCAATAGTTTCAAAACACATAAATGGTTTAATTATAGTGTACGCTTTGCGAAATCTATTCCCTAAACGCAGAATTATGCCATGAAATTGGCTTATCACTCCCCTTGTGACCTGTCGAACAAGATTGTCTTCGGCATAAGGCAAAAGATTCATGCCGGAAAAGGCATTTATCTGCTCCTGTTGATTCCCGCTGTTTTTATGTCGATATTTAAATTCCTTATTTTCAAGCACTAACGAAAGTTATCGACAAAAGTTATCGACAAAAATCGTTTTTTTGAGAGAATTATGTCGATAATCATCAATTCACCCAATATCTCCGGCCACGTCTTTCCCCTTCTGGTCGAATCGTGCCTTTGGCACAGAGGCGATCCAATGCAAACTTGACCTGCCTGCGTTTTATTTCCAGCCCTATTCTTCGATGTATTTCACCGATTGCTAAACCTGGATACGCGGCGTTTCCCCGAGAATACGCGACAGCGTAAGCCACGTGTGTCGATGTCCGGAATTCCATGTTTGTTTTTCAGACACCATAATATAGCCAAAGCTAAGCATGTTTTTCAGACTAAACTGTTACGGTGGTGGGATTTATCAGGGTTGAACAATCTGGTATTATGGTAATATCTACAATATCTACATATCTACATATCTACACTATCTACACTCCATATCCCATCCAGCATATCCTTTATATGACCTATATCACCAAGCTATTGCACCCTGGCTACTTATACCAGTTTCTCTGATGACACCTGCCAAGCAGTATTCATATCTCCGACAAGCAACCACTAATACACCTTACACCATGCTGCCAGGCATGGTGTAAACCATCTACAAGGAGTATCACCATGGATAAACGCAGACAAGTGACAACCGAACCGACCTACGAAGGTCACCCCATACTCACCAACCCCAAAAAGAACCAGGGCTGTGACAAAGGCATCTTGAAAGCTATCAAAAGAATTGCTGATCATGCGCTCAGCGAGAGAAGCAGGGTTATGATGATGCGGTACGATGTCAGAATCCCCCATGCATGCAAAGAGCAAGCCAACAACATCTTCAGCACCGCCCAGGCTGATTTTGTCAAGCATCTCAGCAGGCATGGATTATCGCCCCACTACGTGGCAGTGCGCGAGGAAAGCAGCAACAGCCCCCATTATCACGTGGCTTCATTTCTGGATCACTCCAAGACCAAAAGCGCATTTCACCATTTGCGTAAAATGGATGAGATCGTATCAAGAAAAGTCGATAAGCTCACCGGCAAGAGGCATCAAGGACTGGTGCATTTTTGCGACCAGGACCGCCTGGGGGAGCCACAACCCAACACCCACGTCATTTCCAGAAACAACCAGGCGAGCTATGACGCGGCTTTCCTCAGAGCAAGCTATCTGGCCAAGGTCAACACCAAACCAGCCAAGAAGATACGGGAGGTGTTCGTGTCCAAGGTCAAGAAAAAAGAAAACAATGCGTGAGGGCAGGTTGGACGACGAGGGTTATCCTAACTTCCCCAAATTCGG
>JAKJFA010000076.1 GCA_022705135.1 Pseudomonadota bacterium | reverse complement strand
GATCACCTGGCCGACGCCACCGAGTTGCGAATGGCCAAAGGCATCCTTGCCGCCAGCTTCAGCAATCAGCTTGCCATTGGCGTCCGAAAGGCCTTCCGAAACGCCGACCGTGCAAAATCCGTAACGCTCGACGCATTCCTTGACGCGCGCCAGAAAAGCCTCCGGGTTGAACGGCACTTCCGGGAAAAGCAGAATATGCGGCGGCTGGCCTTCCGCTTCGGAAGCCAAGCCGCAAGCGGCGGTGATCCAGCCGGCGTGGCGGCCCATCACTTCCAGAACGAAGATCTTGGTGGATGTCCGCGCCATCGAAGCGACGTCAAATCCGGCCTCACGCATTGACGTGGCGACATATTTGGCGACCGAGCCAAAGCCGGGGCAACAGTCGGTGATCGGCAAGTCGTTATCGACCGTCTTGGGAATGCCAACGCAAACGAGCGGAAACCCCATCTTCTCGGCAATCTGCGACACTTTCCAGGCGGTATCCATCGAATCGTTGCCGCCGTTATAGAAAAAGTAGCCGATATCGTGCGCCTGAAAGACCTCGATCAGGCGTTCGTACTGGGCGCGATGCTCGTCAATGCTTTTCAGTTTGTAACGGCAGGAGCCAAACGCGCCGGAGGGCGCATAGCGCAGGCGGGCGATGTCGGCGTCCGATTCCAGGCTGGTGTCGATCAGGTCTTCGGTCAGCGCGCCGATGATGCCGTCACGGCCGGCCAAAACCTTGCCGATGGCGTCCGGATGACGGCGGGCGGTTTCAATGACGCCGCAGGCCGAAGCATTGATGACGGCGGTGACGCCGCCGGATTGGGCGTAAAAGGCATTCTTGACCGCCATCATGCTCTCCTTACTTCAGTGCCGCAAAAACGTGATGGGTAATCTGTTCGACACTGCCCACACCTTCCACCTTACGCACTTTCGGCGCCCCAGCAGTTCCGGATGCCGCCCAGTCGTCGTAGAAGGCCACCAGCGGCTCGGTCATCGCGTGATAAACCTCCAGGCGCTTCTTGACGGTCTCTTCCCTGTCGTCGTCACGCTGCACCAGGTCTTCGCCCGTTTCATCGTCCTTGCCCTCGACCTTGGGCGGATTGAATTTGACGTGGTAGGTGCGCCCCGACGGCAGGTGGCTGCGACGGCCCGCCATGCGCTCGATGATATCGCCGTCCGGCACATGAAATTCAACGACGTAATCGATCGCCACACCCGCTGCCTTCATCGCTTCCGCCTGCGGAATGGTGCGCGGAAAGCCGTCGAACAGGTAACCCTTCTGGCAATCGGCTTCCTGCAGGCGCTCCTTGACCATGCCGATAATGACCGCATCGGGCACCAGACCGCCGCTGTCCATGTGCTTCTTGGCTTCCAGACCGAGCGGCGTGCCCGCCTTGACCTGGGCGCGCAACATGTCGCCCGTCGATATCTGGGGAATGCCAAACTTTTCGCAAATGAATTTGGCCTGTGTTCCCTTGCCCGCGCCCGGGGCGCCCAACAGAATCAGTTTCACTGCACTACTCCTTACAAAAAAACCTCGCTGCCGAGGCACTGCACAGCAAAACGCCGCGCCGGAAAAGGCGCGATTTTACCCGACTCGATCCTTGCGGCCAAACTTGCGTAGATGTTATGAACTGGCCTCGAAACAGGCCCGGACTCTCTCGGCATCTTCCGGCGTGTCGACGCCCGGCGCAGGCGCTGCATCGATGCGCAGGACGCTGATACGGTAGCCATGCCAAAGGGCGCGCAGCTGTTCGAGCGATTCGAACTGCTCGGCCGGCGCAGGCGTCAGGCTAGAATACGCTTTCAGAAAACCGGCGCGGTAGGCGTAGAGGCCGACATGGCGCAAGGCGGCAAACCCCGGCGGCAAGGTCTCGCCGCCGCCTTCCCGGGCAAAGTGATCGCGGGCGTAGGGAATCGGCGCCCGTGAAAAATACGCCGCATCGCCATCCGCCCGGCAGACCACCTTGACGACATTCGGATTGAAGAAATCGGCCGCTTCCGTGACCGGATGCGCCACCGTCGCAATATCGGCGCCACTGGTAGCCAGTTGATGCGCGACATGCGCGATAACCTCGGGGTCGATCAACGGCTCGTCGCCCTGCACATTGACTACCAGCGCATCGTCCGGCCAGCCGCGCAGCTTGACCACCTCCGCCAGCCGGTCGGTTCCGGTGGGGTGGTCAGAACGGGTCATCAGCGCCGGAACCCCGTGCGCCTCCGCCGCCGCCTTGACCTCGGCATGATCGGTGGCCACCCAAAGCTCGCGTGCACCAGACAAGCGGGCGCGTTCGGCGACGCGCACCACCATCGGCTTGCCCCCCAGATCGATGAGCGGTTTGCCCGGCAGGCGCGTCGAGGCGTAGCGCGCCGGAATCACGATCTTGAACTCAGTCTTCATCAAACACCTCAACAGAAACAAACCCATGCAAACAGCCACACGATAAACAAGCTGTCACTTCCGTGCCTTCCAGCGCACGCTCATCCAGTAGAGCAGCGGCACCACGAAAAGGGTCAGCACGGTCGAAAAGCTCAGTCCCCAGACAATGGACGCCGCTACCGGCCCCCACAGCAAGGATTTGCCGCCCAGCCCTAAGGCCAAAGAAAGGAGGCCGCCGACGGTAGTCGCCGAGGTAATCAGGATAGGAACCACCCGCCTTCTGGCGGCGTAGACCGTCGCATGCAGGGTGCTCATGCCGGCTTCCAGGCGCTCATTGGCAGCGGAAATGAGCACAATGGCCGAATTGACGGCAATACCAGTCAGGGCAATGACGCCGTACAAGGTATAAAGCGACAACGGTGAGCGCGAAACAAGCAAGCCCAGAACCACCCCGGTAAAGGCCAGCGGCACGGTAACCAGGATGAGCAGCGGCTGGTAGTAGCTCCTGAACTGGGTGGCCAGGATCAGGTAAATGAGGCCAACCCCAAACAGGAACAGAAAGCCCATGGCATCCAGACTCTCCTGAATGTCATCGAGTTCGCCGGAAAAATCGATGTCGGTATTCGTGAAACGCGCCGCTTCCTTTTTCCAGGCGGAAGCGATGATCCGGTTGGCCTCAACCGTGTCCGTTTTCTCCTTGTCGAGATCGGCCTCGATGGTGATGGCACGGCGCAGGTTGTAATGCTTGATGACGCCCTTGCCAACCCGCGTTTCGACATCGACCAGGGCACCCAAAGTGGTCGTGCCGCCGCCGGGCAGCGCCACCGGATCATCAAGCAGACGCAGGATGTCCTTGCCGACCGTATTGTCCTGATCGCGCAGGGCGCGCACCCGCACCTCGATTTTCTCCCCGCGGTCGCGCATCATGGCGACGATCTCGCCATCGACATGCAGGCGCAGCAATCTCGAAACCCTGCCGGCGTCGAGTCCGGCAGCACGCAGCGCTTCGCGGTTGAGTTTCAGCACCAACTCCGGCCGGCCAGGAATATCGTCGTCAACGATGTCCCGCGCACCGGGTACGCCACGCACGATGGCCAGCACGGCATCGGCAGCGGCACGCAATTCATCCGGTTCGTCGCTGCGCACCCGAACCTTGACCGGCTTGGCCAGCGGCGGCCCACCCGATTTCAGGGTGACGCTGATCTTGCCGGAAGTCGGCACCGCCTCAACGTCAGGGCGGACAGCATCGACGATTTCCTCAACCTCGCGTCCCCCGCCACGCGACTTAAGCGATACAACCACCTGACCATAGGCGTCGCCATACAGCGGCTCGGTGTCGGTAAACTTGATCCCGGCGTAAGAGGCGACATCGCGCACCTCTTCGGGTTTCAGACGGGCACGCACCTTTTGTTCCAGAATCTCGGTCTGGCGCAGGGTATCTTCCAGCGCCGCGCCAGCCGGCATGTCGACATTGACGTAGAAAATACACAAGGGATCAAAAGCAAAAAACTGCACACGCACCAGACCGACTGAAACGGCGATGACCGCCGCCACCATCAAAGCAGTGGAGATGGCCAGAGAACGCCGGGGACGGCGCAGCACAGCCAACAGCAGTAACGAGTATTTGACACGCAGCCAGTGATTGAAACGGTCGCGCCAATTCCTGAAGGAGCCGTCACCGGCATCCTGCCGCGAACTCTGCATATGGCTGGGCAACATCCAGTAGGCCTCGATCAGGCTGATGGTCAGGGCAAGAGTAACGACGAAGGGAATGATGAACATGAATTTTCCGACAATACCGGGCAGCAACATGAGCGGCAGAAAAGCCGCCATGGTTGTCGCCACTGAAGCGGTCACCGGCGCAAAAACCTCACGCATGGCGTTCACCGCCGCATCGATACTCGATTCGCCGCGCTGCATGCGGTAATAGATGGTTTCGACCACCACCACAGCATCGTCGACCAACATACCCAAAGCAATCACCACGCCAAGAAGAACGGAAATGTTAAGGGTATGCCCTAGGGCATTGAGGATGGCAAAGGTTCCGGTCAGCGCAAAGGGAATACCGAGGCCAATAAGCAGGGAGATCCGCGTTCCGAGAAAAAGCCAGGTAATAAGCAGAACCAGAATCAAGCCTTGCAAGGCATTGGTTTCCATGACCCGGATGGCTTCGCGCGTCGGTATGGTCTGGTCGTCGAGCAGGGACATGCTGATACCATCATTGGCCAGGGTGGGGTTGCGCTCGGCAATGTAGGCGGAAAGCTGGTCGATCAATTCCAGGGTATTGGTCCGAGCCTTTTTGGTCACGGCCAAAATGACGGCCGGCTTGCCGTCGATGCTGGCAAGGCTGGACGCCTTGGCCCGGCCGCGCGAAATTTCCGCCACCGAAGACAGCGGAATGGCGTCGCGGCTGCGCCCGAGACTGCTCACCGGAACTTTCGCCAGCACCTCCGGATTAGCGTCCTGACCAAGAACACGCACCTGCCAGACCGTGTGTTCGTCAATACCGCTGGTTTCAACATTGCCGGCAAAGGTATCGCGGAACCAGGAATAGACGGAATCAGCGGTATCGTTGGCCAGAAGGCCACGATTCGCCAGCGCCGAAGGCAGAAAGCGAACCAGCAGCTCGGGATCACGCAAGCCGGTGGCAAAAACCTGATCGACGCCTTTCATACGTTCGATCTCGTCACGCAACAAGCGTGAGCGGGCACGCAAAATTTCGTCAGCCGCCACCATCGCCGTGGCAAAACCGTTGGACGAGGTAATTTCCAGTACCCGAGGCTCTTTAGCTTCCGGTGGCAGCTCACTCTTGGCCTTGTTCTGCAAATCGCGGCGCAGGTCGTTGATGCGCTTGTCGAAAACGCGTTCGGAGATGTCTTGAAAACGCACCAGGATGGAGGAAATATTCTCGCGCGAGGAAGACATGGTGAAGCGCACGTCGGCCACCCCCTTGATGGCGTCTTCCAGCGGCTTGGTCACCAGTTTTTCGACATCCTCGGCCGAAGCGCCAGGCAGGAGGGTGGTTACCATGACCCAGTTGAAATTGATTTCCGGATCCTGCTCGCGCGGCATATGGGTATAGCCCAAGATGCCTACGAGAAGCACCACCGCGAAAGCGATATTGGCAAGCGGATAATTGCGGATGAAGGAAC
>JAKJFA010000075.1 GCA_022705135.1 Pseudomonadota bacterium | reverse complement strand
GCTTTGAACTGCTCGTCGCCGAGAGCCGCGACCGGACACCGCACGTGGATGCGCACGGCCTCATCGATTTCCGTGCATTGGGCAATATTCCCACCGTGACGGCCGGACAGCCGCTCATGCGGCGGATTCCGCCCACGGCCGGCGTCGCTGGGCGTACCGTGCGCGGCGAGCCGCTTGACCCCGTGCCGGGGCGCGAAGAATCCTTTGCCGCCGATCTGCCCGGTGCACGATTGGCCGATGGCGATCCGAATCTGTTGCTGGCTGCTTTGAACGGCCAGCCTGTCCGCTGCGGCAATGGCGTCATGGTCGAGCCGGTCCTGCGTGTCGCCAACGTGGACATGACGACGGGCCACATTTCGTTCGATGGCACGGTGCATGTCGACGGCGAAGTGTTGCCAGGGATGAAAATTCATGCGGCCGGCGACATCGTGGTGGCGGGGGTGGTCGATGCGGGTGAGCTCGAAGCGGGCGGCGATATTCACATTGGCGGCGGAATCATCGCGCAGGCCAAGGTACGGGCTGGCGGTTCGGTGGAGGCGCGCTTTATCGAAAACGCCCATATCTACGCCGGAACGGCCATTAGCATTGACGATATGGCCTTACAAAGCGATTTGCAGGCGATCAATCAGATCATTGTCGGCGCCAAATCGGTTGGGCGCGGACGCCTGGTCGGCGGTTCGGCGCGGGCGATGCTGCTCATTCAGGCGCCGGTGGTTGGCGCGGCGGCGGCAGGCGTGACCAGCGTGCAGCTTGGCGTCAATCCAGTGTTGGAAGCCAAGTATCAGGAGGTCTTGCACCGCATCGAGAAGCAGAAGGAAGAAGAGGCTAATCTCGAAAAATTGGTCAAATATCTGTCCGCGCATGGCGACAAAGGGGACGTGCTTGAGCGCGCACGGGCTTCCTGGCAGCGTGCGATTCAGGCCTGGGGGAGTCTGTTGCCAGAGAGAGACGCGCTGGAAAAAGAGCTGGCGTTGATCGCGGGCGCGCGGCTCGTCGTCGGTGCTGGCGTTTGCGGGCCGCTCGACATCACCTTTGGCAAGAAGAAACTGCTCGTCAACAAAACACTCGATGCGGGCACCTTCCTGCTTGACGGCGAGCACATCGTGTTTACGACTTAGCAGGCTCTGTTACGCGCCGCCATGGGCGGCGTGGTGTTTTTCACGGGGAATGGGAAGCACGTATAATGGCCGCTGTTTTCGATCAGGCGGAGGCGGCGGAGCGCTCCCGTGGGTTTCGCCCAGGTCGGAAAAATGTTCAATACGGCCGGATAGGTCTGGGTGGTCTTGGCAGTGCGATCCCCTGGTTTTGACCGTGCCTTTGGGGAGCGAGCCATGGTCGTCAAACGCAAGCCCACGGAAATCCGGCAGCAGCAGATCGTGGACGTGGCGCAGAAAATCATCTTCAAGTATGGCAGCGAGCACCTGACGATCAAGCGTATCGCCAACGAAATCGGCATTTCGGAGGCGGCGATTTACCGGCACTTCGAAAACAAGAAGGCCATCCTGATGTTTCTCGTCAGCCATATCGAGGAGTCCTTGCTGGCGGACATCGACAAGGCGGTTCCCCTTGGCCAGACCGTCACGCTGGAGGTCGTCGCACAGGCGATCCAGGCCCATTTTTCCAGCATCAATAGCCGCAAGGGCTTGGTGTTTCAGGTGATTGCCGAAATCATCAGCCTTGGGGACAAAAACCTCAACAAGAGAACGCTGGCGATGATTGATACCTACATCGGCAAACTCAAGGGGCTGCTACAGGAAGGTGTCAGAAGCGGTTCCGTTCGCAGCGACGTCGACCTGGACGCCGCCGCGCTGATCCTGTTTAGCCTGATCCAGACCCTGGTCGAACTCTGGGCCCTCAACGGCTGCAAATTCAGCCTGACCGACAGGTTCAATTCGCTCTGGCTGCTATACCGCGAATCCATCGTTTGCCGTTGATTGTCCGTGCCGCCATTGATTTGTTTTTGGCGGCGCTTGCGCCACTCAAGACAGCTTCTAAGCGGTTTCCCGGGCTAATTTCTGGCTGGTACGCTTGCCGGAAAAAATGCCGGCCAATACCGTAATTTCAGCCAGGACCACGACAGCGACGAGCAGGATGCTGGCCAGCGCTGGCAACTCCAATCCCCGGATGATGGAAATCAAGGCTACCGTGCAGACAAACGAAACGATCTGGATGACGGCATTCAACATGGCAATCCCCTCTTTGTAAATTACAAGTTAACATTAACACACTAACATCGTAGTTAGTGAAAACAAACATGTCAACTGTGTTCGGCGTTTGGGTATAGGCGGGGTTCGGTGTTGCCTGTGGTGTTTGCCAAGAGGCTAACGGGCATGAGGAGAGGCGATTGCGCGGGCGATCAGGCCCACGGCACTGTCTTGACTTCGTGCTGCCGGATCGCTGCGCGTGGTGGGTTAGTGGATGAGATAGTCGGTCAGGGCGGCCTGGCGCACTTCCCACGGGCCGCCGTCGCGCGTCATCAGGACGAAATGCCCGGTCGAAGGGCCGCCGCCGACCAGGAAAACATGGAAGAGCGCCGTTTCCTTGGGCGCATCAAAGCCGATGCGCGACACCTGCACGATGCTGCTGTTCAGACCGGGCAGATCGAGGGGGCGCAACCTTTCTTGCTGAAAGGGCGTTCTGGTCGGCGAAGCGCCGTCTTTGTCCGGCAGGACATAGAGGTTGCGCACCAGGATCTTGTCGCGGACCATGGCGGGATGGGTATTCTTGTCCCGGTAATCCGCCAGCAGATGGGGGTCGAGCCCGCCGAATTCGCGCGCCAGATGTTGCTGTGCCGTGTCGTCGAGTTTGCCCTTATTGCCGGTCTGGCCGTTGACGACACGTGCCCTGCGCACATCCGCAAAGAATTTGGGCTGCGCCTCGGCCGTCTTTTTGGGATTGTTCCCGAAGAAGTCGGTCAATACCGCGTACTCGTCGGCAGAGAGCTCGGGTAGGGCGTTGGCGTCCTGTTGCGCCTGCGGCTTGAACGATGCCGCGACCTGCTCGAAAATGGGGCGGTATTGCGCGGCCAGGGGGGTCGGGGCATCAAAGTAAAGGACGGCGAAACCCTTTTGCATCGGGTGCGGGATCACCTGCCGGAGCACCGCCTGTTTTTTGGTGGCGGGGCCGAGGGGCGGGAAACGGTCGGTATGCACGGTAAAGGAAATCACCCCCGTGCTGGACGTTGCCGGCTGCACGGGCTCGATGTGGACGGCGCCGCGCTGCGCAAACACCGGGTTCGACTGCTCGAACAGAAAGCGTTCCGGGCTTTTGTGCGGGTCGGCAAAATAATCGACGCCGATCAGCACATAGGCCAGATCGGTCCTCGCCGGCGCCCACAGTTTCAGTTCATATTTCTGGTGTTCCTTCAGGAGGTTGAGCTCGTTTCGCGTCCAATGGGCGGGAATCAGCACGGAAAACGACTTCCCTTCGGGTTCGATGCGCACCAATTCGGCGGGGCGGGCATGAAGTTTCTGCGCTTGAGCCGTCGCCGGGGTCAGGGCCGCCAGGGTGGACAGGATAAGGGCCAGACCTGGGTGCGGGTTGAGGCGTTTTTTCATGGTAGGCAGGCACTCCGGTGCTTGGACGGCTATGATAGGCTGCGTGCACCGGCAAGGCCAGAGGCTTCTTGCACTGTGCTGCTTATGTGCGCGTCTTTTTTCGGCAGACAGGGGTAATTTCGGAAGCTGGAGAGTGTTTGTTTTCCGCCTGAAACGGTGTTGTTTCGATAACTTGATGATATGGAAATTTGAAGCAAGTAACGTTATGGGAGAAATGCCTTGACAAGGTTTCGCGCGGCGGGGATCCATCTCGCGATCAGTGCAGTGGTTGCCACTTCAGTTTTGTCCTTGATGCTTTTTGCCTGGTATCCCGGCCCTTATTTTCAGTTGATGGGCGGCACGGTCTTGCTGTTTCTTCTGATTGGCGTTGACGTTTGTCTGGGGCCGTTGATGACGCTGATCATTTTTAAGCCCGGCAAGAAAGGGCTCAAATTCGATCTGGCGACCATTGCGGTGTTGCAATTAGGGGCCTTGATGTATGGTGGATATGTGATGGCTGTGGCCAGGCCGGTGTTTACGGTCTTCGTTGGCGATATGTTCCGGGTGGCTGCCGCTAATGATGTGGAAGATGCTCAACTTGCCCTGGCAGGTCTGCCGCAATTCAAAGTAAGGTCAATTTGTGGCCCGGTGCTTGCCGCCGCCTTGCCGCCCACCGATGAAAAACAGAAATCCGATCTTGTATTCGCGGCGATGGCAGGCGTGGATTATCACCAAATGCCGCAGCTTTTTGTTCCTTATGGCGACCGGCGCGAGGCAGTGTTGAAAGCTGCGAAGTCCCTTGGCATCTTGCGTGGCAATGCCAAGCGCAACGTAGTGGTGATTGACAATTTTTTGAAAGCACAGGGCAAGCCGGAAGAAGCCTTTGCTTTTCTACCGATCCGCGGGCGGGACATGTTCATGGCAGCGATTGTTGATGTGCGGACGGTGGATTTTGTTGCGATCATTGATGCGGAACCCTTTCCTGAATGAGCGGCGAAGGTTCGGGCGGAAATGTTGAGGGTGCAGGATCTCCTGGCATGAAGTGTGCGAAGTGTGGTGGGATGAATTTTTTGGGGAGATTCAGATGAAACGCTTCCATCAAGGGTTTACACTCATCGAATTGATGATCGTGGTTGCGATCATTGGCATTCTGGCTGCAGTTGCGTTGCCTGCCTATCAGGATTACGTTACCCGGGCGCAAGTGGCCGAGGCGGTGGAACTGGCGCATGGACTGAAAACCCCGTTTGCGGAGTTTCGCGCCGACAAGGGGCACTGGCCGACTACTATCGATAGGGTTGGTGGTGGCAATGGATCGATCGAAGGTACGATCACCGGAAAATATGCTACCGTGACCATCGGGGGCGCTATGGGTGGGGCGGGCGAAATTCGGATCATTTCGACCATGACACAAGGCAACGCCAATACTCAAACGGTTCTCACCACAAGCACGGATGGAGGTAGGTGGGAGTGTACCGGCGGTACGGTTCTAGCCAAGTGGCGCCCGACGGCGTGCAAGCCATAGTACAATGCAGCCAGCTGACGGAAATTGTCATAAGAGATGACGAGTTTTGGCGCATCGTGGAGAGGTTGGTGGGATGCTCGGCCGCGATTGCGGTGGGGATAGGAGAAGAAAAGGCGTTAGGTTGGGCAGTGGGTTTTTTATTTGATGGAGTAGGGAAGCAAGGGGTGTTTCGTCTGGCACAGAGTGTGCTAAAGTTGTTCCGGCAGTTCGTTTATTTTGAGAGGAGATAGGAATGAAACATATTCAACGCGGTTTTACCCTGATTGAACTGATGATCGTCGTCGCCATTATCGGCATTCTGGCTGCCGTGGCGCTGCCCGCTTATCAGGATTATGTGACCCGGGCGCAGGTTTCCGAGGCGGTTGAATTGGCCGGCGGCTTGAAGACCCCGTTTGCCGAATTCCGTGCCGACAAGGGCCATTGGCCGACCACCCTTACCCCAATTGGTACTGCCGGATCGATCGAAGGCACGATTACCGGCAAATATTCTGCCGTGTCCCTTACTTCCGGTGGTGGTGGCACTGGTACAGTTAACATTACTTCGACCATGACGCAAGGCAATGCTAGCGGCCAGACGGTTATTACTGCAAGCGATGATGGTGGAGTGTGGAACTGTACCGGCGGTACGGTTTCCGCCAAGTG
>JAKJFA010000074.1 GCA_022705135.1 Pseudomonadota bacterium | reverse complement strand
GCTGGAAGAAGGCGGCCACATCAAGGGCTACCGCGCCGAGATTGACCGCCACAAGATCGGCCTGGGCGTGCTGGCCTTCGTGCGGCTGGATGCCGACCGCAACAATGGCGACGTCACCCGCCAATTGGAAGAGGCCATCCGCGCGATTCCCGAAGTGATTGCCTGCCACTACATCAGCGGCACCGGGACCTTTGAGCTGCAAGTGGTCAGCCGCGACCTCAACAGCTTCAGCCAGTTTGCGCGCGAGGTGCTGATCAACCTGCCGAATGTCAAAGATCTGCAAACGAGCTTCTCGCTGGGCGAAGTCAAGGCGAGCAGCGCGCTACCTCTGAGTCAGCTCTTCGAACAAAGCGCAAGGAAATGACAAAATATGTCACACCAAGGAACGAATGGCCCAAATTTGTCAGCAATTGTCAGTGGCGCAGTTTCATACTGGTCCAAAAGTATGCTTCTTGCCACGCCACGCCGAAAGTTGGGCCTGGCACGCAATCTGCTGATAACATTCCGCAAATATACTTTTCACTCAAGGAGTCCATCATGAAACGTTCCGTCCAGCAGGGTTTCACCCTTATCGAATTGATGATCGTCGTCGCGATCATCGGTATCTTGGCTGCCGTGGCCCTGCCTGCGTATCAGGATTACACGAATCGCGCGAGGGCGTCGGAAGTGGTGCTGGCGGCCAGCGCCGCGCGAACCTGCGTGACCGAGATTGTGCAGTCCAATGGCCCTTCCAACTTGAACAGTTGTGACTCGACAGCCGCAACCAGATTTGTTTCGGGCGTTACGGTTAACCCGACCAGCGGCGTTATTACTGCGGCGGGCCGAGGATTTGCTGAAACCGTATTCGTGACCCTCACACCGAGTCCGGCGCTCACCTCCACCAGCAACGGCATTGAAGGGTGGATCTGCAATGGAACGCCTATTAAGTGGATGCCGGGCTCTTGCCGCGGCTAATGCTTAATATCACCTGAAAAAGCGGCTCCGGCCGCTTTTCGTTTTTTTTAGCCCCATGGAACTGACCATTCTGATGCCGTGCCTCAACGAGGCGCGGACCTTGCCCGCCTGCATCGCCAAAGCCAGGGCTTTCATCGGGCGATCCGGCGTACAGGCCGAGATTCTGGTCAGCGACAACGGCTCCACCGACGGCTCGCAGGAACTGGCCCGAAGCCTGGGCGCACGCGTCGTGCATGCCCCGGAACGCGGCTACGGCGCCGCGCTCCTCACCGGCATCCAGGCCGCTTCGGGACGGTTCGTGATCATGGGCGACGGGGACGACAGCTACGATTTCAGCCAGCTCGACGGCTTCGTGGCCGAATTGCGCAAGGGCGCCGATCTGGTGATGGGAAACCGGTTCAAAGGCGGCATCGCACCGGGAGCGATGCCGCCTTTGCATCGCTATTTTGGCAACCCCATACTGAGCTGGCTGGGCCGCACGTTTTTCCGGGCCAATGTCGGCGACTTTCATTGCGGCCTGCGCGGCTTCTCGCGGGATGCGATGCTCCGGCTGGGCCTGGTGAGTCCCGGCATGGAGTTCGCCACCGAGATGGTGGCCAAAGCGGCACTCGCCGGATATTCGATCCGTGAAGTGCCCACTACGCTGAGCCCCGATGGGCGCAACCGACCCCCGCACCTGCGCACCTGGCGCGACGGCTGGCGGCACCTGCTGTTCATGCTGCTGTTCACGCCGCGGTGGCTGTTCCTGATCCCCGGCACCCTTTTGGCGGGCAGCGGGCTCATCGGCATGGTGGCGCTGGCACGCGGTCCTCAGGTGCTCGGGCCCATGGGCCTCGATGTGCATTCGATGCTGTACTGCAGCGCAGCACTCATCATCGGCGCGCAACTGGTTCACTTCGCACTGCTCGTCAAATGGATCGCGGTGGTGGCCGGTATCGTCCGGGAACCACGGTGGGTGACCCAGGCCCGCAACCACACCAGCGTGGAGTTCGGGCTGGTCATCGGTGCCCTGGTTTTTCTGGCCGGACTGGCCTGGACGCTGGCCTTGGTCAGCGACTGGCGGACCGCCGGCTTCAGCGCGCTGGACACCCAGTCCACCATGCGCTCCGTCATTCCCGCAGCCACGCTGATGGCTCTCGGGGTGCAAGCGAGTGCCAGCGCCTTGCTCGCCGGCGCCTTGCAACTGGCCTGGAAGAGCTCAAAGATCAAATGACAAGCCACGCGAAAGGCGCCAAACCGACCGAAGCTATGCGGCTACTCGAAAGGCTCGAACTGCCTTTCGTGTTGATCGTGTTCTGGCTGATTTTCATTTCGGTTCCGCTGTATCTCGGCCATTTGGGCCTGAGCTGGGATGCGCTCAACCACCACATCTACCTGGGCTGGGTCGCCGATGCACCCCGGTTCGACAAGGATTACGCCGCCGCCTCCAACCAAGCGTACCAGTATCCCTACCTGTACTGGCCCGTCTACAAGCTCGCCATCTCCGGATTCAGCGGGCAAGCCGCCGGCGTGGTTCTGGCCACACTTCACCTGATCACGGTGCCGCCAGTCTGGATGGTTGCCAAGGTGCTGATCCCCGCGCAGGGGATGCATGCGATGGCGATGCGCGTGGCCGCGGTCTTGCTGGCTTTCATGAGCGCAGTGCCCCTCAAGATGCTGGAATCCACCGGCAACGACCTGCTGGCGGCCGCCCCCTTCCTGTGGGCGGTGGCGCTGGCCTTCCAGGCGATCGCCCCACCCGCACCTGTCCCACACAGCCGGATCACCCGAACGGCGGTGATCGCCGGTTTGCTGGTCGGGTTGGCAGTTTCGTTCAAATTCAGCCATGGCCCGCTGGCCGTGCTGTTCCCGCTGCTTTTCGTTTTCTGTGACGGCCCGTGGCGCGCCCGCCTCGGATGGGTAACGCTTAGCGCCTTTGCCGTTGCCCTAGGGTTTGTCATCACCTACGGATATTGGGGCTATCTGCTTTGGCTTCAATTCGAGAACCCCATCTACCCGTTCTATGACGGGTACTTCCAGCTCTGGCGCAACGGTTCGGGCCTGCAACCATGATTCGATTCCTGGCAGACACCTGGCGCGATGCCTTGCTGAGGCCCGTGGCCATGGCCGCGCCCAACAGCTCGGTGTACATCGAAATCGCCGCCCCCGACTTCCGGTTCATCCTGGCCTTGGGCCTGGCGGTGCTGGCGCTGATTTCAGTCCGAAAAGCCAATCGCCGCCCCCCAGACTGGCTGCCGACGCTGGCGCTCTTTGCCCTGATATTCCTGTCGTTCATACCTTGGATGCATACGACGGGCAATGGCCGGTATTTCATGCCGTATCTGATTTTGATCGGGCCGTTGTGCATTGCGCTCATCAACTTGCTGCAAAGTACCGCGAACATGAAAGTGTTCCTGACGATTGCGGTTCTCGGATTGCAAGGCTTCGCGCTGTACCAGAACACGCCTTGGCGACCCGTGGACTCCTGGACATGGATTGAGTGGAAAGATGCGCCTTATTTGCCCCTCGAATTCGCGAAAGAAGCCATTGACCCGGAAGCCATATACGTGACCATCGCGGTTCCGACCTATTCTTTGGCCGCGCCGCTGTTCCCCGCCTCTTCGCGCTGGATCAACATCTCGACATTTGGCTCGTCTGACACGGACAAGCAGTCTGCCCTTTATGCCCCGGTCAAAAAAGCGCTTCAGAGTGGCAAGCCCCTGAAGCTGTTCATGGTCAGCGCGCCGCGATCCATGAAGGATGGCTCCATTCAGCCCGATCAGAACGCCATCAATCAAATCACTCCGTACCTTGAAGCCCATGATCTTCGCTTGAAGTCACCCACCAATTGCCAGTTGATCAAATCAAAGTCGATGGCGCCAACCGGTTTTATCGTGACTGAAGAGAGCCCCGCCGCGAGAGAGCGGGTTATTGAACAAAGCGGGTTCTGGATTTGTCCGATCGAATACGCCGTTTCTCCCCGGCAGTCGAATGCATTGACTGCCGAGCAGCTCGGTGCCAAGGCACTGTTTGAGAAGATGGAGCAGATCTGTCCGCGCTTTTTCAACCCCGGGCAACAGGGTGTCAGTTATCACCGTTCGGGTTTTCAAAGGCGTTATAGCGTCAGTGATTCCTTCCTGATCGCAACGGGCGACGGCCATCTCTATTTCAAATACGATCGAACGCTGAACCCCCAATTGATCGGGACGGCCGAAGATGTTCTTTCTCCGGGCTTCAGCTTTGACTGCACCAAATTCAAAGGCCGCGCCGGCCTTCCGTGGGAAAGAGAGATATGAGTCTTGCGGGCCGGTTGTTCATGGATGTCAGTTACACCCGAACCCAGCACGGCAATGTCGGCATCACCCGCACCGTTCGCCGGTTGCTGGACGAACTTGAGACCATCGCCGGCTGCAAGCCCGTTGTTTTTCATCGCACCGGGTTTCGG
Organism: Pseudomonadota bacterium; assembly: GCA_022705135.1. Lineage (GTDB taxonomy): Bacteria > Pseudomonadota > Gammaproteobacteria > Burkholderiales > Rhodocyclaceae > UBA1934. Next base: position 1,573 of record JAKJFA010000074.1, on the reverse strand, counting down.
CTTCTCCGACCGGCCCATCGTTCGCCCACGGCATCCGGTGTGACGGCGGTTGACAAGGCCGCCGGCCGCATGTTCAGGTGGTTGAACTCCGCATCTGTTCGAAAACTTGTTTCACTGATTCCAGAGGCTGTCTTGCACAGAGCCTGGAGACTGAACAACGACCTGACGTTCGATTCACTGAGCAGGGATGAAGAACCCTTGGTATTTCGAAGCGGCGACTGCCTTGTGCTTGCCGACCAGTCCTGGAACTACCGCGTTTGGCTCGCCGCACGGCAAGCGCGAGCGCAAGGAGCCAGCATCGTGCTGGTGTTGTACGACCTTATTCCGATCCGTCATCCGGAGTTTTGCCCCCCCTTGTTCACCGATGTATTTCGGATCTGGCTGGTTCGCATGCTTGGTTGCGCCGACGTGGTGATGTGCATTTCGGCGTCAACCGAGGCCGACTTGCTCAAATGGTGCGCCGATGAAGCGCTGCCGGTGCCGCACGCCGAGCACTTTCGACTGGGTTGTGATCTTCCCCAAGAAAACGAGGGCGAAGTGAGGGAGGCGATAGCCCGGTTCATGCAGACATCTGTCCCGGTCTTCGCCGCAGTAGGGACGATTGAGCCACGCAAGAACTACCCGATGCTTCTGAGGACCTTTGAGAGGCTCTGGCTGGAAGGCGTAGCAGTTCATCTTCTGATCGCGGGGCGCGCCACGGCGGAAGAAAGGGAGTTTGTGGAAAGACTCCGACAGCATCCGGAGCAAGGGAAAAGACTGCTGACTTTGTTCGACGCGGGTGACTCGGAACTGGCGCATGTGTACGCCCATGCTCGGGCGCTGGTGTTGCCGTCGCTCGCCGAGGGGTTCGGTCTGCCGCTGGTCGAAGCGCGGACACGTGACTGCTTGGTCATCGCCAGTGATCTGCCTTCATTCAAAGAGTTGGCTGACGAAGGGGTTTCACTGTATGCACGCGATTCCAGTGCGCAATTGGGTGCGCTGATCGCCGCGCATGCAAAGCCAAACCGGCGAAGTCGCGCGGCCCCAATGCCACTGTTTACTTGGAAAGAAAGTGCAGCACAGTTGTTGCAGCGCACGATAGCCCTTGCGGGAAACAGCCCCCCTTCAGCCCACCACTGATTTACGGCTCCTTTGAAAATTGCCCGTATAGCTGATGACTAAATATTTTGTAAATCAAACATTCTCAAATGCTGGTCCCGATATCACTGTGGTCGTTGCCGTAAAGAATGGTGCAGATACGCTTGAGGCGTGCCTGGACAGCATCTTGAGTCAAGAAGGTCCGAATGTAGATGTCATCGTAGTGGATGGCAGTTCCACTGATGGCACCTTGGAGATCATGGAGCGATATCGCCCACGTTTGTTTGCAGTTTTGAATGACGCAAATCTTGGTGTCTATGACGCATGGAACCGTGCAATTGGACTTTGCCACTCCCCTTGGATTGCTTTTTTAGGCTGTGATGACCGATATTCCGACAAATGGGCCCTAGCAAAGCTACTTGGCGCTGCGCAGAATTCCTGTGACCAACCAGTTTTCGCCTATTCAAAGGTTTCACATAGAAATGCTAACGACCGG
>JAKJFA010000073.1 GCA_022705135.1 Pseudomonadota bacterium | reverse complement strand
GCTGGGGTGTTGCCGGCGCGTCGCGCGGCGCTGCTCGATCCGGTGGAAGCGTTGCGGACGGAATGATGACGATCAAAACGATTCGTTCGGTCGCAACAGCCGCCACTTGCCGAGCGGCAGATCGCCCAGTTTGACCTTGCCGATGCGCACGCGCTTGAGCGCCGTGACCTTGAGCCCGACCAGTTCGCACATGCGGCGGATCTGGCGTTTTTTCCCTTCCCTTAGGATGAAGCGCAACTGGCTTTCGTTGAGCCACTCGACCTGGGCGGGTTTGAGTTGTTCGCCGTCGAGCGACAGGCCGTGATTGAGCCGCTGGAGGCCATTTCCAGCCATATTGCCTTCAACGCGGACGATATATTCCTTGTCGACCGGGCTGTCCTCGCCGATGAGTTGTTTTGCAATCCTGCCGTCTTGGGTTAGCACCAACAGGCCAGTGGAATCGACGTCGAGCCGGCCGGCTGGCGCCAGGCCCCTGAGCATCCCCGGTTTGAAGGGATTGCCACCGTGGTTGCGTTGCTGGGTCTGGGCGCAGATGAGGCTGACGGCCGGCGTAAAGCCCGGTTCCGGCTGGCTGGACACATAACCGACCGGCTTGTTGAGCAGAATGGTGACCAGTTTCGCCTGGTTTGCCTGCGCCTCCTTGGCCAGCGTGATTTTGGCGGCTGGGTCGACGCGGGTACCGAGTTCGCTGATGCGCTGGCCGTCGACGAAGACCCAGCCCTGCTCGATCCAGGCGTCTGCTTCACGTCGCGAACAGAGACCGCGTTCGGACATCAGCTTCGAGAGGCGAACGAATTCAGTCATTGGACGTCAAGCAATTCGATCTCGAACACCAGGGTGGCCTCGGGCGGGATGACACCACCGGCACCCCGGTGACCGTAGCCCAGTTCAGGAGGAATGGTCAGTTTTCTGACACCGCCCACCCGCATGCCTTGCACGCCCGCATCCCAGCCGGAGATGACCTGCGCAGTGCCAAGCCGGAAGGAAAAAGGTTCGTTGCGGTCATAGCTGGAGTCGAACTGGCGGCCATCGGTGAGCCAGCCGGTGTAGTGCACGTTAACGACATCGCCGTTGCGGGCCTCGGTGCCCTTGCCTGTCACAAGGTCTTCGATGCTGAGTGTGGATGTGCCGATATAGATCACATAGCCGGATGGGGTCTTGAGTTTTTCCATGCGGATCTCCAGAAGAAGGGTAGGGATTATAAGCCCGCAACGCTTTGACTTGTTTGAATTTGTCCGTATAATGCGCGGTTCTTCCCAGTAGCAAAATGGAGTCCAACATGTATGCGGTCGTAAAAACCGGGGGCAAGCAGTATCGCGTGTCCGCCGGCCAAAAACTCAAAGTAGAACAGATACCGGCAGAAGTTGGCGCAGAAATCACCCTCGATCAGGTCCTCATGGTAGGCGAAGGCGAGTCGGTGAAGGTCGGCGCCCCGCTCGTCGCCGGTGCAAGCGTCAAGTGCACCGTGGTTTCCCAGGGTCGCCATGACAAAATCAAAATCTTCAAGATGCGCCGTCGCAAGCATTACCAGAAGCATCAGGGGCATCGCCAGAATTACACCGAGCTGCGCATCGACGCGATCGCGGCCTGACCGGGAAAGGAATAGACCATGGCACATAAAAAGGCAGGCGGCAGTTCCCGCAACGGCCGCGATTCACAAGCCCAGCGACTGGGCGTCAAGCGTTACGGTGGCCAGTTCGTTCTGGCCGGCAACATCATCGTGCGCCAGCGCGGCACGGAGTTTCACCCCGGCGAAAATGTCGGTTGCGGCAAGGATCACACCCTCTTTGCGCTGAAGGACGGCACCGTCTTGTTCGCTGTCAAGGGACCTCTGAACCGCCGCACGGTCAGTATCGTTCCGGCCGTCTCGCCGGCTGCATAATTGCGGGCAGCGGAAACCAGGCCCTATCCACTGCGGATAGGGCTTTTTAGTTTGTAGAGGCGGGAAATGAAGTTCATCGACGAAGCCAAGATCTACGTCAAAGCCGGCGACGGCGGGAACGGCGTGGCTTCGTTCCGCCGCGAAAAATACATCCCGATGGGCGGGCCGGATGGCGGCGATGGTGGCCGGGGCGGCAGTGTGTATGCCATCGCCGACCGCAATATCAACACTCTGGTTGATTATCGCTACACGCGCAAGTTTCTGGCGCAGCGCGGCGAGAATGGGCGCGGCGCTGATTGCTACGGCGCTGGCGGTGACGACATCGTGCTGCGCATGCCGGTCGGCACGGTGATGACCGATCTCAATACCGGCACGGTGATTGCCGACCTCGACCAGCACGACAAAAAAGTGCTGATTGCCCAAGGGGGTAAGGGCGGTCTGGGCAACATCCATTTCAAATCGAGCGTCAATCGCGCACCGCGCAAATGCACCAAGGGCGAGCCGGGCGAGGAATTCGAATTGCAGCTGGAATTGAAGGTGCTGGCGGATGTTGGCCTGCTTGGACTGCCCAATGCCGGAAAGAGCACGTTGATCCGCGCCATTTCGGCGGCTCGGCCGAAAGTGGCGGATTATCCTTTCACCACCATGCATCCCAACCTCGGCGTTGTCCGCGTCGATGACAATAAGAGCTTCGTCGTCGCCGACGTGCCGGGGCTGATTAAAGGCGCGGCTGACGGCGCTGGACTGGGCATCCGCTTTCTGAAGCATTTGCAGCGCACCCGCCTGCTGCTGCATCTGGTCGATCTGGCCCCCTTCGATCCCGAGGCTGACCCGGTTCGCGATGCTGTGGCGATCGTGGGCGAACTGGAGAAGTACAGCCCGGAATTGGCGGCGAAACCGCGCTGGCTGGTACTGAACAAACTGGACCTGATCCCGCAAGAGGAGCGGGACCAATGCATCAAGGCTTTTCTCAAGGCCTATAAAAAAGTTTCCGGCTACACGGGGCCGCATTTTGCCGTCACGGCCATCAATGGCGGGGGCTGCCGGGAACTGTGCTATCGCGTGTATGATGCGTTGCAGGAGCACGTTTCCGAAGAAGAAAACAGAGTAGAAACCGAAAGATGAGTGCACAGGGTTGTCTTGCTTCCGCGCGCCGCCTGGTCGTCAAGGTGGGATCGGCGCTGGTGACCAAAAACGGCAATCGCCTTGATCACGCCGCCATCAGTGATTGGGCACGGCAGATCTCGGCCTTGCGCCGTGCCGGCCGCGAAGTGGTGCTGGTCTCCTCTGGTGCCATTGCCTGCGGCATGCGCCGCCTGGAGTGGCCGAACCGTCCGCAGGCGGTGCATGAACTGCAGGCTGCTGCCGCGGTCGGGCAGATGGGTCTGGTTCAGGCCTATGAAGGCGCATTTAGTGTGCACCGGCTGCACACCGCGCAGATTTTACTCACGCACGAAGACCTTGCCGACCGCAAACGCTATCTCAACGCCCGTTCCACTCTGGTGACCTTGCTGGAGCTGGGGGTAGTGCCGATCATCAACGAAAATGACACAGTGGTGACGGACGAAATCAAGTTTGGCGATAATGACACGCTGGGTGCTTTGGTTGCGCATCTGGTCGATGCCGACGCGCTGATCATTCTGACCGATCAAGAGGGCCTGTTCACTGCCGACCCCCGTCATCATCCGGAGGCAACGCTGGTCAGAAAGGCCGTTGCCGGCGATCCCAAACTGGAAAAAATGGCGGGTGGGGCTGGGACGTCCATCGGCAAGGGCGGCATGCTGACCAAAGTGCTGGCGGCCAAGCGTGCGGCCATCAGCGGCGCGCATACCGTCATTGCCAACGGTCACGAACCTGATGTGATTGTTCGTCTGGCGCAGGGACAGAGTCTGGGAACCCTGCTCGAAGCCCAGACCCAGCCGCTCGCGGCCAGAAAACAGTGGCTGGCGGATCATCTCCAACTGGCCGGCCGGCTCGTGCTCGATGATGGCGCCGTCGGCGCGCTGCAGAAGGGCAAAAGCCTGCTGCCGATTGGTGTGCTTGCCGTCGAGGGCGAGTTCGAGCGCGGCGCGGCGGTCTCCTGCGTCTCGCAGGAAGGACGCGAGGTGGCGCGTGGTCTGGCCAATTACGGCAGCGGCGAGGCGCGCCTGATTGCGCGCAAGCCCAGCAACAAGATCGAGGAAATCCTCGGCTATATCGATGAACCGGAGATGATTCACCGCGACAATCTGATTTGCCTCGAAAATGCCAGTGCCTGAAACAATGCCGATCCGTTCTTTTAGTATTGTTTTCCGAGATCATCCGATCATCCCCTGACAGCGAAAGTTGCACATGCCGCGCAAGAACGCCACGTCCAAAATCAAGCTCAAAAAGCTGTTCGTCCTCGATACCAACGTGCTGATGCACGACCCGACGGCGCTGTTTCGCTTCGAGGAGCATGACCTGTTCATCCCCATTATGACCTTGGAGGAACTCGACGACCACAAGCGGGGGATGTCCGAAATTGCGCGCAACGCCCGCCAGGTCTCGCGCATGCTCGACGAGCTTCTGGCCTTTGCGGAAAAGATTGAAGACGGCATCCCGCTGTGCGAGGCCTCGAAGAAACTGGCCTCCGGCAAGCTGTTCCTGCAGACCGAGGCGATCAGCGCCGAATTGCCGGCCGGCCTGCCGACGTCCAAAGCCGACAATGCCATTCTGACGGTGCTGGTTCACCTTCAGAAGAAAGATCCGCAACGCCCGGTCATCCTGGTGTCCAAGGACATCAACATGCGCATCAAGGCGCGTTCCCTGGGGCTGGCGGCGGAGGACTATTTCAACGACAAGGTGCTGGAAGACACCGATCTGCTGTATGCCGGAACGCTTGCCCTGCCGGAGAATTTCTGGGAAAGGCACGGCGAGGGCATGGAGTCCTGGAAGAAGGAAGGAAGAACCTACTACCGGATCAAGGGTCCGCTGTGCCCGGACCTGCTGGTCAATCAGTTTGTCTGGCTGGAGGGCGATGGCTTTTTGGCCATTGTCAAGGAAACGCTTGGCAAGACGGCCGTTCTGGAAACCCTGATTGATTACTCCCATCCCAAGAATGCGGTTTGGGGCATTTCGGCCCGCAACCGCGAACAGAATTTCGCACTCAATCTGTTGATGAATCCGGAAATCGATTTTGTTACCCTGCTGGGCCAGGCCGGAACCGGCAAGACCCTGCTGACCCTGGCGGCGGGATTGACACAAGTCCTGGAACAGAAACGTTTTGCCGAAATCATTATGACCCGCGTCACCGTCCCGGTGGGTGAAGACATCGGTTTTCTGCCCGGCAGCGAAGAAGAGAAAATGAATCCCTGGATGGGCGCACTTGAGGATAATCTCGAGGTGTTGACCCACAGCGAGGAGTCCGGTGGTTCTTATGGCGGGGATTGGGGCAAGGCGGCGACGCAGGATCTGATCCGTTCGCGCATCAAGGTTAAATCGCTTAACTTTATGCGTGGCCGCACCTTCCTGAAGAAATACCTGATTATCGACGAGGCGCAGAATTTGACACCCAAGCAGATGAAAACCCTCATTACCCGCGCCGGACCCGGAACCAAGGTGGTTTGTCTGGGCAACATCGCGCAGATCGACACGCCTTATCTGACGGAAGGCAGTTCGGGGCTGACCTATGTCGTCGATCGCTTCAAGGGCTGGCTGCATTCCGGCCACGTGACCTTGCAGCGTGGAGAGCGTTCGCGTTTGGCCGACCACGCGGCCGAAGTGCTGTGAACTTGCAGGGAGCTAGAGGGTGAAACGCCGCGATTTCATTGCCGGGGCGACGCTTCTCTCCCTGTTGAGTTCGAACGCTTGGGCGGCGCGCCGCAAAACCACCGCAAAAAAGAAAGGGGCAAAGGCTGGCCACGTGTCGCGCAAGTCGTCCGGTTCGCCGGCGCGCAACGCGTATCGTCCGGTCATTGAGGATCCGCCAGAGGGGACTTCCGCCAGCCGCCTGCCGCCGGTGAAGGCAATCGAACCGCCTGACGACTGGCGCGGCTATGAAATCACCACGACGGTCCACCTCAAGCAAACGCCGGAGCGGGCGCGGCTTTGGCTGCCGCTACCGCTCAATCAGGATACGCTTTATCAGCGCACCATCGGGCATCAGTGGTCTGGGAATGCCGAAGTGTCGAATATGCGGCGCCTGCCTGACGGCGACCTGGAAGTGTTTACCTGTGAATGGAAGGCGGATTCCGAAAATGAACCCCGGCTGGTGCTCACGACACAAGTGATGACGGCCGATCGCCATTTTGATGTTGCCAGGCGCAGTGTCGCGCCGGAGCGGCCGGACATCCTACGGCGCAACCTGCAGGCGTCGGGCTTGATTCCCAATGACGGTGCCGCCCATCAGCTGGGTGAGCGCATCGTTGGCCGCATCCGCGACCCGCTGGCCCAGGCCAAGGCCATTTTT
>JAKJFA010000072.1 GCA_022705135.1 Pseudomonadota bacterium | reverse complement strand
TTTCGCGCAAACCCGGAGGGGCGCGTCTTTCCGTGCGGTCTGCTTTGTCAGGAAGCTCGCCAAGGGGATCGACCATTGGCTTCGCTTCCCTTCGCGCACCCCATCCCGGAAAGCCTGCGCCGCAACCCCGTGGAGTTCTTCAACAGCCTGTTAATACCCCTGCTTTTCTAGCCAGGCGAGCATCCGATTTGCCGCGTCTTCCCATTGGACATCGAGCATGACGACATGGCCGGTGGCAGGAATGACCTGCATTTCGGCCTGCCAGCGCCGCGCCATAAAGGGGAGCAGCGAAGGCGGGAAGAGCAGATCGAGTTCGCCGCCCATGACCAGAACGGGCAGTTTGGGGCGTACCGGCTGAAACCTGCAGGCGAGCATGAGCAAATCCAGGACGGCGCGCTGCGATTCCTCCTGGATCAGGTGCGCGAACGCGAGCAGATCCTGGGGGAGCATCTGTGGCGAGAAATAGACATTGCGCATCAACAGGAGATTGTCCTCACTGATTTGCAGCCGGCTGATCCGGCTGATTTCGACAAGGAAGCGCGGATAACGGCTGGATAGGCGCATGAGGGCGCCGAGCGTACCGATGGTGGGGACGGGGGAGAGCAGGATGGCAGCTTCCACCGGTACATCGGGAAGCAGTCCCTCGACGATGGACGCGCCCATCGAGTGGCCAATGATGATGGGCTTTTGTTTCAGGCTGCCGACCGCATTGGCCGCATCCTCGATATAATCCGCCAGTCCAAAGCAGTCCAGACAATCGTGGCCCTCGCTCAGGCCGTGGCCGGAAAGGTCGATGGCATGGCAGTCGTAGCCTTGGGCGGCGAAATAAGGGAGAAAGTGGATATCCCAGCAGCCGGCGTGCACATAGCCGCCGTGAATGAAGAGCAGGGGCGGTTTTCCATTTGACTTGTCGGGGTAGCGGCGGATACTGTGAATCTTGCGTGGGGTCATGGCTGGATCGGGGAACACGATTGAACGCGATTATCCTCTTTTGTGCGGGCTTGCGGGCGGAATGAAGGCATGGACAAGGTGAAGCGCCAAGGCGACATTTTTGCCGTATTCTTTCGCACCAGCCCGGATTACTGTTCGATCAGCACGCTGGATGAAGGGGTGATGATCGAGGTCAATGATTCCTTTGTCCGCATCACCGGCAGGCCGCGTGAGGAAGTGATCGGTAAAAGAGCGGTGGATTTCGGCCTTTGGCGAAATCCCGGCGACCGCCAGGAAGTGGTCGACCGTATCCGCAGCGAAGGGCACGTCCAGCTTGAGAAGCTGGTGCTGCGTACCCGGGCTGGGGAATCGATCGAGTGTTCCGCCACCATGTTCGCCATTGAATATCAGGGCCGCGATTGCCTCGTTTCGATCATCCGCGACGTTTCCGCCCGGCGTCGCGCCGAGGCGGCGCTGGAGCGCCTAGCGCGTGGCGCCGGCATCAGCACGCGCTCGCTGTTTGAAAATCTGGTGGACGACCTGGCGCAAACCATCGGCGTCGAACGCTGCATGATTGGCACGGTTTCGCCGGAACAGCCGGGAACGCTGGTCCCGATGGCGGCGCATATCGGTGGTGGCATCAGCGGGTGTTTCAGCTACCGCTATGACAAGGGGCCCGCTGCGAAATTGCTGACAGAGGCGCTGGTGCTGGTGCCGGAACGCGCCTGCGAGATGTTTCCGGAGGATTCCTGTTTGGCGCAAGACCGCCTGCAATCCTTTGCCGGAGTGGCCCTGCGCGATCGCCAGGATGAGCTGATGGGCATGTTGGTGGTGATGGGTTCGCGGCCGTTGGCCAATCCCGAAATCGTTGGTACGCTGCTGCAGGTTTTTGCGGCGCGGGCGGCTGCTGAAATGGTCATCGAACGGGAACGTCTTTTGTTTCTCGGGGCGCAGGCCAAGCTGATGGCCGAACTGGAAGCGACGCGTGACCGGTTTGAATTGCAGGCCAAGGAACTGCAATCCATGCTGGATGCCAGTCCCCTGTCGATCGGGGTGGTGGTGGACCGCAAATGGGTGCTGCTCAATCGGGCCTATGAACAGATGTTCGGTTACAGCATCGAGGAGTCGATCGGGGTGTCGCTTGAAATGCTTTACCCAAGCCGCCACGATTTTGAGGAATACGGCAAGAAAATCTATTCGGCCTTGTTTGGCGGCGGCGTCTCCCACTTTGAAATCCGCTACCGGCGCAAAAGCGGCGAAATTTTCTGGGCCAACAATTATGCCTGCCTGATTGATCCGGAGCGGCCGGAAAAAGGCACCGTCGTCATTCTTGAGGACATCAGCGAGCGCAAAGCGGCCGAGGAGCAAATCCGCTATCTGGCCGAACACGACCAACTCACCGGCCTGCCCAACCGCATTCTGTTGCGTGACCGGTTTGAGCAGGAAATGCGGCACGCGCACCGCAATCACAAGAAACTGGCCCTGCTGTTTCTCGATCTCGACCATTTCAAGCAGGTCAATGATACCTACGGCCACGCCGTTGGCGACGATTTGCTCAAGGCTGTGGTTGCGCGGGTTCTGACCAGTATCCGTGAGATCGATACCATGTGCCGGCAAGGGGGGGACGAATTTGTCGTGCTCCTGCCTGACCTTTCCGGAACACAGGATGTAGCACGGGTTTCCAGCCGCATTGTCGAGGCGATGATGCTCCCCTTCTCTCTCGCTGGGACTGAGCTTTCGATCTCGTTCTCGATCGGAGTGGCCTTTTATCCGGATGACGCTCGCAATTTCGATCAGTTGTTGCAGTGTGCCGACATGGCCATGTATGCAGCCAAACAAAGCGGACGGAATAACTGTCAGTTTTACCGGCCCTCAATGCGGACATGACCTTTCCCATGGCTTCCCTGGGCATTCATGCTGCGGGGCAGTCCGTTTTCGTGTATTGTCCGGTCTTGGAAGCCTGGTGATGTGGTAACGTATTGATTGTAAAGTGAATGATAAAAGTATTGTTCGTCTGCATGGGCAACATCTGCCGTTCGCCAACCGCCGAGGGGGTGTTTCGTCACTTGCTGAAACGCCACGGTTTGGAAAACAAGGTGGAAGTCGATTCAGCCGGGACGCACGGCTACCATGTCGGCGAGTCGCCCGATCTGCGCACCCAGCGGGCGGCGCTGGAGCGAGGCTATGACCTGTCGCAGATTCGCGCCCGCCGGGTGGCGCCCCAGGATCTCGAATACTTCGACTTGGTTCTGGCGATGGATAAAAACAACCTGGACAGTCTGCGCCGCATGGCGCCGCCGGACAAACAGGATCGTATTAAGCTGCTGATGGACTATTCCGAAAATTTTGACGACGACGAAGTACCCGATCCCTTTTATGGGTTGGGGTATGACTTCGATTTGGTTATCGACATGGTCGAGGATGCCGCCAAGGGGTTGGCCAAGGCGCTGAAGAAACGCCTTTCCTGACTGGCGGTCGCCCGCAGCGGGCATGATGAAGACGGGGCGCCCGCAGGCGCCCCGTTTTGCCTTATTCGGAAGGCTTTTGCGTCTCGACGATGATCAAAGGCTCGTCCGCAGCGACAGCCTGCTCAGGACGGGGGCGGCGTGGCCGTCCCAATCGGACTTCCGGAGCCGAGGGCGGGGCTGCGGGGGCCGAAGTGGTTTGCACCAGCATCAAGCCGCTTTCCGCCAGAACCTGTTCGAGGTCAATGGGTTTGGCCTTGGCGGATTCGGTGTCTGCCGGCGCCTCCCTTTTTTGCTCCACGGGGGGGGTGGGCGGCGGACTCAGGTCTGCCTCGGCTGAGACTTGGAGGGGGGTACTGGGCATCGTGGGCGCAACCTCGATGGCCAGAGGCATTTGCACGAGCGGTGCAGTCTCCCTGATCGTTGTTGCCGGCGCGAGGTTAAGCGGTTCGGAAACGGCGGCTGGCGCACTGGTAACAGCAGGGGTCGGGACCTGCGGCTGGAAGGCCGTTTCGGCAGCGCCTTCGGGTGCAAACAGCGGCGGATTGGCTGCACTTTCCAAGGCCACCGGGTTTTCGGCCGCAGTGGTTTGGCGATCGCCGCGGCCACGACCACGTCGGCCACGTCTGCGGCCGCCCTGTTCCTCGCTGCCTTCAACGAGCGGTGCGGTCGCGATGACGGCGGCAGGGGCCTCTATCCGGGCATCGCCGGTGTCCGCACGTGGGGTAACCCGTTCCTTGCGTTCCTTGCCGGGGCGGCGTTCCTGCTGCTGTGGCGTTGGAGTGGCGGTGCCTTCCTTGCGGGTCGGCGCTGGTTTTTCGTTGCGGGTCGGACGCTGACGATCACTGCCGGTTTCAGTTTTTTCTTCGTCGCGGCGTCCGCGATTTCCCCGGCGGCTGTCGCCGCGCTTCCCATCGCGCTGGCCGTCCCGGCTCTTTCTAACGGCTTGCGTCGGTGCGGGCGCCGGTTGGGCCGGCTTGCGGAACCAGGAAAAAATCTTGGAAAGAACCCCTTGTTCTTCCTCGGTAGATTTTGCCGGCTTTTTCTCGGGTAGCACGGGCGCTGGTTGTTCCGGGCTGATGCCCCGGACTACCGCCTGTTGCCGCTGCTTGCCGTTGCCAAGTTGTTGGGAGGCCGGCTTATAGGCCTCATCCTCGGATGGAGTATCCACCATGCGGTAGGAAGGCTCGCGGATGTCCTCCTGATTGAGCTCGTCGTGCCGCAGGCGAACCAGGGAATGTGCCGGGGTTTCCAGATTGATATTGGGAATGAGCAGGATATTGACCTTGTGGCGCAACTCGATGGCCTGGATGTCGGCGCGTTTCTCGTTGAGCAGGAAGGTGGCGACATCGACCGGAACCTGGGCATGGATGGCGCCGGTGTTTTCCTTCATGGCGTCTTCTTCCAGGATGCGCAGAATGTGCAGCGCGGCGGATTCGGTCGAGCGGATGTGGCCGGTGCCGGTGCAACGCGGGCACGAAATATAGCTGGTTTCGGCCAGTGCTGGCCGCAGGCGTTGACGCGACAGTTCCATCAGGCCAAAGCGGCTTATTTTGCCCATCTGGACACGGGCGCGGTCGAAGCGCAGGCCGTCTTTCAGGCGGTTTTCCACCTCGCGCTGGTTACGGGCGCTTTCCATGTCGATGAAGTCGATGACGATGAGGCCGCCCAGGTCGCGCAAGCGCAACTGGCGGGCGATTTCCTCGGCGGCTTCCAGGTTGGTCCTGAGCGCGGTTTCCTCGATATCGGCGCCCTTGGTGGCGCGTCCCGAATTGACGTCGATGGCGACCAGCGCTTCGGTATGGTCGATGACGATGGCGCCGCCGGAAGGCAGGTTGACCTGGCGGCCGAAAGCCGTCTCGATCTGGTGCTCGATCTGAAAACGCGAGAAGAGCGGAACATTGTCCCGGTAGCGCTTGACCCGGCCGATATTGCCCGGCATGACCGTTTCCATGAAATGCTGGGCCTGTTCGAAAATCTCATCGGTGTCGATGAGGATTTCGCCGATCTCGGGCTGAAAATAGTCACGGATGGCGCGGATGACCAAGTTGCCTTCCGGGTAGAGCAGGCGCGAGTCGTATTTTTTCAGAACATCTTCTTGCGCGGCACCCTCGATGGCGCGCCAGAGTTGCAGCAGGTAGTTCAGGTCCCACTGCAGTTCCTCGATTTGGCGGCCGATGGCGGCTGTGCGGGCGATCAGGCTCATGCCGGAGGGAACTTCGAGTTGATCGAGCGTCTCACGCAGCTCGGTCCGCTCTTCGCCGTCGACCCGGCGGGAGACGCCGCCACCACGCGGGTTGTTGGGCATCAGGACGAGATAGCGTCCAGCCAGCGAAATATAGCTGGTGAGCGCCGCGCCCTTGTTGCCGCGCTCGTCCTTGTCGACCTGGACAATGAGTTCCTGGCCTTCCTTCAGCGCCTCGTTGATTTTGGCACGGTTGGCTTCGACACCGGGCTGGAAATAACTGCGAGAGACTTCCTTGAAGGGCAGAAAACCGTGCCGTTCGGCGCCGTAGTCGACAAAACAGGCTTCGAGACTGGGCTCGATGCGGGTGATGACGCCTTTGTAGATGTTGCTTTTGCGTTGTTCCTTGGCGGCCGATTCAATGTCGAGATCGATCAGTTTCTGACCATCGACAATGGCGACACGAAGTTCCTCGGCCTGTGTCGCGTTGAAGAGCATGCGTTTCATTATTGTGGGGCTCCTGTGCGTTGGACACGCGATCAGGGAGCGCCCGTGCAGGCGGCGACACGATCAGGGTTGGGGTTGCGTCATGAGAAGGGTTCAGTGGCAACAACGTGAAATGATGGTTCGCAAAACCGGACGCCTGTGAGAAGCGGCCGGCGAAATCTCTGCAGCGGGTGTTCCGTGCGTGCCTCTTGAGCACAATTTCATTTACCATCGCTACTTTTGGTGAGCGAAGACAACCAGTTGATTGTCGTCGGCCTGGCTTGCGCGATGGGCACAAGCGAGCCTCCGGGCCTGCCGTCCGCAGCCGCAGTCAAAAATTTTTCCGGCGGGGGCGGTCGGTCTCATGGCGAGGAGTATCTTGCACGCCGAGACGAAAATCGTGCGCAGTATATTTGAAAATGAATAAAGCAGGGAATAATTCTGTCGGCCACGTGGTGGTCGATGAGGGGGCGGAGGGGCAGCGCCTCGACAATTGGTTGATCGCGCACTGCAAGGGCGTGCCGAAAAGTCACCTCTATCGCATCCTCAGAAGCGGTGAAGTCCGGGTCAACGGTGGGCGGGCCGATGCGGCTTATCGGTTGAGGATCGGCGACAAGCTGCGGCTGCCACCCATGCGCCTGGCCGAGCGTCCCCCGGATGAAGCGGCGGACGCCGCCAAGGAACGGGTCGAACTCCCCATTCTGTACGAGGACGAGGCGCTGCTCGCCATCGACAAGCCGGAGGGCCTCGCCGTGCATGGCGGCAGCGGCGTCAGTTTTGGCGTTATCGAGGCGTTGCGCCGGCAGCGGCCGCAGGCAAAATATCTCGAACTGGCGCACCGGCTCGACCGCGAAACTTCCGGTATTCTGCTGATCGGCAAAAAACGTCTAGCGCTGACGGCGCTGCATGACATGTTTCGTGAGCATGGGGCGGGCGCCGATAAGCGCTATCTGGTGTTGGTCAAGGGGCGTTGGATGAACATCAACCAGCATGTGAAGGCGCCGCTCTACAAATATTTGACCGACAGTGGCGAGCGCCGGGTGCGGGTTTCGCAAGAAGGCAAGGTGGCGCATACCGTTTTTCGCCTGCTGGCGCGCTGGCCGCAAGTCAGCCTGCTGGAAGCGCAACTTAACACCGGACGCACGCATCAGATCCGCGTGCATCTGGCGCACCTGGGGTTTCCCATTCTCGGTGATGAAAAGTATGGCGATTTCGCCCTCAATCACGAGTTGCGGCGCGGCGTATTGAAACGCATGGCCCTGCACGCTTGGCGCATGCGCTTCCGCCACCCCCTGTCCGGGGCGCTGCTTGAACTGGAAGCAGCGCTACCGGAAACCCTGCGCCAGTATCTTGCGGTGCTCGATGCCGGTGCCGAAAGGGAGTATTCCGCGGCAGAATTCGCCGCTGTGATTTGAATTGATGTGATGTTTGACACTCTGAGCAGGCATGAAAAAATACACCCTGATCGTCTTTGACTGGGACGGAACGCTGATGGATTCGACGGCGGCGATTGTGCGCGCCATGCGGGCGGCCAGCCGCGACCTTGGCCTGCCCGAACCCACCGATCGACAGGCCCGGCAGGTGATCGGCCTGGGGCTGGCAGAAGCGCTGTCAATCGCCGTGCCCCAACTGGCGGCCGGGCGCCGGGACGAAATGGTGCAACGCTACCGTCATCACTATCTGGCGCAGGATGAGGAAATCGACCTGTTCGAGGGCATTGCTGAATTGCTGGAAGATCTGGCGCAGGCGGGTTGCCAGTTGGCGGTGGCGACCGGTAAAAGCCGGCATGGACTGGATCGGGCGTTCGAACAGACGGGTATTCGTTCCTTTTTCCAGGCCTCGCGCTGTGCCGATGAGTGTTTTTCCAAACCGCATCCGCAAATGCTGGAAGAACTGATGGACGAACTCGACGCTGAGCGCGACCGCACACTGATGATCGGCGATACCTCGCATGATCTGTTGATGGCGCGGAATGCCGGGGTGGGCGCTGTGGGCGTGACCTATGGCGCGCATTGCAGTGCGCATTTGGCCGAACATGGGCCGCTGGCCTGTTTGGACAGCGTTGCGGAA
>JAKJFA010000071.1 GCA_022705135.1 Pseudomonadota bacterium | reverse complement strand
CCAGTCTGAATACCTCAAGCGCAAACAGGTCGAGCCGCATGGCGGACGTTTTCTGCCTGGCGGAAAGTTTGTTGTGCCGCTGCAGGATGCGGATCGACGGACATACGGCTTGCAGGTCATCTACAACGAGAAGAAAAACGGCAGAGACAAGTCATTCTGGCCGGCAGGGCTGGCCAAAAAGGGGCATTTTTTCCTGATCGGAGGCATTCCGGATCGGCTTTTGCTGGTGGCAGAGGGCTTTGCCACGGCGGCATCGATTCAGCAGGCGACCGGGTTGCCAGTCGCTGTGGCCTTTGATGCTGGAAACCTGCTGCCAGTGGCGAAGGCGCTGAAAGCCAAGTACAAGCGGGCGCGTATTCTTGTCTGCGCCGATGACGATTACCGCACTGATGGCAATCCTGGGCTGACTGCTGCGCAGAATGCTGCACTGGCCGTCGATGGCGGTGTGGCGCTGCCGATTTTTGCCGATGAGCGCCCGCCAGATCGTAAAGGCCCGACTGATTTCAATGATTTACACCTGCTCGAAGGCTTGCCGGCGGTCACGCGCCAGATTGAGGCCTCCCTGTCGGCATTAGGCTGGCAGGCGACGCCATCGTGTGGCGAGGTTGCGCCATTGGGGGGCGGGGAAGGACGCAGGCAAGCGCTATCCGTCATGAAACTGGACGACATCGTGGCGCGCTTCGTGCCGCTTGATGACGGCACAGGTGAATACGTTTTTGACCTATGGACCAACAAGGTTGCCAAGAAGAGCCAGATGCTGGCGCTGCTGGAGGCGGGTGTGCGTGGCGACGACATCAAGCGCCATCCGTTCTGGATTACGCGCGGCGCCTATTATCTCGATCAGGTCGGTTTCGATCCGTCCGGCAAGGACCATGGCGTAAAGCTCAACACCTGGCAGGGCTGGCCGATGAAGCCGAAAAAAGGCGGGTGTGACTGTCTGCTTGGCCTGCTTGAATATCTGTGTCGCAACGACGACAACTCGGCCGAGGTTTATCACTGGCTGCTCTGTTGGCTGGCATACCCGTTGCAAAATCCTGGCGCCAAGATGGCGTCGGCGGTCATCATGCACGGGCCGCAGGGTACAGGTAAAAGCACGTTTTTCAACTGCATCAGCAAGATTTATGGCGATTACGCCACGGTGCTGAATCAGCGCGGGCTGGAAGATAAATTCAATTCAGACTGGTCGGATTCAAAGCTCTTCATTTTGGCAGAAGAAGTCGTCACACGCGCCGAAATGTGGCACATCAAAAATGAATTGAAAGAACTGGTGACCGGCGAATGGATTCGCATTAACCCGAAAAACATTGCCGCGTATCGGCAGCGCAATCAGGTCAATATCGTCTATCTCTCGAATGAAAACCAGCCGCTTCCAATCGACAACGATGACAGGCGGCATCTTGTGGTTTATACGCCTGTCGCGCTTTCAGAACAGTTTTACGATGATGTCTTTCAGGAAATCGAAAACGGCGGCATCGAAGCACTTTATGACTACCTGCTGCACCTTGATTTGACCGGCTTTCACCCGAAAAAGCGGCCGCCGATGACGCAGGCAAAAAAGAATTTGATGTTGTTGTCGGCAGCGTCTGAAGTGCGCTTCATCAATGAATGGATCATCGGAGACCTTCCTTTGCCGGTCTGCCCTGTGCTTTCCGGTGACCTGTACGAAGCCTATTTGCGCTGGTGCCGAAGGAACGGCGAGACACGGCCAAGGCCGAGCAACCAGTTTTATGGCGCGATACAGCACATGCAAGGCTGGTCGAAAGGAAAGCAGCGCATCTTTACCAGCGCGACATCGACGCAAACCGAGCCCAGGCCGATTGTGGTGCCTCCGCCGGATGTTCTTGCGCGGCATGAAGGTGCGCAGCAGGAAGGGCAGTCGCAAGCGCGCTGGCTGACCGATTCGGTCAAGCGATTCAAGGACGCGCTGTACGGAAGCGAGGAAGAACGTTATGGCACATGATCTGTTCCGGGTCTGTTCCGGGTTTGTTCCGGGTACCCGGAACAGCGGAAACCCGCGCCAGTATTGGTTTGTTCCGGGTGTGCCGGGTGTTCCGGCAGACGCGCCCGCGTGCGCGCGCGTGCATTTTTATTTTTTTCATGCGCGTACACAAATTATTTTTCCGCGTGTACGCAGGAGGAACACCCGGAACACCCGGAACAAGCCTTTGTTCATGCGGCTTCTGGCTGTTCCGGGTACCCGGAACAGCGTCACGTATACCCGGAACAGCATCCAATGGCCAAGCCACTAAGGGAAATCATGCCGGAAACAGCCGTTTTTATCGATGCCTGCCGTGAAGCCTTTGGCCAAGACATGATCGACGCCGCCATCAAAGCCGGTATGCAGGGCCAGCCGACGTTCTACGCCAGCGAAAACGGCCATGAGGTAGACACACCCATGCCAGAGCCAAAAAAAGCCGTCAGCGCGGCGGAAATACCCTTCGCAACACCTTGTGATGGCTGCGCATTCCTGTCGATCAAAACAATATCGCCGAATGGCAAGCGAGAAACCCGGCAATGCAGGAAATACAGAACCATTGCGGCGCGCAAATGCGCAGATTGGAGTGAGCGATGATCCAGGTTCAAGTCAAAGGGCTGGATGCATTCAAAGGCAGGCTGGCTTCAATACCACGTCAGATTGCATTTGCCACGGCCAAGGCGCTGACCGATACCGCCAAAGCGGTGCAGGAAAAGCAAAAGCGGGAAATGCGCGATGTCTTCAATCGTCCGACGCCTTATACGCTGGATGCGACTTACATCAAGCCGGCCACGAAGGAAAAACTGGTAGCTGAAGTCGGATTGAAGAACTTCGCCAGCAAGGCCACGCCAGCCATCAAGTTCCTGGCGCCGAACGTCAAAGGCGGCGGCCGCCGTCTCAAACGCTTTGAAAAAGCGCTGCAGGCGGTTGGTGCCATGCCTGCCGGATTCCGCGCCGTACCAGGAAACGCGGCGCAACTGGATCAATACGGCAACATCAAGCCCAGCCAGATTGTGCAGATTCTCTCCTGGTTCAAAGCGTTTCCGGAAATGGGCTACCGCGCCAACATGAGCGACAAGCGCCGCGCCAGCCTGCAGAAAGGCAGCAAGAAGCGGCAAGGCTTTGCCTACTTTGCCGGTCGCCCTGGAAACCGACTTCCGGACGGCATCTGGCAGCGCTACACATTTGCCAAAGGCTCGGCCATCAAGCCGGTGCTGATCTTTGTGCGCCATGCAAATTATCAGGCGATCTACGATTTTGACTATGTATCGAAAAAAGTAGCCGAGCGCGAAATGCCGGCGCTGATCGATGCCGCAGTCGAATACGCACTGAGGACGGCACGATGACCGCCATGACGCAATCCGACTTTGCCAAATGGCTTGGCGTGGCCAAAAGCTACGTCACTGCGCTGAAAAAGGCGGGCCGCCTGGTCATCACCGGGGAAGGGCTGGTCGATGCAGAAGCGAGCAAGGCGCGCATTGCCGAAACCGCCGACCCGAACCGCGATGACGTCAAGGCGCGTCATGCAGCAGCGCGTGGCGATGCAGCGCCTGAAGCCAAAAAAACCGAAAAAGGCCATGATTTTCACAAAGCGCGAGCGCAAAAAGAGCATTACCTGGCCGAGCAGGCGCGCCTGCAGTTCGAGCGTGAAATCGGCAAGATGATCGAAAAAGCGGAAGTCTCGGCGGCCATTGAGGACG
This sequence comes from Pseudomonadota bacterium, assembly GCA_022705135.1. Classification (GTDB taxonomy): domain Bacteria; phylum Pseudomonadota; class Gammaproteobacteria; order Burkholderiales; family Rhodocyclaceae; genus UBA1934. The sequence goes on along the minus strand of JAKJFA010000071.1, from coordinate 4,698 downwards.
TCGTTTCCGTGTTGCGCCAAGCGCTGGAAAACCTGCCGCACCGCACCGGGCCAGAACTGGTTGGCAAAGATTTGGATGCCATCCGCGCCACGCTCAAGCAGGAAATCCACAGCGCGCTGTCGGAAATGGAGCGCGAATTCACGCGCCGCATGGCGCAGGTCGGGGCGCCAGAATGAGCATCGCACATGCGCTCGCCTTCCGCGCTGCGCGTCGCGCCGTGCGGCCAAAAGCGCCGCTGACGGTCAGCGAATGGGCCGACGCCAACCGCATCCTGTCGGGCGAAGGCAGCGCCGAGCAAGGGCAATGGAAAACATCGCGCACGCCCTATCTGCGCGAAATCATGGACGCGCTCTCGGAAGACGCGCCGCACCGCAAGGTGGTGTTCATGAAATCCAGCCAGGCCGGCGGCACCGAATGCGGAAGCAACTGGATCGGCTACATCATGGCGCACGCCAAAGGGCCGGTCGCCATTGTGATGCCGACAGAAAAGAGCCTGAACGACTGGATGGCACAGAAATTCGACCCGATGGCCAAGGACACGCCCTCGGTCGCCAATGTGCTGGCGACGCGCAGCAACCGCGCCGGCGACAATTCCGCCCAGCGCAAGCGCTTTACCGGCGGCATTTTTTACGCCAAGACGGCGGGCAGCACGGCGGAATTGAAATCAACCAGCCTGCGCTACGCCATTGCTGACGAAGCGGATGAATACGACTGGTCAACGTTGCAGGGCGACCCGCTCGGTCTGCTGGAAGTGCGCCTGACCACCTTCCACGACCGCAAGCTGTTTGTCGTCTCCAGCCCGACCATGAAAGACGCCAGCCGCATCGAAGAGCAGTTCGAAGCCGGCGACCAGCGCCGCTACATGGTGCCCTGTCCGCACTGTGGCGAACGCCAGCACCTGAAATGGGCAAACGTGCGCTGGCAGAAAAACGGCCGTCGCTGCGCCTCGGCCTGGTATGCCTGCGAAGAATGCGGCGCCGTCATCGAAGAGCACCACAAGCCCGCCATGCTGGCTGCCGGCCGCTGGATCGCGCACAATCCCGGCGCGCCATGGCCAAGCTACCACATCAGCGCACTTTACTCGCCGCTTGGCCTGGGACTGACCTGGGCGGAACTGGCCGACGAATGGATCGATGCGCAGGACGATCCGGCCAAGCTGATGCGCTTCGTCAATACCCGCCTTGGGGAGACCTGGGCGGATCGCAGCCATGACGTCAAGCCGAACGTGCTGCAGGCCAGATCAGAGCCCTACGAACTGCGAACCATTCCGGCCGGCTGTCTGGTGCTGACGGCGGGCGTCGACGTGCAAGATGACCGGCTTGAAATCAGCATTATCGGCTGGGGTGTTGGCGAAAAATGCTGGACCATCGATTACCACGTCCTGCCCGGCAATCCATCTGATGAAAAACTCTGGGCACGGCTGGCAGAATACCTCAACGCCAGTTTTACCAATGGCTGCGGCAAAACGCTCAAGATCGAAGCCAGCGCCATCGACACAGGAGGACACCACACGCACGCCGTCTATGCCTTCGTGCGCTCCGGTCTGGTGCGCCGCGCCATCGCCGTCAAGGGCGCCAGCACGCCGGGGCGTGCCATCCTCGGCAAGCCATCGCATCAGGACGTTAACTGGCGCGGCCAGACCATCAAGAAAGGCGTAGCGCTCTACAGCGTCGGCGCCGATACCGCCAAACACCTGCTCTACAACCGGCTTAACGGCGACGCCGACAAAGACCCAGGCGAACGCAAAGTGCATTTCAGCCAGCAACTGGAAGCGGCCTATTACGACCAACTGGTCGCCGAAACCTTCAACCCGCGCAAGAACCGCTGGGAGATCAAGAAAGGCAAGCGCAACGAGGCACTCGACACCTGGGTCTATGCCTGCGCTGCAAGCCATCACCCGGAGCTCTACCTGCACAAATGGCGCGCGGCGGATTGGGAGCGGCGGCGCCAGATGGTCGAGCCGGAAATGCAGCAGCATGAAAACACGTCTGAAATAACGACGCGTAATGAAGAGGAAGAAGATTTCATCAGGCCGCGTCGAGTCAAATCGCGCGGTAGTTTTGCGACAAGGTGGTGAAATGGTTTTTGACAGTGATATCGTTCGTGACATCCTGCAGCGCGTGGTCGAAGCGGCGCAGAGGGAAGGCAGCTTCACGGAAACGATGGCCATCCAGATCGAGCGCCAGGTGCGCCGGGATTGGGGTGGCACAGAGCCGTACATCCGCTGTGATGTTGAAAGCCGGATCATCGATCGCAACGACAAAATCATCGAGGCTTGGGATTCCGGCCAAAAGGACGTCAGGCAGTTGGCGCAGCGCTTTGGGCTGTCGCCAAGGCAGGTCAGGAGAATCGTTTATGGGTAAGCACAGATTCCGTGTGGCGCATATACATATCTGCAATGCGGACTTATTTCAAAATCCTTACCGCAGAGCGGCCTTTGCAGAAGTCTTCTAATGATCCGACAGACCATTCTCCATACCCTTTATTTCTTACGCAGCGATCAGTTTCTATTTTTAATGCTTCTGCGTAATTCTTGGGGCCTGCTATCGTTCCAATGACGACAACGACAAAAACAATTGCCAAAGGAATCCATAGCCACCATTTTGTATGCGGAATTTTTGCGGCACATCTTGGGCATCGTCTTGCCTGATCGCTGATTTCAGCACGACATTCTTTGCATTTGATAAGGGCCATTATTACTCCGTTATTTCTTTGATTTGTATCTGAAGGCAACCATTGTGACCTGTGCAATATCCCATCCAGTCTCGATGCGCGACTGAATATAAACATCTGTAGCACCACAGGCGCATGCCTTGTTTTTGTGCTTTTCAATCGCGGTCGCCACTGTATGAACAAAGCTCATGGAGCTTGTCCCGGTGATGATGCAAAGCTCTTCAATTTCACCATGCCTTTCGGCAATCTTCTGCGTCTGAAATACACGGACAGCGCATTTTTCATCCGGTATTGATTGCGCCTGATCGATCATTGTGACTGATGAGCAAGCCGATAACGCCATGGACGCAGCTAGCATTCCAATCATTTTCCAGTTCATGCCGTCATCCTCCGTTAAATTGTTCACGTCATTCTAGCGCCAACTTTTCAACAGGGACATCCTTCCCCTAAACGATGTCCCTGTTGACGGCCATGCTATTGCACATGGCCATCGAAATTCCTACCTCCGAACCTGCCAGCGTCCGCGCTGGCGATACCGTTACCTGGCTGAAGTCGCTTGCCGATTATCCGGCAACCGATGGCTGGACGCTCTATTACCGCCTGATCAACGCCACGGCGAAGATTGACGTCACCAGTACAGCCAGCGGTGCCGATCATCTGGTCAGTGTGGCGCCAACCGTATCCAAGGACTGGACGGCTGGCGATTACACGCTGCTGTCCTGGGTATCGGATGGCACGGATCGCGTCAGTTTCGATCCGTCACGCATTACCGTGTTACCCAATCTGGCCGCTGTCTCTGCGGCCGGCTACGACACGCGCAGCCAGGCCAAGAAGATGCTGGAGGCCATTGACGCCGCGCTGCTGTCGCTTTCCAGCGGCGAGCGCCTGGCTGTGATCGAGGCTGAATTGTCCGGTCGTCGACTGCGCTACAGCTTTGATGGCCTGATGAAACTGCGCAATCTCTATGCCGCGCAGGTTTTGGCCGAAGAGACTGCCGAGCGTTCCGCGCTCGGTCTGGGTGGCCGCAACAAACTCAACGTGAGGCTGTAGCATGCGAATACCCGCCTGGATTTCCCGCCTGTTGGGCCTGCGCTCGGAAAAGCGCCGTTTTGATGCTGCGCAGTACAACCGCCTGACGCATTCCTGGCAATCCAGCGAGCGCAGCATCAACACCGAATTGCGCGCCGATCTGGATGCCCTGCGGCGCCGGTCACGCGATCTGGCTAAAAATTCGCCGCTGGCCAAAAAGTTTTTGCAAATGGTGGTGACCAATGTTGTCGGGCCTTGCGGCTTTGCGCTGCAGTCCCGCGCCGCCGAAAACGGCCGGCCGGACAAACTGGCAAATGCCGCCATTGAAAGTGCCTGGGCGGACTGGTCAAAGCCGGCGCATTGCGATATTGCGCGGCGCCTGTCGCTGGCTGCGATGTCGCGCACGGTCATCCGGGCAATTGCCCGCGATGGCGAAGGGCTGGTGCGCATCCGGCGTCCGGAAAAGCATAAATACGGATATGCCTTGCAATTGCTCGATGTTGAGCGCCTGGCGACGACGCTGAACCGAGAAGCCAGCGAAGGCAAAAACCAGATCATCATGGGTGTTGAAATTGACGCCGATGGTGCTCCGCTCGGCTACTGGCTGACCGCCAATGCGTTGGGGAGCGACCCGATCGCCAAAAAACTGACTTTCATCCCGGCGGAAGAGATCCTGCACCTGTTCATTACCGATGACCCGGAACAAGTGCGCGGCATTCCATGGATGCATGCGTCAATGCTGACGGTCAATGACCTCAAGGGATACAACCATGCGGCTATTGTGGCGGCGCGGATCGGCGCCAGCAAGATGGGCTTTTTCACCAGCCCGGATGGCAACGCGGTGCCGCTGTCCGATGGCGCTGATGGCGCCGGTGTGCCCTTTACCAATGCCGAGCCCGGCCAGTTCGGCATGCTGCCGGCTGGGTACGACTTTAAGGCGTTCGACCCTGATTATCCACAAGCGAACTATGCGTCCTTCGTCAAGGAACACAAGCG
>JAKJFA010000070.1 GCA_022705135.1 Pseudomonadota bacterium | reverse complement strand
CCGCCGGAAGCACTGGCATGGTAAGGTTGCGGGGAAGTGGCCGAAGGACGGCCCCAGAAATGGCCGGGGTCGCTGAAAGACTGGCCGATCAAGGCCGATCCGGCTGGTTTGCCATCTTTCCCAACAATCAGGCTGCCATTGGCCTGATCACGGAAGGCAACCTGCGCAATGCCGGTCACGACGAGCGGATAAAGCGCGCCGGTGATAAGCGTCAGCACGAAAAAGAGTGTGACGGCAGGACGAATGAGGGTTTTCATCTGGATTCCTCCTTTAGGCGAGGCCAAGACCGGCAATGATGAGATCAATCAGCTTGATGCCGATGAAGGGCACCATCAGCCCGCCCAATCCGTAAATGGCCAAGTTGCGGCGCAGAATCGCCGCCGCGCCGAGCGGTTTGTAGGCAACCCCCTTCAAGGCGAGCGGGATCAGGAAAACGATGATCAGGGCATTGAAAATCACCGCCGATAGAATGGCCGAATTGGGGCTGGCCAAGCCCATGACGTTGAGCGCCGACAGCGCCGGATAAGTGCCGACAAAGGCAGCCGGGATGATGGCAAAGTACTTGGCGACGTCGTTGGCAATGCTGAAGGTGGTCAGCGAACCGCGCGTCATCAGCATCTGCTTGCCGGTCTCGACGATTTCGATCAGCTTGGTCGGGTTGGAATCGAGATCGACCATGTTGCCGGCCTCCTTGGCGGCCTGCGTGCCGGAATTCATTGCCACGGCGACATCGGCCTGCGCCAGTGCCGGGGCGTCGTTGGTGCCGTCGCCGGTCATGGCTACCAGCCGGCCTTCCGTCTGATGCTGGCGGATCAGGGCAAGTTTGGCTTCCGGCGTCGCTTCCGCCAGAAAGTCGTCGACCCCGGCCTCGGCAGCGATGGCGGCGGCCGTCAGACGGTTGTCGCCGGTGACCATCACCGTCTTGATCCCCATGCGGCGCAATTCGGCAAAGCGTTCCTTGATGCCGCCCTTGACGATGTCCTTGAGTTCGACGACGCCCAACACGCGTACCTTCTCGCCTTTTTGTTCGGAGACGACCAGCGGCGTGCTGCCGCGCCGGGAAATGTCCTCGACAGCCGAAGTCACCTTGGCTGGGAAATGCGCCCCGCAGGCTTCCACCTGCTGGCGGATTGCATCGGCCGCGCCCTTGCGAATCTGGCGCATGACCACGGGCGACGCCGGGTCATTTATTTCCAAATCAACGCCGCTCATCCGCGTCTGCGCCGAAAAATGGACAAAATGCGCGCCCAACCTGGCAATGTCGCGTTCGCGCAGTTTGAATTTCTGTTTGGCCAGCACAACGATGCTGCGGCCTTCCGGCGTTTCATCGGCCAGCGAAGCCAGTTGGGCTGCATCGGCCAGTTCGGCTTCGGTGACACCAGGCGCCGGCAGGAAGGTTGAAGCCTGACGATTGCCCAGCGTGATGGTGCCGGTCTTGTCGAGCAGCAGCACATCGACGTCACCCGCCGCTTCGACAGCGCGGCCGGACGTGGCAATCACATTAGCCTGCATCATACGGCTCATGCCGGCGACGCCGACCGACGAGAGCAGCCCGGCAATAGTGGTTGGAATCAGGCAGACCAGCAAGGCGATCAGCACAGTGATACTAACTGGCTGGCCGCTGCCGGAAACGGCGACGGAAAACTGCGAGAACGGCAGCAAGGTCACAGTCACGCCGAGAAAAACGATGGTCAGCGCTACCAGCAGGATATTCAGCGCGATTTCATTCGGGGTTTTCTGGCGCTTGGCATTCTCGACCATGGCGATCATGCGGTCGACAAAGGTTTCGCCGGGATTGACCGTGATGCGGGCAATAATCCAGTCGGACAGAACGCGGGTGCCGCCGGTGACCGACGAGAAATCGCCGCCGGATTCGCGGATCACCGGGGCCGATTCGCCGGTAATGGCCGACTCATCCACCGAAGCGACGCCATCGATCACCTCGCCGTCGGCTGGAATGAATTCGCCGGGCTGAACGATGACGATATCGCCTTTGCGCAAATCCCTGGCTGGGCGAATCTGCCACTGACTGCCGTAACGGGGTTCGTTCAGCACCTTGGCCCAGGTTTCTTTCTTCAGGCCGCGCAGCGCGGCGGCCTGCGCCTTGCTTCGCCCTTCCGCCAGCGCTTCGGCGAAATTGGCAAAGAGCACGGTGAACCACAGCCAGAGTGCTACGGACAAAACAAAACCACCGCCAGCCTTCAACCACAACAGGGTCGTGATCAGGCTGCCGACATAAACGACGAACATCACCGGATTGCGCCACTGCACGCGCGGGTCGAGCTTCTTGAACGCCTCGCCGGCGGCCGGTAACAATAGTTCGGGATCGAACAGATTAAAAGTTTTGCGGGTCATGTCCGGCTCCTTACTTGATCCAGAGAACGAGGTGTTCGACGACGGGGCCTAGCGCCAAAGCCGGAACATAATTGAGCAGGCCGACCAGCAGCACGGTGCCGATCAGCAGCACAACAAAGAGCGGGCCGTGCGTCGGCAAGGTGCCGGAAGTGACGGCCAGGCGTTTCTTGGCGGCCAGCGAACCGGCGATGGCGAGCACCGGAACGATGACGCCGAAACGGCCGAACCACATGGCGATGCCGAGCAGGGTGTTGTAGAAGGGCGTATTGGCGGAAAGCCCGGCAAAGGCGCTGCCGTTGTTGTTGGCTGCCGACGACAGGGCGTAAAGGATTTCCGAGAAGCCGTGCGCACCGGGGTTGGCGATGCCGGCACGGCCGGCTTCGCTCATCACCGCGATGGCGGTGCCGAGCAGCACCAGCAATGGCGTGATCAGAATGGCGAGCGAGGTCTTTTTCATTTCGAAAGCCTCGATCTTCTTGCCCAGGTATTCCGGTGTGCGGCCGATCATCAGGCCGGCGATGAAGACGGCGAGAATGGCGAAAATCAGCATGCCGTAGAGGCCTGAGCCGACACCGCCAAACACGACTTCGCCCAGTTGAATCATGATCAGTGGCACGGCGCCACCCAGTGGTGTGAAAGAATCGTGCATGCTGATCACCGCGCCGCATGAGGCGGCCGTGGTGATGGTGGCAAACAGGGCGGAATTGGCAATGCCGAAGCGGGTTTCCTTGCCTTCCATATTGCCGCCGGTTTGCGTGGCGCTGACTTGTTGGTCGATGCCCAGCACCGCCAGTTTTGGATTGCCCTGTTGCTCGAAATACATGGCAGCAATAGCAAAACCGACGAACAGCACCAGCATCGCAGTCAAGACCGCCCAGCCTTGGCGACGGTCGCCGACGATATTGCCGAAAGTGAAGCAAAGCGCGCCAGGAATCAGGAAAATCGCCAGCATCTGGACAAAATTGCTGAGCGGCGTTGGGTTCTCATAGGGGTGCGCCGAATTGGCGTTGAAAAAACCGCCGCCGTTGGTGCCGACCATCTTGATCGCTTCCTGCGACGCCACCGGCCCCATCGCCAGGGTTTGCGTCCCAGTTTCGACCGTGGCGACCTCCTTGTAGGCGTCGAAATTCTGGATGACGCCCTGGCTGACCAGGAAAATGGCAAAAATGAAGGAGAGTGGCAGCAGGAGATAGAGTGTGGCGCGGGTCAGATCGACCCAGACATTGCCGATCGCTTTGGCCGTATGCCTTGCCAAGCCACGGATCAGGGCGATGGCGACGACGATGCCGGTCGCCGCCGACAGAAAATTCTGCACCGCCAGCCCGAGCATCTGTACCAAATAGCTCATCGTCGCTTCGCCGCCATAGCCTTGCCAGTTGGTGTTGGTAACAAAACTGATGGCAGTATTGAAGGCCGAGTCGGGTGAGACATTGGCCATCTGCTGCGGATTCAGCGGCAGCCAGAGTTGCAGGCGCTGCAGGCCATAAACGGCGAGGACGCCGAGAGCGTTGAACAGCAGCAATGCCAGCGCATAGGTTAGCCAGGGCATTTCTTCGTCGCGCCGGATGCCGCACAGGCGATAGAGCCGTTTTTCGACAGGGCCACCCAGACGCAAGGCCCAATGTGGGCGACCTTCCATCACATTGGCGATATAGTTGCCCAGTGGGCGAATAGCCGCCAGAAGCACGGCCAGGAAAAGAACAAGCAAGAGCCAGGAATGGATCGTCATGAGAATTTCTCCGGGAAGAGGAGTGCGGTGATCAAATAGATCAGCAGTCCGGCAGCAGCCATACCGGCGAGCAGGGTCAGCCAGTCCATGTCAGGACTCCCGAAGGGCCGTCCCGAGGGGCGAAGCGGGGAATTCGCGAAGCACCGCTTCGCGCCCGCGTAGCCGGTCGGCTGTGCAAAGACGACCGTGGACGACCTGCGCCCCCGTGGGGGGCAGCGAATTTTGTGAGCGTGGGGGCTGTTTCATTTCAGCCCTCCAGGCGACGGCAGGCTGCGGCAAAAGCACCAATTGCCGCGACGAAGGCGACAATGGCGATTAGAAAGATGAAGTCCATAGAGCATTCTCCGTAAGGGGAAACCACATACTGAATGCTAGGAAATTACCGAACAAAACCCGGACAAAAATTTGGGGGAAGCTATAAAAATTCTATAAAGAATTCCCCGTGTTCATGCTGTTGTATTCATCAGCATCGCCAACTGCTCGGCGGCGACAAAATTCATGTCGTGCTTGCCGCAGCGGGCGCAGCCGGGAAAGCCTTGGCCATTGTGCAGGCGTTGGCGGAGGGCGTCGTAGGTCGGTGCCAGCCATACCGTGCCGAAATCGGTCTCATCCACATGGCCGACCTCAATGTGCTCACAACAGAAAAAGACGCGGCCATCGACATAAACGCGGCTGTACAGATAGCCGGCAAAACAGGGCAGCGGCGCGTGTTGCGTCTTGCCGTCACCGGCGCTCCAGCGACTCAAGATTCTCCCCTCTCCCCCTCGTGGGAGAGGGGCAGGGGAGAGGGGGTCGGCCATTGCCTTGGCGAGAAACTCTTCGACGCTGACCTGTTCGATGTGTAACGAACAGGAAAAGGTGCGCAGGCGTTCGCCGGCAGCGTTCACAAAGCGCTCAATGACGGCAAGTGACGGCGATAGATTGGTCAGAATCGACACCTTGTGACCCGCTGCAGCCAGTCGCGCCGCCACTTCTGGCAGGCGCTTCAACAGAAAAGGCTCGCCGCCGGAAATCTTGATTTCCCACGAGCCGGGCAGGGCGCAGAGCGTGTCGAGCCCGGCATCGAGGCGCGCATCGTCCGGCCCGCCGACGCCGTTGGCATGTTTCTGCACGCAGTAGCTGCACCGGTAATTGCAGCCGCCGACAATGTTCCAATTGACGACCGGGCGCAGGGGGTTCATTGGGTTTCCTGAAAGCGGATGTGGTTATTTGCTCGATTTATTCGAAGCATAAGCCATAAATCTATACCCAACCCCGGATTCGGTAAGCAGATGCTGCGGTCGCGCCGGATCGTCCTCGATTTTCTGCCGCAGATGCCCCATGTAAACTCGAACGTAAGGTGCCCGGTCAGTATGCGAAGGCCCCCATACTGCCTTCAATATCTGGCGATAGGTCAAGACACAATCCGGATTGGAAACGAGATACGACAACAGCCGGAATTCGATCGGGGTCAGGTGTAGATCCTGCCCGTCTTTTTCCGCCACGCGGCGAGCCAGATCAATCCGGACGTTGCCGAATTCAACCACGGCATTTTCCGCACCCTTGACCGAGGCGCACCGGCGCAGATGCGCCCGTACCCGCGCCAGCAGTTCAGCGGTTCCGAAAGGCTTGGTCAAATAATCGTCGGCGCCGGCATCCAACGCATCCACCTTGTTGCATTCGGCAAGACGGGCAGAAAGGACAATTACCGGAACATCCGACCAGCTTCGCAATTCGCGGATGAAATCGACGCCATCGCCATCCGGCAGGCCGAGATCGAGGATGATCAAATCGGGTTGCCGGGTTCCGGCTTCGATCAAGCCGCGCTTGAAGGTTTCCGCTTCATAAACCTGGCATTCCTCGGCCTCCAGCGCCAAACGCACAAAGCGCCGGATATTGGTTTCGTCTTCGACCAGAATGATGGTTGGCAAGGGCTTCATGATGATTCCTCGGCCTGATCCTCTTCCAGTAACATTTCCGGTGGCGTGCCGACTGGCAGCGAAACCACGAAACGGGCGCCGCCTTCTTCGCGGGTTTCGGCCCGGATCGATCCGCCATGCGCCTCGACAATGGCCCGGCATATCGCTAGTCCCAAGCCGACCCCCGGCATGTTGCTCTCTGGCTGACCGCGCTCGAATTTGTGAAAAATCAGTTCCTCCTTGCCGGGCGGCAACCCTGGCCCGTTATCCTCGACAATGAGTTCGACCTGATCTGCATTGCGACGTGCTGTCAGGTCAATCCGGCTGTCTGGTGGCGTATATTTGCCGGCATTTTCGAGCAGATTGCAGAGTACCCGCTCAATCAAAATCGAGTCGATTTCAAGCAGAGGCAAATCCTCGGCGATGGCGACATGGACATCATTCCCGTCCAGTCCGGCTTCCGCTGCGCGCAAGGCGCTGCCGATCACCTCGTCGATGGGTTGCCATTGCTTGTCCAGACGAATTTTTCCAGCTTGCAACCGTGCCATGTCGAGCAGATTGTTAACCAGGGCATTGGTGCGCATGGCCTCGTTGCGAATCGCCTGGGTAATTTCGGCCTGATGTTCCGGCAAAGGCGGCTTGGTCAGGAACAAGCCTTCGGCCAAACCCAGCAATGCCGAGAGCGGCGTGCGCAAATCGTGTGAGATCGCCGAGAGTAACGAATTGCGTAGGCGTTCCGATTCCATCTGCACCGTCGTATTCTGCGCCACATCGACGTAGTGGACGCGCTCAATGGCAATCGCCAGTAATGAGGCAAAAGCATCGAGCAGGCGGCGCTGTTCCGGAATCAGCAAGCGGTCGGGTTTGCGCAATTCCAGCGCCAGAATGCCGCGCAGGCGCATCGGTGCCTTGAGCGGCAGATACAGCACCGGGCTGCCGGGCAAGGTATCGGTGCCAAAGCCAGCGGCCTCGCCATGATCGAAGGCCCATTGCGCGATGCTGATATCAAGCTCCGGTAATTCTTCACTGGACCGTTCCACCAGTCGATCCTCGGCATTGGTCAGCAATAAGAGCGAACGGGCATCGAATTCAACGGCGAGGAATCGCTGACCGATTTCCTCGATCTGTTCCGGCAGCAAGGCCGCCGACAGGTCGCGCGCCATTTCGTACAGGGCATGTACGCGCTGCTCCCGGCGACTGGCAATGGTGGCTTGATGCTTGTAACCGGCGGTCAATTGCCCGACCACTAGGCCAACTACTAGCATGACGGCAAAGGTCAGCAGGTACTGCACATCGTTGACGGCGAAAGTTAAGCGAGGCGGAACGAAGAAAAAATCGAAAATCCCCACGCACAGGAACGAAGCCAACACGGCCGGGCCGCGACCATAGCGCACCGCCACCAACACCACCGCCAGCAGGAAGAACATGACGATATTGGCCAGATCGAACAGATTGTGCAGCGGTGCGGCCAACAGCCCGGCAGCAGCGCAAATGGCTGTCGCCTTGCCGTAGAAAGACCAGTTCAGCGGGGGCCGTCTGCCATTGTCTTCCAGCTTTTCTGCCGGCGTGCTGCGCTCGTTCCGGGCAATCTGGAGGACATCGATGTCCGGAGCCTGTTGCCCAATGCCCTGCGTAAAAGAACGTTGCCAGGGCCAGCGGCGTACTTCTTCCCGGCCGATTACGATCTTGGACAGATTGTGATCGCGAGCGTACTTGACGGTTGCCGCGACAGGATCATTGCTGGTCAGCGTGGCCGTCTGCGCTCCCATATCCTGCGCCAGCTTGAGGCTTTTTAGAATGCGCTGGCGACGCGATTCGGACAGTCCCTGCAGACTGGGCGTTTCGACATAAACGGCATGCCAGGGCACCTCCAATTGCCCGGCAATGCGCGCCGTAGCCCGGACAATCTGCTCGCCGCCTTCGCCGGGACCGATGCAGGCCAGCAGGGATTCGCGCGTTTGCCAGACGGGTGTCACAAAACGCTCGCGCCGGTATTGCAGCACATCCTCGTCCACCCGGTCGGCAGTGCGGCGTAGCGCCAGTTCGCGCAAGGCCAGCAAGTTGCCCTTGCGGAAAAAATTGTGGATGGCGCGCTCGGCTTGATTGGGTAGATAGACCTTGCCTTCCTTCAGACGCTGCAACAGTTCATCCGGGGTCAGATCGACCAGGATCACTTCGTCAGCCGCATCGAACACCTTGTCCGGAACGGTTTCCCAGACGCGGATGCTGGTAATGCCGCTGACCACGTCATTGAGCGATTCTAGATGCTGCACATTGACCGTCGAATAGACATCGATGCCGGCAGCCAGCAATTCCTCGACATCCTGCCAGCGTTTGGGATGGCGTGAACCGGCCACATTCGAATGCGCCAGTTCGTCCATCAGGATCAGCGCCGGTTTGCGCGCCAGCGCAGCATCGAGATCGAACTCGCGCAAAATGTTGCCGCGATACTCGATTTCCCGCTTGGGCAGACGTTCCAGCCCGTCCGTCATCACTTCGGTTTCGGTACGGCCGTGCGTTTCGATGACGCCGATCAGCACATCAACGCCTTGCAGCAACTGGGAGCGTGCTGCCGACAACATGGCGTAGGTCTTGCCCACGCCGGCCGAAGCGCCGAAAAAGATTTTCAGCTTGCCGCGCGCGGATTTGGCTTCCTCGGCCTGCAGGCGGGAAAGCAGTTCGTCGGGATCGGGGCGCTGGTCGTCCATGCCTCAACCTAAATTCCTCGGTTGGACAATTCCATGGGCATGGTTGGCGGGGTACAGGGCGCGACGCGAGGACGCTGCATGGTCATTCCCTGCAAGGACGAGCAACAATGCCCTGCGCCTCGCCAGTTGTGCACATGGGAGCGCAGCGGCCCCAACCGGGCGGCAGCGATCACAAACGCCAAAAAACTCAAAGTTCATCAGATTTCTCCAAAGGCAACGAGCGGTCAACTGAGGAATTTAGGGTTCATCATCCACCTATTTGCGTAAGCCTTCCAGCGCCAGATTCAACCGCAGCACATGGACACGCGGCTCGCCGAAAATACCCAACTGGCGATCCTCGGTGTGCTGCGCAAGCAGTTTGGCCACTTCCGCTTCCGGCAGGCCGCGCGCGCGGGCAACGCGTGGCAATTGCCAGGCTGCGGCAGCCGGGCTGATATGCGGATCGAGGCCGCTGGCCGAAGTAGTGACCAGATCGACGGGGATAGGCGACTTGTTGCCGGGATCAGCCGCCTTGAGGGCCGCAATACGCCCCTTGACCGCGTCGGTTAACGCCGGATTGAGCGGCCCCAGAT
>JAKJFA010000006.1:27102-55219 GCA_022705135.1 Pseudomonadota bacterium | reverse complement strand
GGCTTCGCTTCCTTTCGCGCATCCCATCCCGGAAAGCCTGCGCCGCAACCCCGTGGAGTTCTTCAACAGCCTGTTAAGGACGAAAAATCCAGCCACACCAAAACAGCGTCGAACAATGCCACAATAGCGCCATGACGCAGAAAACCATAAATACGGAAAGCAGTTGGTTTGGAGTGCTGCGTATCCAGGCGGGGCGCCGGAGAGCAGCCACATTTGGCCTGATGTTGGCGCTGGCTGGAGTGTTGGCGCTTTTTCTACCAACTTTGGGCCGAACGCTGAGTGGTCACCCTCCCATCGGATTCCACCTGGCTTTTTACGGGGGCTTGGCAGCCTTTGCCGCGACCGCCCTGGGCGGATTACCGGCGCTTGTTATGCGCAGCCTGCCGCAACGCATTGAAGACAGCCTGCTTGGCATGGCGGCCGGGATGATGCTGGCTGCCAGCGCTTTTTCGCTGCTTTTGCCCGGACTGGCTTCCGGCGCCGGCATTCTCGGTAGCAAGCCTTTGGGCGCTGGCGTGGTCGTGATCGGCATGGCGCTGGGCGTGTTGCTCATGCTCGGGCTGGATGCCTTTACGCCGCACGCCCATACGCAGAGCGGTTCTTTCGGCCCCGGCACGAATCGCTACAGCCGGGTCTGGCTGTTTGTTTTTGCCATTGCCCTGCACAATCTGCCCGAGGGCATGGCCATCGGCGTCGGTTTTTCGCAAGGCGACTGGTCGGTGGGTTTGCCGCTGACGACGGCCATCGCCTTGCAGGATATCCCGGAAGGATTGGCCGTGGCGCTGGCGCTGCGAACTGCTGGTTTCACACCGTGGAAATCCGTGTTGGTGGCGGCCGCCACTGGCCTGCTCGAACCGCTCGGCGCCCTGCTCGGTGTCGGCCTATCGAGCGGAATGGCGCTGGCTTACCCGACCGGTCTTGGCCTGGCCGCCGGCGCCATGATTTTTGTCGTCTCGCACGAGGTGATTCCTGAGACGCATCGCAACGGCCATCAAACTCCGGCCACGCTCGGCCTCATGCTTGGATTTGCCCTGATGATGGTGCTCGATACCACATTGGGTTGAAGGATTGCGCGGCTATAACCAGACCAGATTTTCGCCAAGCATGAGCGCCAGCCGGCGACTGACGCTGCGTAGCCGTTCCGTAGATATCAACAGCAGCACCATCAGGATTTTGCAGCCGGTCGAGGGTTCGTTTCTGAGAATGTCGTTCAATCCGGCGCGGCTAAGGATGGCGAAGGTGACCTCGGAGCGGGCGATGCAGCCGGCGGAGCGGGGCTGGTCGTCGATGAGGGACATTTCACCCAGCACCTCGCCGGGTTCGGCAAGGCGGAGCTGCCGGTAGATGCCTGCTCCATCCTTCTTGACGACTTCGACGCTGCCCTGGAGCAGCAGCATCATAAAATCGCCGGACTCGTCTTCGAAAATGATCGGGCTTTCCGCAGGCACGCGGTAGCAGGTCATTTGTTCAAGCAGGACCATGATGTCCTTGCGCTCGAAATCATCAAACTGGTGGATGATTTGAAGGATTTCGAGGACGCGATCAACAAACTGCGGCTGGGTTGCTTTGCCGAGGCATTCGAAGCGTGTGAATCGCTCAGGGGTGTGCAAGTCGCTGGGCATAGGGTTCAACCGGGGGTCAGAGGCACAAAAGTGCCTGGTTGCAATAGTATAAACGATGACGCTTTCTTGTATTATGGGCGCTCTGCAGAAGAAATAATCGCTCTCTCCCCGAAAAGGCAGATCGATGGCATCCGAATCCGAGCGTCTGGTGGAAGATTGGCTGAACCGGCAGGGCTTGCCCCAGTATGCCGCCCTCTTTGCCGAAAACGCTATCGACGTTGATATTTTGCCGACCCTTTCCGAGGCTGATTTGCGCAGTATCGGCCTGCCGCTCGGGCATGCCCGCAAGCTGGCGATGGCCGCAACCCAGCTCTCTGGCGAAGCGGCGGTCAAGGCACCGGCCGAGCCGGCGATGCCACAACCCGCCGCTGAGCCGGAACGTCGGCAACTCACCGTGATGTTTTGCGATCTGGTCGGGTCGACGGCGCTGTCCTCGCGTCTCGACCCCGAGGATCTGCGCGAGATCATCCGTCGCTATCAGAAGGCATGCGGGGAAGTGGTGGCGCGTTATGAAGGTTTTGTGGCGCAATACCTGGGCGATGGCATCATGGTCTATTTCGGCTACCCGCAGGCGCATGAGGATTCAGCCGAGCGCGCCGTGCGTACTGGCCTGGAGATCATCGCTGCCGTGGATCGCCTGAGCCAGGCTTCGTCCGCCAAAATCCAGGTGCGGGTCGGCGCTGCGACGGGCTTAGCCGTGGTCGGCGACCTGATTGGACGCGGCTCGTCAGAGCAAGCGGCAGTCATTGGCCAGACCCCCAATCTGGCGGCGCGCATTCAGTCTCTGGCCGAACCCGGACGCATGACGATTGCCGAATCCACCCGCAAGCTGGTCGGCAATCTGTTCGAGTACCGCGATCTGGGGGCGCATTGCCTCAAAGGGATTGACGGCGAAGTGCGTGTGGTCGAGGTCTTGGGCGAACGGCAGAACGTGGCGCGATTTGAATCCATACGGTCCTCACAAAGCGATTGCGTCGGACGCAGCCGCGAGCTTGATTTCCTGCTGGACAAGTGGCGCCGCGCCGTGACCGGGTGTGGCCAAGTGGTTCTGGCCTGGGGCGAGGCGGGGATTGGCAAGTCGCGCCTCTTGCGCCTGCTCAACGAAAAACTGCACAGCGAATCGTTCATACGCGTCCATGTCCAGTGCTCGCCACAGCATGGCGCCAGCCCGCTCTATCCGGTGATCCATTCCAACCTGCGGGTTCTCGGCTTCAGCCCGGAAGAAAGCGTCGATCAGAAACTGGATAAAATCGAGCGCTTTCTGGAGCTGGGCGACCAGACCGAATGTGCCCCCCTGCTCGCCGCCATGATGTCGGTGCCCTGCGCCGGGCGTTACCCGCCACTGAATTTGACACCTGAGGAGCAGAAGGAGCGGACGCTGCGCATGTGCGTCGATTTTGTCGCCAACATGGCGATGCGCCAGCCGGTGCTGTACCAGGTTGAGGATGCGCACTGGATCGACCCGACGACCGATGAGTTTTTGTCGCGTCTGGTCGAGCGTATCTCAGACCGGCGGGTCCTGCTTGTGGTGACCGGGCGCCCGGAATGCCGGCCGGACTGGCTGGGATTACCGCATGTCGCGCCGCTTGACCTCGGCCGTTTGGGCGATGCGGAAATCCGCCTGATGGTACGCGACATTGCCGGCGGAAAGAATCTGCCTGAAGAGGTAATAGAGCAGATTCTGGCCAAGACCGATGGCGTTCCGCTGTTTGTCGAGGAGCTGACGCGCAATGTGCTCGAATCCGGATATTTGCGCGATGACGGCAAGGCTTGGGTCTTGGATGGACTGCTGCCTCAGATGGCCATCCCGTCAACCCTGCAGGACAGCTTGATGGCCCGCCTGGACCGACTGGCTTCGGCCAAGGAGGTCGTGCAGGTGGCTTCCGCCATCGGACGCAACTTCTCTTTTTTCCTGCTTTCGGCCGTGATGGATTATCCGGAGGGAATGCTGCGCTCGGCGCTTGAGCGCCTGATGCGTGCCGGACTGGTCTTCCCCTACGGAAAGTTGCCGCAGACCGAATACTGGTTCAAGCATGCGCTGATCCAGGACATGGCTTATGAAAGCCTGTTGAAGAGCCGGCGCACGACTTTGCATACGCGCATTCTAAGGGCTCTGGAAACGCATTCGCCCGAGATGGCGGAAACCCAGCCGCAGCTCCTGATGCACCATGCCCAGCACGCCGACTTGACGGAGAAAGCCATTCATTACGGCTGGCTGGCCGGGCGTCAGGCGCTGGCGCGTTCGGCCAACCGCGAAGCCATTCAGTTGCTGCGCCAGACCATTACCCTGGTGCCACACCTGACGGATGAAAAGGAGCAACTGGCCACCGAACTGGATCTGCAGCTGGCACTCGGGCAGGCTGCGCTGGCCCTGTACGGCTATGCCGCGCCCGAGACCGCCGAGATTTTTTCCCGGGCCGAGCAGTTGGCGCAGCGTACCGACAAGCCGCTGCAGTATTACTCGGTCCTGTATGGGCTGTGGGCAACCCATGTCATCAATGGCCGGATCGCCGAGGGCGCGGAACTGGCGCACCGCTTCCTGGAGCGTGCCTGCCAGGGTGCCGAAAAAGACGGCTATTGTTGTATCGGACACCGGATGGCCGGGAATACCCATTTTTACCGCGGCAATCTGGCTGCCGCCGGCGAACATCTCGAACAGTCGCTCCGCCTGTACGACCCGCAACGACATCACAAACTTTCCCTGCATTTTGGCAGCGATCTGAGTGTCGCGGCCCGCATCTACCTGGCTTGGTGTGACGCGCTCAAAGGCAAGACGCAAAGCGCGGTCGATCAGGTGGATCGTGCGATCGCACGTTCACAGGAGCTCAATCACGCGCTGTCGATGGGCCAGGCTTTGCATACGGCGTGTGTGGTCGCGGCCGTGTGCAGGGATTTCCTTGCGGTGCTCGAAGCCAGCCGGCGGGCGCTGGAATTTTGCGAACAAAACGATTTGGCCTATTTCCGGTTTTGGGCACGCAATTTCAATGCCTATGCCGTAGCGCAGCTTTCCAACCCGGAACAACTGCTTTCCATGCGCCAGGAGCTCGAGGGCATGAACCATTTCAAGCGCAGCATTGCCGTCTGGTGGTTCCACTCCTGGGTCGCCGAGGCCCTGCTGGCCGCCGGCAAGACGCAGGAGGCCCTGGAGGAACTGGAGACCGCTTCGGGGCTGATCGAGAGGAGTGACGAGCGCTGGGGGCAGGCCGAGGTCGAGCGTATCCGTGGCGAATGCCTCTGGCGCTTGGAGGATACCGCCCAGGCTGAACATTGGCTGCGGCGCGCCATGGCGAGCGCCCGCGGCATCGGTGCGCTGACGCTTGAGTTGCGCGCCGCGCTGAGCCTGTGTCGGCTGCTGGAAGCGTCCAGCCGCAGCGCTGAGGGCCGTGAGGTGCTGACGCCGATCTGCGCTCGTTTCGACGCCGATTCCAGGCTGTGGGAATGGCAGGCGGCCCGGCAGATGCTCGGGAATGGATAAGGAGGATGCGATGCGTGTTGCTTCGATGGCACTGATGATTTTGGCGCTGTCGGCCTGTGGGCTGGCGGATGTCGGCACGAGCGCTGCGACTGCGGCCAAGGTTCAGTCCGAACAGGCCAAACAGGGCGAGCAGCAGATCAAAAAAACCGAACAGGAACTCGAGGCGGCGGCTAAGCTGCGCGAAGCACGGGAAGAAAAAGCCTCGGGCGAGTGAACCTTCGGCTCAGGTTTTTCCATTCGAGAGCACGACGGCGTGCAGATCGCGCAGGCGCTGCGCCAGGATACCGGCGATGTTGCGGAAAATTTTCGCGCCGACGGCGCTGTTTTTCCAGCAATCGCTTTCCCGGATGCGGATGAGGATGCAGTCGGTGAGCGCTTCTATCGAAGCCGAGCGCGGTGCGTGGTCGATCAGGGCCATTTCGCCGAAACAGTCGCCGCGGCCGAAAACCCCGAGCTCGTGTTTTTTGTAGCTGTCGCCCTGCTTGACCACTTTGGCTTGGCCGTCGATCACGACGTACATGAAGTTGCCGTTATTTCCCTCGCTGATAATACGCTTGCCCGCCTCGAAAATCCTTTTCTCGGCGCCGTTGAGTAGCTCCAAAAGTTCGGTTTCAGTAAAGCCCGAAAATACCGGAACGTTCTCAATGAGCTTGGTCAGCAGAGCTTGCAGATCGGGGCGCGAAAAGCTGTCATTGAGCCACATGAGATCACAGCAGGCACGAAAAGGGGTTACCCAGTCTACAAGGATCGGAGATTTTTGTCGCCTGTGCGTTCTGCCTGTTTCGGGCGGCGGTTTGTCCAGACTAGTCTGCCGCCGCGAATCGCTCGATTCCGCGCCCGAAATGGGTAAAATGCTTCCTGAATGTTCAACCGTTAGGACGTGATGATGAAGAAAGACAAAGTGAAAAAAGGCAAAAAAGCGCTGCTCTTGGGGGCAGGTGGTCCGCTTGGCGGGCTCGAGGCCGGAGCGTTGATTGCACTGGACGAAAAAGGGGTCCAATTCGACGTCATTTCGGGCGCCTGTATCGGCTCCATCCTGACCTTGGCGTATGCGAGCCCGGCCTGCGGCCGCACGCGGCGCGAATCGCTCGAATTCTGGATCAGTGAAACCGGGGTTTCGGATGTGCTGTACAAGACCCTGCCCTTCGACTTCAAGGTCTTTCAGAAACAGGCCGGCGCGCTCAATCCCTGGGTGGACGAGTGGCTGAAAAAAATGCTCAGCCTGAACCCGCTTTATTCGTATGAACCGGTCAATGCCCTGCACCGGCTGTACAGTGAGCTCTATCTGCTGGGTCTGATCTCGATGGCGCCGAGCGCTGTGCCCTTTGAGACTTCATTGTCGCGCATTGCGCCGGTGCTGGAGGTGTTGATCGATTTCGACCAGCTCAGGAAAGTGCCCATGGAGGTCTATATCAATGCGATGGACGTGACGAGCAAGGAGATTGAGATTTTTGGCAAGAACGAGATCACGCCCAAGCATGTTCTGGCGGGTTCATCGCTCTTTTACATCTGTCCGCAGGTCGAAATTGACGGCAAGTGCTATGCCGAGGGGTCTTATATCGACAGCCTCAATTTCAAGGGCATTCTGGGCAGGCATGAGGATATCGAGACCATTGTCGTGATGAACATCCTCAACCGCAAAGACCTTATCCGTCCGGCCGCCAGTTTGTACGACGCGCTCAATTTGTCGATCATGCTGCCCTTTGTCAGCATCGCCGAGGACGACATCAAACTGTTCGAAGCCAAGCACAAGGGCAACCGCAACCTGCTCAAGGCGCAGTTCGAAATTCCTGCGGCCGATATTCCGACGGTCATGGACTGGAGCGTTTCCAATTTCAAGCGCCTGCGCGATATCGGTTATGAAGCCGGGCTCAAGCTGTACGCGGAACACAGTGAGTTGTTGGCGTGATCGCTGATTGAGCCTCTTCGGGGACTTGTCAAACCCCGGCGGGCGGCGCAGGATGGCGGCGTGAGCGGCCTTTCCTCGACAGGCCGCGGGAGGGCGCATGGCTGAGCCGGCAAGTGTGTTGATCGTCGATGACCTGCCCGAGAATCTTGCGGTGCTGGGCAGCATTCTCAAGAATGCCGGCCATCGCGTGCGCGCTGCGCGCTCGGGCGAACTGGCACTCAGTGCGGAGCTGATCGAGCCCCCGGAAATCGTCCTGCTCGACGTGATGATGCCGGAAATGGATGGATACGAGGTCTGTCGTCGCATCAAGGCCAACCCCCAGACCGCCGATGTTCCGGTGCTGTTTGTCAGCGCGCTCAGCGACCCGACCGACAAGGTGCGCTGCTTTGAAGTTGGTGGTGTTGATTTCATCACCAAGCCCTACGATGAGCGCGAAGTGCTGGCGCGCCTGGAGACGCACATCGCGCTTGCCCGGGCGCGCACTCAACTGGCGGCGCAAAACAGTGCGCTGGAGAAGGCGCTGGCGGATTTGGAGCAGGCCCAGGGCCAGTTGATCCATGCTGCCAAGATGGCTTCCTTGGGGATTTTGACTTCCGGCATTGCGCATGAATTGAATAATCCGATCAACTTCGTTTCAGCCAATGCCCAGAGTTGCCTGAAATTGTTGCGTCAGCTCGAGGGCGTCTACATTCTTTACGACAGCCTGACACTGGAACGCTTTGAACAAACCATGCGTGAGATCGAGGCGCAGAAGGAAAAGATCGACTATGCCTGGTGCCGCAACGGACTGCGCGAATTGCTCGAGGGCATTCGGGTCGGCTCCGATCGGGCTGCCAACATCGTTCGCAGTTTGCGGCTTTTTGTGCGTAGCGGCGCATCGCAGCGCACTGCATTCAATCTGCACGAAAACATCGATACGGCGCTCCTGATGCTGACCAACAAAATTGGCAAGAACATCCGGATTGAACGCGATTTCGGCGCGACGTCCACGGTGATCGGTCAGCCGGGGCAGATCAACCAGGTTTTGGTCAATCTCATCAGCAACGCGGTCGATGCCATCAATGAAAAACCAGGCGGTGGCAATGGCGATTCCATCACGGTCCGGACGCGCGAATCGCAACGCGAAGGTGAACCCGTGGTGGTCACCGAGGTCATCGACAGCGGCGCCGGAATGAGCGAGGAAACACGGGCGCACCTGTTTGAACCCTTCTATACGACCAAGAACGTCGGCCTGGGAATGGGGCTCGGCCTGTCGATCGCCTATGGGATCATCCACGCTCATGGCGGAGTGCTGGAGGCCGAGGCCGGGAAGGAAGGCGGGACGCTGTTCCGGATCATCCTGCCGAGAAATGCTGAAGACGCTGCAAAAGGGGAAGCACGACATGCCGAATAAACTACCCAAGATTCTCTACATCGACGATGAAGAATGGAACCTGACCGCTTTCCGCTTCATGTTCCGTGACGAATTCGAGGTGTTGACCGCCGACGATACCGATACGGCTGAAGCCATTCTGAATGAGCACCTCGATATCGACGTGGTTATCAGCGACCAGCGCATGCCGGAAGAAACCGGGGTGCAGTTTTTCGAGCGCATGCGGCCTCGTTTGTCGACGACCGAGCGCATCATCCTGACCGGCTATAGTGACATTGACGCGGTGATCGGCGCCATCAACCGGGCCGGGGTGTACTTTTATCTGCGCAAGCCTTGGCAGGAAGAAGAGGTGCGCCTGGTGTTGCGCAATGCCATCGATTCGGTACGGATGCACCGACGGCTCATCCGTCAGGAAGAAACGCTGCGCTTGATTGAGGACAACGTCAATGACGTGATTGCCCGTACCGATCTGGAAGGAAATTACCTTTACATCTCGCCGTCCATACAGCATGTCTCCGGCTATGCGCCGGAAGAGGTGGTAGGGCATGCCATCAGCGAGTTTATGCACCCCGAGGATGTCCAGAAGCGCATGGACACCCAGTTCGAGACGCGCCTGACCAAGGAAGCGCAGACCATTGTGTACCGCTTCCGCCACAAGCATGGACATTATGTTTGGATCGAGGCCAGCGTTCAGGCGGTCTGGAAGGACGACAAAATCATCACTGACGTGATTACGGTCAGCCGGGACATCACCGAGCGCAAGGCGGCGGAACAGAAAATCGAATTTCTGGCCTACCACGACGCGCTGACCGAACTGCCCAATCGATTGTTGGTGCGCGACCGCGTGCGCCAAGCCATTGCCGGTGCCGAGCGTGAGAAAAGCAAGGTAGCCTTGCTGTTCCTCGATCTCGACAATTTCAAGACGGTCAACGACTCGCTCGGACATACGACCGGCGACGTTCTGCTCAAAGCAGTTGCCAAGCGCCTCAAGGAATGCGTGCGCGGCAGCGATACGCTCAGTCGTCAGGGCGGGGACGAGTTCCTGATCGTCATGCCCGGTTTGGAGAGTCCTGAGGCAGCTGCCCCGGTGCTCGACAAGATCCGTGATCATATCCAACACCCCTTCGAGATTGACGGAAACGAGTTGATGACCTCGGTGTCCATCGGTGTGGCGCTCTACCCCGACAATGGCCGGGATTTCGACACCCTGCTGAAAAAGGCCGACACGGCCATGTACCGCGCCAAGGAACATGGGCGCAACACCTATCGCTTTTTCGATGCGCAGATGAACGTCAATGCTGTCGAGCACCTCAATTTCAGAAACGGCTTGCGCCGCGCCCTGGAGTGCGACGAATTTGTCCTTCACTACCAGCCGCAGATCGAGCTGGCGAGCGGCACGTTGATCGGCGCCGAGGCCTTGCTGCGCTGGCAGCATCCTGATCTTGGCCTGGTGCCGCCGGGTCGGTTTATCCCGGTGGCCGAGGATAGCGGCCTGATCGTGACGATTGGTGAGTGGGTCCTGCGCGAAGCCTGCCGACAGGCGGCAAGCTGGCCGAAATGCAGCGGCGCGGCCGTGGGGGTTGCCGTCAATCTGTCCGCCGTGCAATTCAAGCGCGGCAACCTGGAGAAGGCGGTCCTCGATGCACTGGAGGCTTCCGGACTGGACCCCGCCCGGCTCGAACTCGAATTGACCGAATCCATCCTGATCCGCGACACCGAGGAAGTTCTGGCGACCGTGCGCCAACTGAAAGCGCTCGGCGTCAAACTCTCCATCGATGACTTTGGTACCGGCTATTCCAGTCTTTCCTACCTGAAGCGCTTTGACGTCGACAAGCTCAAGATCGACCAGAGCTTCGTGCGCGACATGGCGACCGACCCCGAAGACGAGGTGATCGTGCGGACCATCATCCAGATGGCGCAGAGCCTTGATTTGCGCACCATTGCCGAAGGTGTCGAGACCGAGCAAATGCTCAGCCACCTCAAATTATTCCATTGCGATGAGGTGCAGGGCTTCCACATTGCCAGACCGATGCCGGCAGGGGATTTTGTCCGCTTTATCGTGGGTGGTTAAGCTCATAAAAACTGCAGTTCGGGCCGGCTTTTGCTACACTGCGCGCCGGTTCTTTCGGGTTGGTTGATCGAAATGCGGTTATTTCAGTTGCTCGCCCGTGACGGCGCAGCCCGGCGTGGACGCTTGACGCTTGCCCACGGTGTCGTCGAAACCCCGGTCTTCATGCCGGTTGGCACCTATGGCACGGTTAAGGCGATGACGCCGCACATGCTCTGCGAGGTGGGCACGCAAATTTGCCTGGGCAACACCTTCCACCTCTGGCTGCGGCCGGGCATGGAGGTGGTTCGCGCCCATGGCGGCCTGCACCGCTTCATGGCCTGGGACAAACCCATCCTGACCGATTCCGGCGGTTTTCAGGTCTTTTCGCTGGGCGCCTTGCGCAAGATCAGCGAGGAGGGCGTCAAGTTTTCATCGCCGATCGACGGCACCCGGCTTTTTCTGACGCCCGAGGAGTCAATGCGCATTCAGCAGGCGCTCGATTCCGACATCGTGATGATTTTCGATGAATGCACGCCGTATCCGGCCAGCCGGGCCGAGGCCGAGAAATCGATGCGCCTTTCTCTGCGCTGGGCCGCGCGTTCGCGCGCCGAGCATGACGCGCTCGGCAATCGCAATGCCCTCTTCGGCATTGTGCAGGGCGGCATGTATGAGGATCTGCGCGATGAATCCCTGGCTGGATTGGATGAAATCGGTTTTGACGGAATGGCCATCGGCGGACTGTCGGTGGGCGAGCCGAAAGAGGAAATGGCGCGCATTCTGGCGCATGTGGCGCCGCGCCTGCCGCAGGACAAACCGCGTTATCTGATGGGGGTCGGCACCCCGGAAGACTTGGTAGCCGCGGTGCAGGCCGGGATCGATATGTTCGACTGCGTCCTGCCAACACGCAATGCCCGCAATGGCCATTTGTTTACCCGCTTCGGCGATCTGAAAATCAAGAATGCACGCCACAAGTCCGATACGCAGCCACTGGATGAGACCTGCACTTGCTATGCCTGCCGCCATTTCAGCCGCGCCTATCTGCACCACCTGTTCCGTGCCGGTGAGATTCTGGGCAGCCTGCTCAATACGGTCCATAACCTGCACTACTACCAGACTTTGATGGCTGAATTGCGTGCCGCCATCGCTGACGGGAGCCTGGCCAGTGTGGTTGACCGGTTTCGGCAGGATCGGGTGAGACAGTGTTAGAATTCGCCCCTTTACCGACACGCATTCGAAGGAGCAGCGCATGATCAGTCTCGCTCACGCCCAGCAGGCCGCCGGCCAGGCCAACAGCTATATGGGTATCGTTATGATGGTGGCGATGTTCGCCATCATCTGGTTCCTGATGATCCGGCCGCAGCAAAAGAAAATGAAGGAACACAAGGCCATGGTCGAGGCCTTGCAAAAAGGCGATGAAGTGGTGACCCAGGGTGGAATCACCGGCCGTATCACCAAGGTTTCCGAGGGGTATGTCACCGTCGAGATCAGCCAGATCAAGGACGAGCCGGTCGAAATCGTGGTTCAGCGGCCGTCCGTGTCGACGGTCCTGCCCAAGGGAACGCTGAAGAGTCTCTGACCAAGTGGCGAGGAAGTGAGTGCCTCGCCCTTTCCTTCCCCTCATTTCTACTTCATGGTTTCGCAATGAATCGTTATCCCCTTTGGAAAAACGCCATCGTCGTGATTGCGCTGATTCTGGGCCTGATCTATGCCCTTCCCAACTTTTTCGGCGAGTCGCCGGCGGTGCAGGTGTCCAGCACCAAGGCCACGGTCAAGGTTGATGCCGCCACCCAGGCGCGGGTCGAGGAGGTGCTGAAGGCTGCGAACATCGACCATGAGGGCATTCAGCTCGATTCGATCGGCATCAAGGTGCGCCTCAAGGACGAGGGGGCGCAGATGCGGGCCAGGGATGTTCTGGACAAAGCCTTTATCCCCGACGCAAGCGACCCGCACTATGTGGTCGCCCTCAACATGCTTCCCGCTTCGCCGCGCTGGCTATCCAGCCTGGGCGCCCTGCCGATGTACCGTGGCCTCGATTTGCGCGGCGGCGTGCATTTCTTGCTGGAAGTCGACATGCAGGGTGCGCTGACCAAGCGCCTCGACTCCATGGGCGCGGACCTGCGGACCCTGATGCGGGACAAGAACATCCGGCATGGCGGCATCAACCGCGAGGGCGAGCGGCTGGTCATTCGTTTCCGCGATGTCGGTTTGCGCCAGAAAGCCAAGGACGCGCTGGCGGACCGCCAATCCGATCTTCTGGTGGTGGAGCAGGGGCAGGATACGGATCTGAGACTGGTCGCCACGCTCAAGCCGGAAGCGATGAAGAAAATCCAGGAATTCGCCATCAAGCAGAACACCACGACCTTGCATAACCGTATCAACGAACTCGGGGTGGCCGAGCCGGTGATTCAGCAGCAGGGGGCGGATCGCATTGTCGTGCAATTGCCCGGCGTGCAGGATACGGCCAAGGCCAAGGATATTCTCGGACGGACGGCGACGCTGGAAATCCGCATGGTCGACGATACGCCCGGAGCGCTGGAATTGGCGCTGGCAGGCAACCCCCCCTTCGGCACTGAGCTGTATACCGAACGCAGCGGCTATAAAGTCCTGGTCAAGAAACAGGTTGTGTTGACCGGTGACCGGCTGACCGATGCCCAGCCTGGTTTTGACAACCAGACGCAGGAGCCAGCCGTCCATTTGACCCTCGATTCGGCTGGGGCGCGCATTTTCAAGGACGTGACGCGCGAAAACGTCAACAAGCGCATGGCGATTCTGCTCATTGAAAAAGGCAAGGGCGAGGTAGTGACGGCACCGGTGATCCGCTCCGAAATTGGCGGTGGCCGCGTCCAGATTTCCGGCAAGATGACGACGCAGGAAGCTAATGACGTGGCCTTGCTCTTGCGGGCCGGTTCGCTGGCGGCGCCGATGCAGATCGTCGAGGAACGCACCATCGGCCCGAGTCTCGGCAAGGAAAACATCGACAAGGGCTTCCGTTCCACCCTATGGGGATTTGCCGCCATCGCGGTGTTTATGATTCTCTATTACCGCATGTTCGGATTCATCTCGGTGCTGGCGCTTTCTACCAATTTGTTTTTGCTGGTGGCGCTGCTCTCGCTTTTGCAGGCGACGCTGACTCTGCCCGGCATCGCGGCCATGGCGCTGACGCTGGGCATGGCCATCGACTCCAATGTGCTCATCAACGAACGCATCCGCGAGGAACTGAGGGATGGCATGGCGCCGCAGTCAGCGATCAGCGAGGGCTATGAACATGCCTTCCGGACCATTCTCGACTCTAATATCACGACGCTGATTGCCGGTCTGGCGCTGCTGATTTTCGGCTCCGGTCCGGTGCGCGGCTTTGCCGTCGTGCATTGCCTCGGCATCCTGACCTCGATTTTCTCGTCGGTCGTGGTTTCACGCGCTCTGGTCAATCTCATCTACGGCAGCCGCAAGAAGCTCGAAGCGATCTCCATCGGCCAAGTCTGGAAACCTGGCATCGTCGCCAAATAAGGGGAAAACAGCATGGAATTTTTCCGCATCAAAAAAGATATCCCCTTCATGCGCCATGCGCTGAAGTTCAACATCATTTCGCTCATCACCTTCCTGCTGGCGGTCGGTTTCCTGGTGTTTCGCGGCCTCAACCTGTCGGTCGAATTCACCGGCGGCACGCTGATCGAGGTGCAGTATGCGCAGGCGGCGGAACTGGACAAGATTCGCACTGGGTTGAGCAAGGCCGGCTATACCGATTTCATGGTGCAGAATTTTGGCAATTCGCAGGATGTTCTGATCCGTTTGCCCTTGAAATCGGATCAGGATGCGAGCAAATTGGGCGATGCAGTCATGCAGGCCATTTCAGCCGAAGCGCCCGGTGGCAAGAAGCAGCGCGTCGAATTCGTCGGGCCGCAGGTGGGCAAGGAACTGGCTGAAAATGGCGCACTGGCGCTGTTCATCGTGATTGTCGGCATCGTTCTTTATCTGTCTTTCCGCTTCGAATGGCGGTTTTCCGTTTCGGCCATCATCGCCAATTTGCACGATGTGGTGATTATCCTGGGGTTTTTCGCCTTTTTCCATTGGGAATTTTCGCTTTCGGTGCTGGCGGCGGTGCTCGCCGTGCTGGGCTACTCAGTGAACGAATCGGTGGTGGTGTTCGACCGGGTGCGCGAAACGTTCAAGCGCTCACGCGGACTGTCGACGCCAGAGGTGATTGACCACGCCATCACCAGCACTATTTCGCGTACCATCATCACGCACGGCAGCACGCAGGTCATGGTGTTGTCGATGCTGCTGTTTGGCGGCGAGACCCTCTACTATTTCGCGCTGGCGCTGACCATCGGCATCTGCTTCGGCATCTACTCCTCGGTACTGGTCGCCAGCCCGCTGGCGATGTGGCTGGGTGTTTCGCGCGAGCACTTCATTGTTCCGGTCAAGAAGGGGATTGAAGGCGCCAACGACGACGGGGCGGTGGTCTGATACTGAGGCGCCGCCTTTGCCGGAGTCTTTGAACCCCGGGTCAGCGGCCGACAGGCGCCGGGTGTTCTGGCGACTCTTACTGCTGTCCATGCTGCATTTTGCCGCCATTGCCACCATGCTGTTGTCGGCACGCTGGATCGTCGATCTGGGTGGCAACAAAAGCGTATTGGGCTGGTTTTCCGCCGCCATTCTCCCCGGCATCGTGACCGGAGCGCCCCTGGCGGGCAAATGGGCCGCGCGCATCCCTGAGCGCAGCCTGATTCTCATTGGCATTGGCCTGCTGGCCTGCAGCCTGTTTGCCCTATCGCACTACACCCAGCTCTCGTATAGCCTGTTGTTCTGGCGCTTTGTCCAGGGGTTTGGCCACGGCATGGTCTTTGCCAGCATTTTCGGGCTGGCGGCGCATTCGATTCCCGAGGGAAAAAAATCACAAGGCATCGGCTACATTGCTCTTGCCATCCAACTCGGCAATCTGGCGGGGGTCAGCCTCGCCGAAGGATTGCTGCTGCGCTCGGGCTATGCTGACATGTACCTGGGGGGCGTGGCGCTGAGCGGCCTGGCCATGCTGTGCGCGCTGGGGTTGCCACGCCGGACGAGCCAGCCAGCCCGGAGCGAATCCGGCCCGGGGACGGCGGACGGGCTCATCCCGCAACCCGCTCAGACGGCCCTGGCCATAGGGTTCTTTTTTGTTCTGGGCGGGAGTTACGGCACGGTATTGCAGCTGATTCCGCTGCTGGTCCAGGAAGCCGGTCGCAGCAGCAGCGTGCCTGCCACCGCCACGCCCGTCATGGCCGCCATTTTTATCACCGTCGCCGTCTGCCGTTTGTTGCTGGCCCGTTTGGCTGATGGCCGGCACCAGCGTGCTGTGTTGGTCGGGTTCATGCTGTTGTTGATCTGTTCCACCCTGGCCTGGCCCTTTGCCACCTCGCTCCCGCAGCTGACCCTGATAGCACTCTTTTTCGCATTGGGCTATGGCCTGCTGTTCCCCGGATTGAATGGATTGGTGATCTCGCGCGTTGCGCCGGAATGGCGATCGCGCGCCTCGGGCTGGGTGGTGACCGCATTTGACGGGGGGTTTTTCGGGTTGCTGTTGATTTTGGGGCCGGTGGCCGAACATTTCGGCTACCGGACGACCTTCATCCTGCTGGCAGCGCTGCAATTGTTGATGGGCGGGGTGTTCTTGCAGATGGCGCGCAGGATCAGGAAGAAGCGTGTTCCTTCCATGCCAGCGCAAGGCGGTACAACTCGTTCCGGCTCGCGTCGGTGATGCTGGCAGCGAGCCGGACCGCCTGCTTGACTGGCAATCCGTCAGCCAGCAGAAGTTCGAGGACCTGTTTGGCTTCGGCCACCCCGCCTCGTTCATGCGTAGGGATACCGGAAACGATGAGGACGAATTCGCCTTTCTGCCGGTGGGGATCGGCCTGCAGCCAAGCGGCGGCTTCGCCCAGCGGACAAGCATGAATGCTTTCGAACAGCTTGGTCAGTTCGCGGGCGATGACCAGGGTGCGCGTTTCCCCCAAAGCCGACGCAAGGTCTTCGACCGTGGCGATGATGCGATGGGGCGCCTCATAAAAAACCAGCGCCGCCGGAAGATCGCGCAGTGACATCAAGGCGGCCCGGCGCTGCGCGCTTTTGGCCGGTAAAAAGCCATAAAAGAAAAAATGCGCATCCGGCAGGCCGGCGGCCGAGAGCGCCGTGATGGCAGCACAAGGGCCGGGGAGCGGGATAATGTGATAACCGGCGGCGCGCACGGCGGCGACGATACGCGCGCCGGGGTCGGAGATGCCGGGGGTGCCGGCGTCGGAAACCAGCGCGACCGCTTCGCCTTTGGTCAGGAGGGCGACGATCTTTTCCGCGGCTTCGTTTTCGTTGTGTTCATGGGCGGCAATCAGTTTTCCTGCGGCGCCGAGGTGTTTCAAAAGGGGAGCCGTATGCCGGGTATCCTCGGCGGCAACCCAGCGCACGGCGCACAGAGTCTCGGCAGCGCGGGGACTGATGTCGGCCAGATTTCCGAGCGGGGTGGGGACGACATACAATACTGCGGACTCTTGTTTCATGGCGGACTTTCGATGCGGCGGCCTGGATACGATAACACGCAAGTGGGGGGCAGCGGACGTGCCGCAGAGGATTTGGCGGCGGCCTATCTGCAGGAGCGCGGACTTCAGTTGCTCGAGCGCAACTTCCGGGTTCGCGGCGGCGAGATCGATCTGATCTGCCGCGAGGGCAAGGTGCTGGTGTTTGTCGAAGTGCGCCTGCGCCGCCGCGCCGATTACGGTGGAGCGGCGGCTAGCATCGGTGCGGGCAAACGGGCCCGCCTCATTCTGGCGGCGCGACATTACCTGATGCACCTGCCGGAATGCGATTGCCGCTTCGATTGCGTCCTGCTTGATCGTCTGGATGGGGCGTCGATCGACTGGATCAAAGACGCGTTCTCAGCTGGCGATTAGCTTGCTACGCTCCATTTGCCGGTAGCTTGGCTAAATCCAGATTTTTCTCAAACGCAATCACCCGGAGGGTTTTTCAGCAACCTGCTAAAATACGCCCGGTTCTACAAGGACATTGACGGGAAACACCATGGATTTGATTGCCCGAGTGACGCGGCATTTTGAGGAAAGCATCCACACCAAACAGGAAAGCGCCGGTTTGCTGGCGGCACCGATCGCGGCGGCCGTCGAGATTTTGACCGGATGCATTCTCAACGGTGGCAAGATCCTCGCCTGTGGCAATGGCGGATCGGCGGCCGATGCGCAGCATTTTGCGGCCGAGATGGTTGGGCGGTTCGAGGTGGAGCGCCAGGAACTGGCCGCCATCGCCCTGACGACCGACACGTCGATTTTGACTGCGGTCGCCAACGATTACGATTTCAGCCAGGTGTTCGCGCGCCAGGTGCGCGCATTGGGCAACGCTGGTGACGTCCTGCTGGCCATTTCCACCTCGGGGAATTCGGCCAATGTGTTCGAGGCGGTTCTTGCAGCGCAAGAGGCCGAAATGCGCGTCATCGCGCTGACCGGGCGGGATGGCGGCAAGATTGGCGCCATGATGCGGGACGACGATATTCAACTATGTGTTCCGGTGGCCCGCACGGCGCGCATCCAGGAAACCCATTTGTTGATCATTCACTGCCTGTGCGATGGAATTGATGGACTTTTGCTTGGAGTCGAAGAATGAAGACGACACGGAGATATTGGTTTGCCCTTGTTTTGGTCGCGGCGCTTCCCTTGTTGCAGGGCTGTTTTCCGGTCGTCGCCACCGGAGTTGCGGTCGGAGTGATGACGGTGACCGACCGGCGCACGGTCGGGACCCAGACTGAGGACGAAACCATCGAATGGAAAATTTCGGGCCGGGTGGGTGAGCGCTTTGGTGACAAGGTTCATCTCAATGTCACCAGTTACAACCGCAAGGTCCTGTTGACGGGTGAAGTGCCCAATGAGCAGACCAAGCTGGACATCGGCGAGATTGCGGCCAAGACGGAAAATGTGCTTGTTGCCTACAACGAATTGCAAGTGGCCGGAATCAGTTCGTTGACGGCGCGCAGCTCCGATTCCTACATTACCTCCAAGGTCAAGACGCGCTTCATCGATGCGGGACAGTTCTCGCCCAACCGGGTCAAGGTGGTGACCGAGGCGCAGGTGGTTTATCTGCTCGGCATCGTCAATGAAAACGAAGCCAGATCGGCGATTTACGTTGCACGCACGACCGAGGGCGTGCGCAAGGTGGTCAATGTCCTGGAAGTCATCTCCGAGGAAGAGGCGCGTCGTCTTGATGGGGGCAACAAAAACAGCGGAGCGCCGGAGCGCAAGGAATAAAGAACAGCGCGCCGACCCCGGTACTGATGGAAACCCGAGTACGGGCGCCGGATATACATGGAAAGGTGAAGTATGCAGATATTTCTTGACCTGATGTTGGCGGCCGGCAAGACCGGCTTCAACCTCGCCTTTTTTGTCCTGATGCCCATCATGGTCTTCATGATGGCGTTCATGCGCGTTCTCGATCATCAGGGAGTTTTGCGTCTGGCAGCCATTGTTGTGGCGCCTGTTCTGCTGGTGTTTGGTTTGCCTGGACTGGGCGCTTTTGCCATTCTGCAAATTTTGCTGGTCAGTTTTGCGGGTCCGGTATCAACGTTCCGGATCATGGATCAGGATGTCGAAATTTCAGACCGCAAAATCTCATCCTCGCTGGCGGCCATCCTGACCATGTCGCAAGCCAATGCAACTTTCCCGCTGGTGGTCGTTGGCCTGGACCTGCCTTTTACCATGGCGACTTCTGTGGCTGGCGGCTTGCTGGCAAGTTTTATGACCTACCGGATTTTTGCCCGCGATCTCGACGATCATGTCGAAAAGAGCGCTGCGGAAGAAATCAAGAAAGAGACGCAAAAGCAAAAACTGGTTCAGACCATCATGATCGGTGCCGAGGAAGGTTTCCAATTGGTGATGAAAGCACTGCCCATGCTGGTGTTGGCGGTCTTGCTGGTCAACGTGCTGAAAGCGGTTGGCGCCATCAAGCTCATCGAAACGATTTTTGCCCCGATCCTGTCTCTGGTCGGAATTTCCGGCGCGGCGGTGTTGTCGATCGTCACCAAATACATTGCCGGCGGGACCGCCATGATGGGCGCGACCATGCCGATGATTCAAGAAAAAACGATGACGGCTGTCGAGCTCAACAAAATTGCCGGATTCACCATCAATCCGCTTGATCCGGTTGGGGTTGCGGTGCTCGTTTCCTCCGGCAAGCGCGTTGCCGCTTTTGCCATCCCGGCGCTCAAAGGTGCGGCCGTTGGCATTTTGTTCCGCGGGATCATTCATCTGGTGGT
This sequence comes from Pseudomonadota bacterium, assembly GCA_022705135.1. Lineage (GTDB taxonomy): Bacteria > Pseudomonadota > Gammaproteobacteria > Burkholderiales > Rhodocyclaceae > UBA1934. The sequence goes on along the minus strand of JAKJFA010000006.1, from coordinate 35,514 downwards.
TTATTGACGCCTTCCATGAGTCCGAAGCCCCAGAGGCGTCTTGCCATCAATGGATTTGGCCGCATCGGCCGCTGTTTCTTGCGTGCACTGCACGAAACCGGCAAGGCGGACCAATTGCAGGTGGTCCTCATCAATGAGCCGGCGGAAGCCGAGAGCATCGCCTATCTGGCCCGCTTCGATTCGACGCACGGCCGTTTTCCCGGCACGGTCCGAAGCGTGTCCGGCGGCCTTGAAGTCAATGGCCGGTGCATCGCGCTGACCCATGCCAAGGCGCCTGAAGAGGTGGATTGGCGCCATTACGACATCGATCTTTTGGTTGAGTGTTCGGGGCGCTACACCCGACGCGCCCAAATCGAGCGTTTTCTGGCGGCGGGTTGTCCGCGTCTGCTGCTGTCCCAGCCTGCCCAGGGCGCAAGCGATGTTGATGCCACGGTCGTCTTTGGCTTGAATCACGATCAACTGACCGGGCGCGAGCGCATCCTCTCCAGCGCCTCCTGCACAACCAATGCCATTGTCCCCGTCCTCAAGTTGCTGCACGACGCCTATGGGGTCGAGCACGCCCTGCTGACGACCCTGCATTCGCTGATGAATGATCAGCCGGTGCTGGACGGCTACCACCACCATACCGATCTGCGCTGCATGCGTTCGGCCATGCAATCCCTGATCCCGGTCTCCACCGGGCTGGCGCGCGGTGTCGCGCGTTTGTTGCCCGAACTGACCGGTCGGGTCGAGGCCAAAGCGATTCGCGTCCCGGTGATTAATGTTTCGGCGGTGGATCTGGTGGCCAGCCTGGCGAAGCCCGCGACGGCAGAAGAAATCAACACGCTGTTGAAGGAGGCCGCCATCGGCCGATTCCCGGGGCTGCTCGCCTACTCGGATGATCCGCACGCCTCGGTCGATTTTATTCATAACCCGCATTCGGCCATCGTTGATGGCTGTCAAACCAGAATGAGCGGTGCGCGCCTGGCCAATGTGATGGTCTGGTTCGACAACGAGTGGGGTTACGTCAACCGGATGATCGATCTGGTGGAGAGCCTTTGATTTGCCTTGAGTTCAGGAGCCTTGCTTTTTCTGGGATCATTCTAAATTCTGAATTTGCTCGCGCATCTGCTCAATGAGCAGTTTCAGTTCGATCGAGGCTTTTGAGACCGCGGTCAGTGCGGATTTGGAGCCGAGGGTATTGGCTTCCCGGTTGAGTTCCTGCATCAGAAAATCGAGCCGTTTGCCGGCGGCACCGCCCTGCTTGAAGATGCGCTCGATCTCGTCGAGATGGGTATTGAGGCGTGAGAGTTCCTCGGCAACATCGATACGGTGCGCAAAAACGGCGACTTCCTGGCGGATGCGCTCGTCGTCGGCGGCACTGAGTGCTTCAAGCAGGCGCTGCCGCAGTTTTTCGGCAAACAGCGCCTGCGCCTGTGGAATGAGCGGCGCAACCTCGTCAACGATGGTGCGCATGCAGGCCACTTTTTCGAGAATGATGTCTGCGAGTTTTCTGCCCTCGCGTTCGCGGCTGGCGGTGAATTCGGCCAGCGCCTCGGCAGCGGTTTCGAGAACGGCCGGTGAGAGGACGGTGAGATCAAGCGTCTCGTCCCCGAATATTCCGGGCCAGTTCAGGACTTCGGACACGGACAGCGGGGCAGCGTGCGGTAGTGCCGCCATCACTTCTTCCTGAAGACGCTTGAGGCCTTGCAGGCGTTCGGGTACCAACTGGTTCTGTTCCGGGGTCCTGCCAGTGGCGTTGAAATAAAGTCGGCACTCGACTTTGCCGCGCGTGATGCATGCGCTCAGCAGCTCACGCAGGGGCGTTTCGAGGGCGCGCAAATCGTCGTGGATGCGAAAGTGGAGATCCAGGAAGCGGGAATTGACGCCCCGAAGCTCGATCTGCAGGGATCCGCAACCGATATCGCGTGTTTTGGCTGCATAGCCGGTCATGCTCTGGATCATCATTGTCCGAATTCAGCTTTACAGGCGATAGACAACGCCCGAAAATAGTCCAAAACGCGGATCATACTGGCCCTTCGATGGCACAACAAGCTAATCATCCTTTGCCGAATGGTTATCAACTCGAGGAATACACCATCGAGCGCCAGCTTTCGCTCGGCGGTTTTTCCATCGTGTACCTGGCGCAGGATGCGGCGGGCGTCGATGTCGCCATCAAGGAGTACCTGCCCAATAGCTTGGCGCTGCGCACCGAAGGACAGACGTGCCCGGTCATCGCACCCGAACATCTGGGGGCGTTTCGTTATGGCATGAAATGTTTTTTTGAGGAAGGGCGGGCGCTGGCGAAACTGTCGCACCCGAATGTGGTGCGCGTGCTCAACTTTTTCCGTGCCAATGAAACGGTCTATATGGTCATGGAGTATGAGCACGGGCGCACCCTGCAGGAATTCATCATCAAGCACAAGGGCCATATTTCCGAACGCTTTATTCGCGGCGTCTTTACCCGCATGCTGAACGGGCTGCGCGAAGTGCATTCCTGCAAGCTGTTACACCTCGATCTGAAGCCTTCCAATATCTACTTGCGCACGGATAACTCTCCGGTGTTGATCGACTTTGGCGCGGCGCGCCAAACCCTGATGAACGAACAGCCGATCTTGAAGCCGATGTACACGCCCGGCTTCGCCTCGCCGGAGCATTACGGGTCGCGCAAGGATTTGGGGCCGTGGAGCGACATTTACAGCGTTGGCGCCACCATGTACGCCTGCCTTGCCGGGGGCGCACCGCAGGCAGCGGATGCGCGTATGGCCAACGACGAATTGGTGCCGGCCATGGTACGCTGGGAAGGACAGTATTCGGATCATCTGCTCGAAATCATCGACTGGTGCCTGAGTCTGAATCATCTCTATCGGCCGCAAAGCGTTTTGTCATTGCAGAAAACTCTGGTGACGCCCGCAACCAACGCGGCCGATGCCCCTGTTGCCAAACCCCCGGATAACTGGGTTAACCGTCTTGTCGATAAACTGAGAAGTTAATGAAATTCACTATTTACCAAGGGAGCCTTCAGGGCGGCCGCGCCAACAACGAGGACAGGATTGCCTATTGCTATTCCCGCGAGGCTTTGCTCATGGTGGTCGCCGACGGGATGGGGGGGCACCACTTCGGTGAGATCGCTGCCCAGATTGCGGTGCAAACCCTGACCGAGGCCTTTCAGCGCGAAGCACGGCCGGAGATTTTCGATCCCTTCCGCTTTTTGCAACGCAGCATGAGCAATGCCCATTACGCCATCCTTGACTATTCGCTGGCCCATAAGCTGGACGATTCGCCCCGCACGACCTGCGTGGCTTGCCTGGTTCAGGACAGCATTGCCTACTGGGCGCACAGCGGCGACTCGCGTCTTTTCCTCTTGCGCAGCGGCAAGGTGGCAGCGCAGACGCGTGATCATTCGCGTATCCGGCTGTTGGTTGACGAGGGTGTCATTTCGCAGGATCAGGCGGCGACGCACCCCGAGCGTAACAAGGTATACAGCTGCCTGGGCGGCGACGTGTCGCCCGAGATCGATTTTTCGCGCAAGACGCCCCTGGAACGCGGCGATGTCCTCTTGTTGTGCACCGATGGCCTGTGGGGCGTCATGCCTGGCGAAGAACTGGCGCTTGCGCTCAAAAACGTCAATCTGATGCAGGTGGTTCCCGGCCTGCTGCAGGAAGCCGAGGTGCGCGGCGGTCCGAAGGGGGATAACCTGTCGGTGGTTGCCGTCTGTTGGGAACAGGGCTACCAGGAAGGCGGGCATGACAGCGCCGTGTCGACACAGATGATGTCGCCTGGCGAAGTAACGACCAAACTCGAAGAATTCGGCCGTCAGTCTGGTCACAAGATGGAATTGACCGAGGAAGAAATCGAAAAGGCCATCATTGAAATCCGATCCACCATCGAGAAATACAATTCCGGAAAGTGAACACCATGCGCCCCAGCCAACGTCAGGCCGATGAATTGCGCCGCATCGAAATCATCCGCCATGCCACCTGTCACGCAGAAGGCTCGGTAATGATCAGCATGGGCAACACCCGGGTCTTGTGCACGGCCAGTGTCGAAGACAAGGTGCCGCCTTTTCTGCGCGGCAAGGGCGAGGGTTGGGTCACTGCCGAATACGGCATGCTGCCGCGTTCGACCCATACCCGCACGGCGCGCGAGGCCGCCAAGGGCAAACAGAGCGGCAGGACGCAGGAAATCCAGCGCCTGATCGGCCGCTCGTTGCGCGCCGTGATCGACCTCGAGGCGCTGGGCGAACGCCAGATCACCCTGGATTGTGACGTGCTGCAGGCCGATGGCGGAACGCGCTGTGCCGCGATTACCGGTGCCTGGGTGGCGCTGATGGATGCCTGTGAACGTCTGGTGGCGGATGGGACGTTGGCAACAAATCCAGTGCACGATCAGGTAGCGGCGGTTTCGGTCGGAATGGTCCAGGGTCAGCCTGTCCTCGACCTCGATTATCCGGAAGATTCGGACTGCGACACCGACATGAACGTGGTGATGACCGCTTCAGGCGGGCTCATCGAAGTGCAGGGTACTGCCGAGGGCGAGCCCTTTTCACGCGCCCAGATGAACGCTTTGCTCGACCTCGCCGAACAGGGCTTGCGCCAGATCATGGCAGCGCAAAAAGCAGCGCGCGAGACAAGGTAGCGCATTTTCAACGCAGAGGCGCAGAGGGTACAGAGTACCGCAGAGTTCTGAAAACATTTTTTCTCTGCGCTGCGTTCTCTACGCCTCCGGGTTTTGTAATCAGGGATGTTGTTATGAAATGGGTACTGGCTTCCAATAACGCCAAGAAACTGGTCGAACTGTCGGCGATGCTGGCACCGCTGGGGTTTGAACTGGTGCCGCAGGGAGCGCTTGGCGTGCCCGAGGCGGACGAGCCGCACTGCACTTTTGTCGAAAATGCGCTGGCCAAAGCGCGGCACGCTGCGCGGCTGACCGGGTTGCCCGCGCTGGCGGACGATTCCGGCCTGTGCGCCTCGGCACTGGGCGGGGAGCCTGGGGTGCATTCGGCGCGCTACGCGGGAGATCCCAAGTCGGATGAGCGCAATAACGCCCGCCTGCTGGCCGAACTGGCCGAAAAAAAAGATCGGCGCGCCCATTACGTCGCGGTGCTGGTATTCGTGCGCCATGCCGATGATCCGCAACCCATCATCGCCGAAGGAGAGTGGCACGGCGAGATCGTCCTGGAGCCGCGCGGCGACGGTGGCTTCGGTTACGACCCGCTGTTCCTTGTTCCCGAACTGGCATTGACGGTGGCCGAAATCGAGGCCGAAGAGAAAAATCGCCGCTCGCACCGCGGTCAAGCCATGGCCAAGCTGGTCGAGAAGCTCCGGCAGCGCCGTTAATGCCGCCAAATTTGCCGGAATTGCCGCCACTGGCGCTCTACCTCCATTTCCCGTGGTGCGTGCGCAAGTGCCCCTATTGCGACTTCAATTCCTACCCCTCTTCTGGCGTTTTGCCGGAAGACGCTTATGTCACGGCCTTGTTGGCCGATCTGGAGCAGGCCTTGCCCGCGCTGGGCGGGCGAAGACCGGTGAGCCTGTTTTTAGGCGGCGGAACGCCCAGCCTGTTTTCAGCCGCAACGATTGGCCGCCTGCTGGAAGGAATCCATTGCCGTCTGCCCTGGCAGGACGGGGCGGAAATCACCCTGGAGGCCAATCCGGGAACGCTGGACACGGCGGACTTCAGCGCGCTGCGTTCGGCGGGCATCACCCGTTTGTCGCTGGGCATCCAGAGCTTCGATTGCGCCAGCCTCAAGGTTCTGGAGCGCATCCATTCGGCCGATGAAGCCCGGCGTGCCGCCGATTTGGCCAGCCGGAATTTCGAGTCATTCAATCTCGACCTGATGTATGGCTTGCCTGGACAAAGTCTGGTGCAGGCGCTCGCCGATGTCGATATGGCGCTCTCCTTCGGGCCGCAGCATTTGTCCTGTTACCAGTTGACGCTGGAACCCGGAACGCGTTTCGCTGCCGTGCCGCCGCAGGACATGCCCGATGAAGCCTTGTGCGCCGACATGCAGGAGGCCATCGAGTCGCGGCTGGCGGATGCGGCCTATCGGCACTACGAAACGTCTGCCTTTGCGCAGGCCGGGCAGCAATGTCGGCACAATCTGAACTACTGGCAGTTTGGCGATTATCTCGGTATTGGCGCCGGGGCGCATGCCAAAATCAGCATCGGGCACGGCATCGTTCGGCAGGTGCGCTGGAACCATCCCCAGGACTACCTGCGCCATGGCGCGGCTGGAACACCGGTGCATGAGGAACACGAGATTGCCCCAGGCGATTTGCCGCTGGAGTTTATGATGAATGCGCTGCGCTTGAATGAGGGCTTTCCGCTCGGCTTGTTCGCGCAGCGTACCGGCCTGCCGTCGGCGCAGCTCGAACCGGGATTACGGCGTGCCCAAGCGCAGGGCCTGCTCTATCTGAATGGGGACCGTGTGGTTCCCAGCCTGCTGGGCCGGCGTTTCCTCAACCGCATGCTGCACGAGTGGATGCCGGGTGTGGCGGAAATGGCCGGTTGAAGCGGCCGGAACGCGCTTGCCTCTTGCCCTGGCCGCTCCTTTGTGTCAGATTGGCCGGGTACACTGTGTTTGAGGATTATGGAATGAAACGGAACACGCTAGGAATGACGTTGATTGCCGTCGCCGTTCTTTTTGCGGCGCCGTTCGCAAGCAGAGCGGCGGAACCCAAGACCCCTGCTCCGGCGGCCGCATCTGCGGCAGACTCCGAATACGAAAAGAGCCTGCGGGAAGCCCAGGCGTCTGCTGATGCTCAGGCCAGACAGGCCGAGATTGCCAAGCGCGCCGCCGAAAAACAGCAGTCGGACGAAGCGGCCGAGCAAAAGCGCAAGGAACAGGAAGCGGCAGCGGAAAAGGCCAAGCTCGATTCTGAGGAAGCCAGGCGTCGGGATGAGCAAATCCGGCTGTCCAAGATCGAGGAGCAGAAACGCCTGAAGGCAGAACGTGAGCGCTCCTGCGTCATCAAACCTGTAATGACGGATGCCGAAATCGCCAACTGCAAGAAGGTTCGGCGCTGACCGGCGCTACGCCGCCTGCTGTTTTAACAGCCTGTTAATACGCTTCAGAGGATTTCGTAGCCGAAGCGTTTGAGAAGCTGGCCGGTTTGGCACAGCGGCAGGCCCATCACGCCGTTGTAGTCGCCGGCCAGGTGCTCGACGAAGAGCGCGGCTCGCCCCTGGATGCCGTAGGCGCCTGCCTTGTCGCGGTGTTCTCCGCTCAGGAGGTAATGGCGGATTTCCTTTTCCTCCAGCGGCCGGAAACGGACTTCACTGACCGACAGAGCGGACTCTATCCGGCTGTCCAGTAGAACCGCAACTGCTGTCAGGACGCGGTGTGTGCGTCCGGACAGGCGCTTGAGAATGCGCATGGCGTGCGCATCATCGTCCGGCTTACCAATGATGTCGCCGTCGATCTCGACCGTGGTGTCGGCAGCGAGGATAGGCTGTGGCATCAGATGCCGCAAGGCGATGATGCGGCTGCCGTGTGCCGCCTTGGCGCGCGCCAGGCGTTCGACGTAGGCTTCTGCCGGTTCGTCGTGTTGTGGGGTCTCATCCACTTCGTGGTCGCTGCGTTGGCCCTGACGCAGCGAGAGGGTATCGAAGCCAATGCCGACCTGTGCCAGCAGTGCGCGGCGGCGCGGGCTCTGGGAGGCAAGATAAATGCGCATCGCTATTCCTCACCTTTCATCTTTCATTTTTCATCACGTTTCCACCCCCTCACCCCTCACGATGATAAGGGTGGTTCTTCAGCACGCTGCTGGCGCGGTACAGTTGCTCACACAGGAGCAGGCACGCCATGCCGTGCGGCAGGGTCAGGCTGGAAAGACGCAGACAGTCTTCCGCGGCGCATTTCAAGCCTTCGTCGATGCCGTCGGCGCTACCGATGACGAAAGCGATCGTTCGTCCCTCCTGCATCCAGTGCTCGAGGCGCTGGGCGAATTTGAGAGTGGTCAACTCGTCGCCGCGCTCATCGAGCGCCACCAGGCGGCATGGTGAAGGCAGGGCATCGCGGATTCGCCGGGCTTCCGCCGCCAGGATCTGTTCGCGCGTTTTCGAGCCGCGCGCCTCCGGCTTGATGTGGACGATGCTGGCCGTTAGTTCGCGCGGCATGCGCTTGAGGTATTCGGAGCAGCCCGCTTCGATCCAGGAAGCTTGTCGATGGCCGACGGCCAGCACGACCAGTTTCATCCTGTCGTGCGACCGGCTTCGGCCGTCTTGCGCCGGGCTGCGGGCGTGGCTTGCCAGAGTTCCTCAAGATTGTAGTAGCTGCGGATCATGGGTTGCATGACATGGACAATGACGTCGCCGAGATCGACCAGTACCCACTCGCCGTTGTCCTCGCCTTCGACGGAAAGGACTTCGCCCCCCGCTGCGCGCACTTTCTCCTGGACGTTCTGTGCCAGTGATTTGACGTGGCGGTTT